>URQA01000038.1 GCA_900549885.1 uncultured Eubacteriales bacterium | reverse complement strand
GTCCCGCCCGCGCCCCGCCCCGTCAAAAGCCCCCTTTCCCCAGGGGCGGCAGGCCCCTGAGGAGACCCAGGCCGCGATTGTAGATGCCAGGACGGGCATGCAGCTGGCTACCGTATCAAAGGGGGATGTTATTGGGGTACTGGACGCGAACCGGACGTTCCCCAGAAGGGCGGACGAGGCTGAGGAATGGTTGGAGCGGAACGTCCGCATCCGGATCCAGGGAGAGCTCTATTCGTTGCAGGCGCTGCGGAGACGGGGAAAGCGGATCGAGATCGTGTGCGGGCACTTTGGGTCCAGCCCGGTTTTGGAGAACTGGAGCATCGCGGAAAACGTCAGCTTTTCCGCCTGCCGGGCCTACAGCAGGAGCGGTATGGTCCACAGGCGGGTTTCGGACCACATTGCCCGGCGCACGCTGCAGTCTGCGGCGTTTTTCGGTCCGCTGCTGGAGCACTGGGATGAGCAGGACTGCGCCGCGCTGGACGAGTCCTGCCGTAAACGGCTGGAAACGGCCCGGGCGTTCGCTGCGATGCCGGACGTGGTCATATTCGCCCACGCGGCATCTCAGCTCGACACGAAGGAGACAGAGGAGCTGCACACCTTGATCCGGGACAGTGCGAGAAGGCGCGACCGCGTCTATATCGTGATTGAGAGCGATACGCACGAATTGACCCAGCTGGGCGCGGATGAGCTGTGCAGGCTGTCCTAATCCTTTTCCGTCCCCGGGAAAGACCGAGCCAGAGGCGGTCCATACAGGCCTGGGATGGACCATATGCGCCGGGGCTGGGCGTGTCCTCAGCATTTGTATAAGTTTCACAGAAAGCAGTCCATTCAAATGGGCAATTTGCCTATTTGAATGGACTGCTTTTCCATATCTTTGTGATATGATCCAAAGATAAGGTACTTTTTCTAAGATCTGTGTCATTTACGCGGGGGGCAAAGATCTGTATGATAAGACTATGATCGAAACGGATGGAGGGATATGATCGGTGAAAATCACGATCGTTGGCGGGACCGGCTGGCTCGGTTCGGAGATCGCCTTGGAGGCGGTCCATCGGGAGCACAGTGTCACGGTGATATCCAGGAACCCTGAGGATATCCGTTACACCATGACGCCCGACCTGCCCTCGCTGAAGGCGGACGCGGCTTCGCTGGAGGCATTGATGCAGACAGTGCCGGATAATACGGATGTGCTGGTGAACGCGCTGATCCCAGACCCGTTCGTCCACGACACGTTCACGGCCTGGTGCCGGAACGTGCTGGAGTGCTGCCGGGCAAAGCGGATCGGGCGGCTGATCGCGGTGGCCGATGCCTGTGTGTTCGAGGTGCGGCCGGGGCTCCGGCTGAACGAGACCACTTTCTTGACGCCGTTCTACCGCGACTGGTTCGGAGAGCATCTCCACACCCATGAGATGTACCTGCAGGAAAAGGAAGTGGACTGGCTGGAGATCGCGCCGGCGGCCAAATGCCTGCCGGACAAGCAGCTGCGGGAATACGACATCGCCGTGGACCGCCTTTGCACCCTGGACGAGCGGGTGGCGGCGCTGGACACCCCCGACCCGGACCACTACCCCTTTGCGGACACCAGCTTCATCTCCACGCAGGACTTCGGCTTCGCGGTGGTCGATGAGATCGAGCGCAGGCGCTTCAGCCGGACACGCATTTGCGTGGCGTGGAAGACCCCTCATCAGATGTATCAAACGAAGGAGGCGGCGGAATGAAGATCGGGATCTTGGGCATCAGCGGACGGGTAGCTACCCGCATCATGCGGGAGGCGTTGAACCGCGGGCATGAGGTGGTGGGCATCGACCACGTCAAAGGCCCGAACGTAGATGACGCAGTGGACTTCCACCAACTGGACATGGAGGACGTAGAAGGCATCGCCCAGGCGATCCGTGGCTGTGACGCGTACATCTTCACGGTGATCCCGGTGTTGAAAGGGGTGGACAAAATCACCCACGTAGTGCAGTGCGGGATCGACGCCTGCAAAAAGGCAGGGGTGCCGCGGATGATTTATGTCTGCGGTGGCGTCTCCAGCTGGATCAGGCCGGGGGTGTATCTGCTGGACGACCAGAAGGTGCCGGGACACCGGCAGACCCACAAGGCCAATGACGCCATCATCGGCAGCCACGAGATCGCGCTGGAATATCTGAGGACCATCGACGATTTCGACTGGTGCTGCCAGACCGCCCCCCTCTGGATGGAGGAGAATATGGGCGGACGGACGGGGAAATACCGGATGGGGACGGAGTATCCGGTGCTGATCGACCCGGACAACAAAGAGATCAGCATCCAACAGAACAGCCAGATCTCCATGGAAGATTTTGCGGTATGCATGATCGACGAGGTGGAGCAGAGCCGGCACCACAAGTGCCGCTATACTGTGGGCTATTAATATGTGATCTGCCGGAGAAGGGCTCCGGGAAAATAAATAAGGAGTGGAAAAGATGAAGATGAAGAAAATGCTGGCCGGCCTGCTGGCGCTGGCCCTCTGCCTGGGTGCGATGGCGGGCTGCAGCTCTGATGCCGGAAACGAGTCGGCACCGGCCGAGTCCCCCTCTGAGGCCATCACGGATGCGGTGGAGAGCGGTGAGATCGACGGCGCCAAGGTGGGCGTGCTGGTGGTCTCGACGCAGTCTCAGTGGTGCAACGACCTGATCGCCGGCGTGACAGAGGTGTGCGAGGCCAACGGGATGCAGGTGATCGTTTCGGACTCCCAGGTTTCTGTGGACCAGGAGATCGCCGGCATGGAGAACCTGATCAACGCTGGCTGCGACGCCATCGTAGTCAACTGCATGAACGCCGCAGGCCTGGCCGACCTGTGCCAGCAGGCCCAGGATCAGGGTATCTACCTCATCGGCTGGTCCGAGGGCTACTATGACGCCATGGTAGTAGAGGACGAGCCGGCCGAGTCCGTCATGGTGGCGGAGGCCATCGAGAGCTTTATCGCAGAAAAGGGCCTGGAAGCGCCTGAGATGGCGACGATCTGGCTGGCCGACGCAAACAACCCTGACACCAATGCCGGCCAGTACAAGGCCGCGCAGGAGGCGGCGTTCGAAGAGCGGCTGGTCAACGGCCTGGGGGTCAACATCGTGAACAGCCAGTACGCGTCCGACACCAACGCGTCCATGAACGTGGCGGAGGCAATCCTGGCGGCGAATCCCGATGTAAAGATCATTTTCACCCAGTCTGACGAAATGGGTGTGGCGGTGTCTCAGGTGCTGGAGGCCCGTGGGGCAGCCCCCGGCGACATCATGATTATTGGCCTGGATGGCACGGATGAAGCCATCCGCACCATCGCCGCCGGCACCAACTGCATGACCGCCACGGTCTATGTGGACACCGTCGCCATCGGACGGGGCTGCGGCAACAGCATCGTGGATTTTCTGGCGGACGGCACCAAGTCTGACATTATCACGGAATACACCCTAATCGATGGGAGCAACGCGGCCGAATATGTCACCGAGGCAGAGTAAGCCTGCGGCCGAATCAAAAATATCATGCTATGAGGCCCCCCGTCTCAGTTCCGGACGGGGGGTCTCACCGAAAAGCATCGGACAGAGGTGGGAGACATGAGTAAAACAGTGATCGCCTTTGAACATATCAGCAAGGTGTTTCCCGGGGTCAACGCATTGACTGATGTGTCCCTTGAGCTCCACGAGGGAGAGGTGCTCGCCCTCATGGGAGAGAACGGGGCGGGAAAATCCACGCTGGTCAAATGTCTGACCGGGGCGCACGCGCCGACTTCAGGCAGAATCGTGGTGGATGGGACGCCTTATGAGCGCATCACTCCCGCTCAGGCCCGACAGCTGGGGATCGGCGCGGTGTACCAGGAGTTCACGCTGGTGCGGGATCTGCCGATCGTGGAGAATATGTTCATGGGCAACCTGATCGGCAACGGAGTGATCGTCAACAAAAAGAAGATGGTGGAAGAGGCCCGGAAGATATTCGAGGACTTCGGCACGGATATCGACCCCAACGCCATGCTCTTCACGCTGTCCCCGGCGATGATGCAGATCGTGGAGATCGCTAAGGCGGTGCTGCTCCACACCAGGGTGCTGATCCTGGACGAGCCTACTGCGCCGCTGACGGTGAAAGAGGTAGACATCCTCTTCAACATCATCCGCAAGCTCAAGGCCTCCGGCGTGGCGATCATCTACATCAGCCACCGGATGGAAGAGGTCTTTGAGATCACGGACCGGATCGTGGTGATGCGGGATGGCTGCTATGTCTGCCAGATGGACACGGCGGGCACCACGCGGAAAGAGCTGGTGAAGGCCATGATCGGGCGGGAGCTGAACGACACGGCCTATCCCCACACTTGCGTGGCCTCCGATGAAGTGGTTCTGCGGATCAACGACCTGTCCGGGAACGGGGTGGAGCACATCTCCTTCGAGCTGCACCGGGGCGAGATCCTGGGGTTTGCCGGCCTGGTGGGGGCCGGGCGCACCGAGCTGATGAGCGTCATCTTCGGCGACGTCCACAAGAGCGGCGGAGCGATAGAGCTCCAGGGCAAGGCGGTGGATGTGAAAGAGCCGTACCAGGCGATCGCGCACGGCATCGGCCTGATCCCGGAGGACCGGAAGAACCGGGGCCTGCTGCTGGACAAGTCGGTGCTGGTCAACATCTCCCTGTCCTGCATCAAGCGATTCTGCAAGCGGGGCGTCATCAACAAGAGGGCGGAGCGGGAAGCGGTCCAGTCCTATGTGGAGAGCCTGCACGTCAAGACCCCCGGCCTGGAGCAGGAGGCCCAGTTCCTGTCGGGGGGCAATCAGCAGAAGCTGATCGTGGCCAAGTGGCTGGCCACCGACAGCGATATCCTGATCTTTGACGAACCGACGCGGGGGATCGACGTGGGGGCGAAGTATGAGATCTACCAACTCATGCACGACCTGGTGGCCGCAGGGAAGTCTATCATCATGGTGTCCTCGGACTTTGAGGAGCTGACCGGCATGTCGGACCGGATCCTGGTGATCTCTGAGGGCAGGCTGGCCGGAGAGCGCTCCGCAGACAGATTTGACAAGACCGACCTGCTGGACCTGGCGTCCGGCGAGAGATAAGGGGTGAATGAGAAATGAGTGGTTTCGTAAAAAAGGTGGCAGACCTGTCCAAAAAATTCGTGGCCCAGATCCTGTTGGTGATCATCGTCATCCTGTTCGCGGTGCTGGAGTCTGAGCGGTTCTTCACGGTGGACAACATCCTGACGATCATCCGCCAGGTGGCCACCACGGGCATTGTGGCGCTGGGCGTGTCCTTCCTGATGCTGACCGGCAACCTGGACTTCTCCGTGGGTAAGGTGTACGCCTTCGCGGGCGTTGCCTGCGCGCTGCTGTACCAGGCTGGGCTGCCGATGTGGCTGGCGATCATCATCGCGGTGCTCCTGTGCGTGGTCGTGTGTATGCTCACCGGGCTGATCGCGCTGAAGTTCAACATCCCGATGCTGATCGTGTCGATCGCGATGATGCAGGTGGTGGACGGCCTGAACATGGTCATCACCAATGGCGCGACGGTGTACGGCCTGCCCGACAGCATCAAATTCCTCGGCCAGGGGTATGTGTTCGGCATCCCGCTGGCGGTGATCATCTTCGCGGTCATCGCGGCGATCGTGGCGTTCATCTTGAACCAGACTTATATGGGACGGTATTTCTTCGCGGTCGGCGGGAGCAATGATGCCGCGCGGCTGTCCGGCATCAACGTCAACAAGGTGAAGATGATCGCCAGCGCGCTGTGCGGCCTGTTGACGGGCATCGCCGGCATCATCATGATGTCCCGTTCCTTCTCGGGCTCTCCCTACAGCGGGGCCACCTTGAGCAATGACGTGATCAGCGCGGCGGTGCTGGGCGGCGTGTCCATCAGCGGCGGCACCGGCAAGACGAGCGGCGTGGTGACTGGCGTGCTGGTCATCGGCGTGCTGTCCCAGGGGCTGGTGATGGTCGGTCTGAGCAGCAACTACCAGAATATGATCAAGGGCGCGGTGCTGATCATCGCGGTCATCATGGACACCCGCTCCAAGCAGGTGGGTGCGAAGCGCCTGGCAAAGCACGAGGGTTGAGCGATGGGAAAGTTGGACTTATATGAGCGGCCCTATCACCTGGACGAGGACGGCGTGCGCTGGGTCCATGAGACGCTGGCCGGGATGACGCTGGAGGAGAAGATCGGGCAGGTGTTTTTCGCCATCGGCCTGACGGATTCGGATGAGGACGCCCTGGCCATGGTGGAGGACCTGCACATCGGCGGGATCATGTACCGGCCCAACCAGGCGGAGAAGCTGAAACGCCGGAACGACAAGATCCAGGCCGCGGCCAAGATCCCCCTGCTGATCGCGGCCAACCTGGAGGCGGGGGGGAGCGGCGCCCTGGTAGAGGGCACCCCCTTCGGCAGCCAGCTCCAGGTGGCCGCCACCGGGCGCGTGGAGAACGCCAGACTGCTGGGAGACATCAGCGGGGCGGAGGCGGCCAGCGTCGGCTTCAACCTGGCCTTCGCGCCGGTGTGCGACATCGACCGCAACTGGCGCAACCCCATCACCAACACCCGCACCTACGGCAGCGATCCGGAGGTGGTGCGGAGCATGTGCTCGGCCTATCTGGACGGCATCTCGAAGCATGGGGTGGCGGTCTCCATCAAGCATTTCCCGGGAGATGGGTGCGACGAGCGGGACCAACACCTGGTCACCTCGGTCAACGACCTCTCCTGCGAGGAGTGGGACGCCACCTATGGGATGATCTACCGCGCCCTGATCGAGCAAGGGGCGCAGACCGTGATGGCGGGCCATATCATGCAGCCCGCCTACTCAAGGCATTTTTCCCCGGGGCTCAAGGACAGCGAGCAGATGCCGGCCTCCTGCTCAAAGGAGCTGATCGACGGCCTGCTGCGCACCAAGCTGGGCTTCCAGGGGGTCGTTTTGACGGATGCCGCCAATATGATCGGCTACTGCTGCGCCATGGAGCGCAGGCAGCAGATCCCGGCGACCATCAACGCCGGCGTGGACATGATCCTGTTCGGCAAGAACCTGGAGGAGGATATCCGGTATCTGACGGACGCAGTGCAGGCCGGTATCGTGCCCCTGGAGCGGCTGGACGAGGCGTGTACCCGGATCCTGGGGCTGAAGGCCTCCCTTGGCCTGCACAAAAAGGAGACATTCTCTGTTGAGGGGTATGCCGATGTGGTGGGATGCGAAGCCTTCCGCGCGCTGGCGCAGACCTGCGCGGATCAGGCGGTCACGCTGGTCAAAGACACCCAGCGGCTCCTGCCGGTGACGCCGGACACACACAAGCGGGTCTGGCTGTTCATCGTCGGCGACAAGCCCGGCTTTACCGGGGGTGCCAGCTGCAAGGACTGGGTCATCGAGGCGCTCACGCAGGCCGGGTTCGAGGTGGACTGCTACGACAGCGACCACTGCGACATCTCCGAGACCGTAATCCCCATGGAGCAGATCCGCAGAGAGCACGACATCATTATGTATTTCTCCAATGTCATCAACGCCAGCTATCAGACGTGCGCCCGGATCCAGTGGCACGGCACGGTGGCGGAAGACGGCCCGTACTTCGTCAACGAGCTGCCCACGCTGTTCGTGTCTCTGGGCAATCCGTACGGCTTCGTGGATGTGCCCATGATCCGCACGATCGTCAATGCGTACAATGCCTCGCCCTACACCGTCAAAGCGGTGGTGGACCGTATCACAGGGAAGGCGCCTTTTGAGGGCACATCTCCGGTGGATCCGTTCTGCGGCATGTTTGGAAAGGACATCTGATGGAAGGCGATATGGGTATGAGATACAAAGGGGTCATATTCGACTTGGACGGAGTGATCTGCTCTACAGACGAGCTGCACTACTTGGCATGGAAAGAGATAGCTGACCGCTGTCAGATCCCCTTTGACAGGGAGATGAACGACCAGCTGCGGGGCGTGTCCCGGATGGAGAGCCTGGAGCGCATCCTGTCTCACGGCAGGGGAGAGTGGACCCAGGAGCAGAAGCGGCGGCTGGCGGAAGAGAAGAACGCCCGCTACCGGGAGCTGCTGGGCACCTTGTCGGAGAAGGACATCCTGCCTGGCGTCCCGGAGACCCTTCAGGCGCTGCGGGCCAGAGGGCTGGCGCTGGCGATCGGGTCGTCCAGCAAGAACGCAGTGGCGATCCTGGAACGGCTGGGCCTGTCCGGCTGGTTCGACGCAGTGGCGGATGGGACCCAGATCAAACGGTCCAAGCCGGACCCCGAGGTCTTTTTGCTGGCGGCGGAAAAGCTCGGGCTGCCTGCGGCGGACTGCCTGGTGGTGGAGGACGCACAGGCAGGCATACAGGCGGCACAGGCGGGCGGCATGGACGCGGCCAGTGTCGGCCCGGCGGCAAAGCAGGCCATAGGAACATACCAACTGGAAACGATTTATGATTTGCTTGCGTTGTTCAAATAAATGAATGGAGGGCAGGTCCGCCCTTGAGATGGAAGGGCGCGTCCCTGTCATGCTGGCTCCGGCCGGCATTGGCAGACAGGAGGAATGGTGCGGGCTGCTTCAAGTTTCTGTGTACGATCTTGGCGGTGGCCAGCAAGAATTGGCAGGCGAACAGGGCGCCAAGCAGCAGGCGGCGTTGGATGACAAGAAGAGGACCCGTGGCCTGATACAGCCGCAGGTCAAGAACGGTTTTAAACCGTAACAGTAGACGGTGCTTATCCTTGAAGTGTACCCCGCCAGAAGGACAGCAAAAAATATAAAAATTTTCCCGGTCAGCAGCTACATTGTTGCTGGCCGCTTTTTATGTAGCCAGGCGCAAGCTGTGTTTTGCCATGGGAGTGAGCATGTCCAAACTGCGTTGCAGTATCCAGATATTGTAATAAAATTAAGAATTCAAAGGCATCCTGATGCACGTTTCCCGCTCAGTGAAGGAGGGAGAGGGAAACGTTATTTATGTTCTATAAGTTTGAGCAATTCCTTCGGTAATTTTTTTCAGAACCTAATTGCCCTTTGGGGAATTCTGCCTCGTCTTGATAGCTGGCATTCAATTAAGACTTTACGGGGCAGCGCATGATTAACTCAGCTTTATTACAGCCAGACGAGCACGACCATTGACCTTCGACTCTTGCTTAAAATGTAGATAGAAAAAGATGAAAAGAACTGTATAATCGTATCATTCTCTGTTATACTGTGTGAAAAGATATGTCATCAAGGATAGGCCGGAGGTTGTATGATGGATGAATTTGAGGTTATATATCATAGGCAGGTTGAGGGGCTGAGCATCTTTTTTAATACTGTAGATTATCGTACGCTCCATATCCACCCGGAATGGGAACTGATCTGGGTCCTGGATGGCGGGTTGGCGGTCACCAGCAGTGCAGAGCGGTATTTGGTACGACCGGGCGACCTGATCCTGTTTAACCCAAATGAACCCCATGAATTACATAAGGCGGGAGAAAGCTGTACATTTTTGTGTCTGCAGATCTCTCCGAATATCCTCCCGGAGCTTTTGCCGGTCCATGTGGATGAAAAGTTGCCCCACAGATGTATGCAGGAAGCGGAAGCAGAACGACTTCGGGAGTCCTTGAAGCAAATCATGAAGGCATACCTTGCAAAAGAGGACCACTATAGTCTGTTCTGCATCGGAAAGAGCTTCGAGCTACTTTATTTTTTGCTGAAGAGCTTGCCAACTCACCTGCGGACCAAGGAAGAAACCGAGATCATTTCGAAGCGGAATGCGCGCATAAAGCGGTTGATTCAATATGTAGATGAAAATTATATGCATAAGATCCGGCTGGCTGATTTTGCAGAAAGGGAAGGATGTTCCTTAAGTTATTTATCAAGGTTTATCAAATGCACCATGAACCAGAGCTTTCAGGAGTATGTTACCTCGGTCCGCTTCCATTGCGCCTGCAAGCTGATCGTATCCGGCGAAAAGAAAATGCTGGATGTGTGCATGGAATCGGGGTTTTCGGACTACCGCTATTTTTCCAGGGAGTTCCAGCGGCAGTACGGTATGACGCCGGAGGCGTATCGTCATTACCTGGACCGAAACGATCTGACCTCAGCCACAGTGCGCCACAGCCTTCATTCCAAGGAGCGCTTCTACTCCCCGCAGGAGAGCCGTATGCTTGCAGAGAAATATCTGAAATAAGCGATTTTATGGCCCACAAAAGACGACAGTTTTTTGTGGGCCATAAATATTGCACAAAAAGTTTGGAAGAAAACTGTTTAAAATCATAGAAAATAACCTTGCGGTCAAAATAGTCTAATGGAATATAAAATTTGTCAAGGAAAAGCACAGTAGAGTCCTTTAGAATGAGATCGAAAAGCATACCGATAAAAGAACGTTCTCCAGGTGAAACGTGACGGGAGGGCCTGATGGACCGCAAAGAGACCCAGCAAAAGGGCTAAATGCAACCGCTGCCGCAGGCTGTTTGATCGTCCGCAGCCAACGAGATACCGTGGCCTGTGGACGGCAGCCAGGAACAGGGGCAAATTTATCGTAACAGGGAGAAATAGACATTGAACTATTATATTGGTGTTGATCTTGGCACCTCTGCCATGAAGCTGTTGCTGATGGACGCAAAAGGGGACATCTGCAATATAGTCACGAAGGACTATCCTCTGAGCTCTCCCCACCCGGGCTGGAGCGAGCAGGACCCCGAGGACTGGAGAAGGGCCCTCTTGGAGGGGATCCCCGAATTGCTGCGGGGATGCGACGGCGGGAACGTGGCGGGGATCGGCTGCGCCGGCCAGATGCATGGGCTGGTGGTGCTGGACGAAAACGATGAGGTGATCCGTCCCGCCATCCTGTGGAACGATGGGCGCACGGCAAAACAGGTGGAACAGTTGAACGACGGGCTGGGCAGGGAAAAACTCTCCGCCCTGACCGCCAACATCGCCTTCGCCGGCTTCACCGCGCCGAAGCTCTTGTGGATGCGGGAGAACGAGCCGGAAAATTATCATAAGATCGAGAAAATCATGCTCCCCAAGGACTATGTGAACTACATTCTCACCGGGGTCCACGCCACCGACTATTCCGACGCCTCCGGCACGCTGCTCCTGGATGTGGAGCACAAGTGCTGGAGCGGAGAGATGCTGGAGATCTGCGGTGTTGCGGAAACACAGCTGCCAAAGCTGTTCGAGAGCTTTGCGCCCATCGGCACGGTCGAGCCGGAGATGGCGGACGCGCTGGGGATCTCCCGGGATACTGTGGTCTGCGCCGGGGCGGGGGACAACGCCGCCGCCGCTGTGGGCACCGGCGTGGTGGGAGAGGGCGGATGCAACATCTCCCTGGGCACGTCCGGCACGCTGTTCATCTCGTCCCAGAAGTTCAAGGTGGACAGGCACAATGCCCTCCACGCCTTTGCGCACGCCGACGGAGGCTACCACCTTATGGGTTGTATCCTCTCTGCGGCCTCCTGCAACAAGTGGCTCATGGAGGACATCCTGGGGAGCGATGACTACGCGGCTGAACAGGCCGCCATCGGCGAGGAGGCCCTGGGGGAGAACGATGTGTTTTTCCTGCCCTATCTGATGGGGGAGCGTAGCCCCATCAACGACACCAACGCCCGGGGCACATTGATCGGTATGACCATGGACACCAGCCGGGCCGACCTGGTCCAGGCGGTGTTGGAGGGGGTGGCCTTCGCCATCCGGGACAATGTGGAGATCGCCCGCTCCCTGGGGATCGGGGTGGACAGCTCCAAGATCTGCGGCGGCGGCGCCAAGAGCCGCCTGTGGAGGCGAATCATCGCGAACGTCCTCAACTGCCGGCTGGAGATCCCCGTCTCAGAGCAGGGGCCAGGCATGGGGGGCGCGATGCTGGCCATGGTGGCCTGCGGAGCATACGGGTCTGTGAAAGAGTGCTGCGAAAAGCTGGCCCGTGTGGCGGACACCGTCCAGCCTGAACCGGCGCTGGTGGCCAAGTATGAGAGGAAGTACAAAAGATTCAGAGAGATATATCCGGCCTGCAAACAGCTGTTCGCAGACCTGGCAAAGGAGTGACGCTGGATGGACTTATATTCTGTGTTCGACCCCGCCTTCCGCGCTTACGGACAGGTCGTCACCGGCCTGGACGGGGCCGTGGCGGAGCTTTTGCGCGTTCTGAAGGACGCGCCCCAGGGGAGGGGCGTGGACTATGTCCCGGAATACGCCCCCCTGCAGGAGCTGCCCGCGATGGCGGAGATCAGTGAGCACTGCTATGGCGGGATGCCCGTCCAGCTGGGATGGTGCAATGGCTATAATACAAAATTGAACTGCCTGGAATACCACCGGGACAGCGAGTTCGATCTGGGGACGGAGGACTTCATCCTGCTGCTGGCAAGGCGCGACGAGTGTGAGCGCGGTATGCTGGATACCGCGAAGGTAAAGGCGTTCCGCGTGCCTGCCGGGGTGCTGGTGGAGATCTACGCCACCACCCTGCACTATGCACCCTGCCACTGCGACGGGCAAAAGGGCTTTCGGGTGATGGTGGCGCTGCCCCGGGGGACCAACGGCGACAGGCCGGCCATCGCCGTCAAATCGCCGGAGGATGAGTTCCTCTGGGCGCGCAACAAATGGCTTTTGGCGCATCCTGAATCCAGTGAGGCCGCCAATGGTGCCTACATCGGCCTGACAGGAGAAAATATCGACATTGCGGATCTGATCTGAAAAGGAGAAATACAACGTGAACAATATCCCTGAAGTAAAACTTGGCATGATCGCCGTGTCACGGGACTGTTTCCCCGTCTCGCTGTCCGCCCGGCGGCGGAGCGAGATCGTGGCGGCCTATGGACAAGACATCTACGAGTGCCCCGTGACGGTGGAGAACGAGAAAGACGCGCTGGCGGCGCTGGAGGATGTGCGCGCCCACGGCGTCAACGCCCTGGTGGTGTTTTTGGGCAATTTTGGCCCCGAGACCCCTGAGACCCTGCTGTGTCAGAAGTTCCAGGGCCCAGTGATGTATGTGGCTGCCGCCGAGGGCGACGGCGACATGATCGACGGCCGGGGGGACGCGTACTGCGGTATGCTGAACTGCTCCTACAATTTGGGGATGCGGCATCTGGATGCCTATATCCCCGAATATCCCGTGGGCACGGCCGAGGAATGCGCGCAAATGATCCGGGACTTCGTCCCCATCGCCCGCGCCATCATCGGGGTCAGAGATCTGAAGATCATCACTTTCGGCCCCCGCCCCCAGGACTTCTTCGCCTGCAACGCCCCCATCAAGGGCCTGTATGAGCTGGGCGTGGAGGTGGAGGAGAATTCCGAACTGGATCTGCTGGTGGCCTACCAGGCGCACGCCGGGGATGAGCGCATCCCCGAGGTGATGGCCGATATGCGCAGAGAGATGGGCGAGAAGGTCTATCCCGATCTGCTGGAGCGCATGGCCCAGTTCGAGCTGACCTTGCTGGACTGGGCGGAGGCCCACAGGGGGGCGCGGCGGTTCGTCGCCTTTGCGGACAAGTGCTGGCCCGCGTTCCCGGAGCAGTTCGGCTTCGAGCCCTGCTATGTGAACTCTCGCCTGGCCTCCCGGGGGATCCCTGTGGCCTGCGAGGTGGACATCTACGGCGCGCTGTCTGAATACATCGGCGCCTGCATCACGGGTGATGCCGTCACCCTGCTGGACATCAACAACTCCGTGCCCAAGTATATCTACGAGGAGGACATCTCCGGCAAGTTCGGCTATGACATCAAAGACACCTTCATGGGTTTCCACTGCGGCAACACGCCCTTCTGCAAGATGTGCGATGACTGCGCGGTCAAATACCAGCTGATCCAGCACCGCCTGCTGGAGCCCGCGGACAGCAACCCCGATTTTACCCGCGGCACGCTGGAGGGAGACATCGCCGCATCGGACATCACCCTCTACCGCCTGCAGTGTGACAGCGAGGGGGCTCTGCGCGCCTACATCGCCGAGGGGGAGGTCCTCCCGGTCGCCACCCGCTCTTTTGGCGGGATCGGCATCTTTGCGATCTCTGAGATGGGGCGTTTCTACCGCCATGTGCTCATCCAGAAGCGCTATCCCCACCACGGCGCGGTGGCATTCGCCCACTGCGGCAAGGCGCTGTTCGAGGTGCTGAAATATCTCGGCATCTCCGACATCTCCTACAACCAGCCTAAGGGACAGCGCTATCCGACGGAGAACCCCTGGAGCTGATAGAGCAGATCACAGGCAAAGAACTGGACGGCCAGATCAGGCCAGTCCATATCATGGATAAGGAGGGACTTGAGTGAGATACTTTGTGGATGCGAACGCGCTCCTGGACGGGGACGGCACCCAGGCCAGACCGTTCCGCCGGATTCAAGAGGCCGCGGAAGTGGCCCTGCCCGGCGACGAGGTGCTCGTCGCCCCCGGCGTTTACCGGGAGCATGTCAGCCCGGTCCACGGGGGGACCGAAGACGCCCCCATCACGTACAAGAGCACGCAGCTGCACGGCGCGGTCATCACCGGCGCGGAGGAGCTCAAGGGCTGGACCGTGTACAAGGGGACGGTTTGGTCAGTGAGCGTGGACAACTCTGTGTTCGGTAATTACAACCCCTATACGACATATGTATACGGCGACTGGTATTTTGCCGGGCGCACCAAGCATACCGGGGTCGTTTATCTGAATGATAAGATGCTGTATGAGGCGGCGTCGGTGGAAGAAGTCGTAAAGGCGGAGGTCTATAAGTATTCCTGGGATCCGCAGGCGTCCCGGCTTAAATGGTTCGCGGAGCAGAAAGACGGCCGGACGGTCTTTTATGCCAACTTCATGGGGGCGGACCCGAACAGGGAAAAGGTGGAGATCAATGTCCGGGAACAGTGCTTCGTCCCGAAAGAGACGGGGATCGGATACATCACGGTGAGCGGCTTCACCATCACGAAGGCCGCGACGAAGTGGGCGCCCCCCGCGGCGTATCAGAGCTGCATGATAGGGCCTCACTGGTCGAAAGGCTGGATCATCGAGGACTGCGACATCTCCAACAGCAAATGCTCCGGCATCGGCCTCGGGAAGTACCTGGACCCGGACAACGACCACTACTTTACCCGCAAGCATGTCAAGAGCCCGACCCAGATGGAGCGAGATGCCGTATGCCGCGGGCAGTACCACGGATGGGTCAAAGAAAAAGTGGGGGGCCACATCATCCGCCGCAACGAGATCCATCACTGTGAGCAGGGCGGGATCATCGGGAGGATGGGCTGCGCCTTTTCCACCATCGAAGACAACCACATACACCACATCAACAATATGATGGAGCTCGGCGGGGCTGAGATCGCGGGCATCAAGCTGCACGCGGCCATCGACGTGACCATCCGCCGCAACCGCATCCACGATTGTACGATGGGGATCTGGACAGACTGGGAGGCCCAGGGCACCCGGATCACGCAAAATCTTTTGTACAACAACCAGAAGCCGGCGTTTGCCGAGACTCTGCCCGGCGGCGTGGAGAGCCAGGACCTTTTTGTGGAGGTGAGCCATGGCCCCACCCTGATCGACCACAACCTGCTGCTCTCGGCGGTGTCGCTTCGCATGGCGACGCAAGGTGTCGCCATGGTCCACAACCTGATCTGCGGATCCTTCACCGCGGTGGGTGAATTCTGCGATTCTATCGTAGAGGGGAAGCTGCGCCAGCGCTTCACGCCCTACCACATCCCCCACCGCACCGAAGTGATGGGCTTTATGACGATCCTTCACGGCGACGACCGCTTCTACAACAATATCTTTGTCCAGAAGCACCCCAGCACGGCTGCCGATGTGAGCGGCAGTAATGATGGCGCTGAGGCTGAGAACAGAGAGGTCGGCACGCATGTGTTGGACGGGTATGTCACCCATGACGAGTGGATCTCCTGGTTCCACCTGGACGATGACACCCCGGATATGATGGCCCTGGAGCCGTATCATTGGCGCCCACTGCCTGTTTGGGTGGAGGGAAACGCCTACCTTGGCGGCGCGCAGAGCTATAAAAAAGAAAAGGATCGCCTTATCAACACGGCCGACGAAGTGAAGGTGGAACTCCGAGAGGAAGATGGACACATGGTCCTTGAGACCAACATCTACGATCTCGTCAAGGACTTTGACGTCTCGCTCATCACCTCGGATGTGCTGGGCAAGGCGTTCGAGCCGGAGCAGAGATTTGAAGCTCCGGACGGGTCCGAGATCGTCTTTGATACCGACTATCTCGGCGCGCACCGCGGGACGGAGATTATTCCCGGGCCCTTTGCAAAACCTGCAGGCAGATATATCGTTTCCTAATGTATCTGCGCCTGGTTGGACCCGCCAATAAAGCGAAATCTCGGTAATTGAGTATCATAACGGGGATTTTGAAGAGCAGGAGGAACATCTTGTGATCTGTTTCCGCCATGGAGATCATTATCTTGAACGCACGGTTGAAAATGTACGTCACAAGTACAGATGCGCTTCATGAGAGGAACTGTTTTAATTTTGAGTAAAGAGACACCCGTGATATGCCGGTTCATTTCTGCCGTGATCGCTGGTCGTTCTACGGCCCTCATCATGGATCCTGAAGGTGCACTGCATATAGGCAGATATAAAACGGATCTGCAATTCTTTTCATTGTGTTAGTTAATTTTACTCCCATAGTATTCTTGCTATGTTTTTATTTCAAGAAGTGGTGAACGACTGGAGGGGCATAAAGAATGAACTCTGAAAAAAATGTGCTTTTGGAAGTAAAAGATATTAGCAAATCTTTTTCCTCCACGAAGGC
Organism: uncultured Eubacteriales bacterium; assembly: GCA_900549885.1. Lineage (GTDB taxonomy): Bacteria > Bacillota > Clostridia > Oscillospirales > Oscillospiraceae > Enterenecus. The sequence continues at coordinate 2,127 of URQA01000038.1, read as the reverse complement.
TCTCACGGATGTTTTTTGAGCAGAACGCAATCATGAGATGTATTGTGTAAAGGGTGATTCCACCGCCCAAATACACATAGCTGGCGGCTCATTTGTGGCAAAGTGAAAGACCGGCAGAGAGAAGGAGGTGTAGGCACTCAACAAGAGAAATAAGGGGGCGTGGCCCGCTGAAAAGCGGCCACGCCCCCTTCGTTCATTATCAGTTCGACAAACGGGAATTTATCATCTTGTAATGTGTTTTTTATATGTTCCAAAAGAGAACCTGCTCAGGAGCATTTCGTACTCTTTCGAATCAAAGTGATTAATATCAGATGCCAGCACAGAATAGGTTTCACCTTCATCGATAAATCTGTATCCGGTATCAAAAATCCCGTTCCTGCTATAAAAAGAAATTCTCTTTTCTCTCTGCAAAGCATTTTCGGCAGAAGGATCGATTGATTCAACATTTAAAACGATGATCTTTTCTGTATTCTGTTTCAGCCAGTCAAGTATCTTAGTGCCATAGCCTTTTGACCTAATCCTGTCATTTACCGCAAGATAGAGCACAAAGATATATTTATCATCTTCAGCCGTATACAAGATTCCGCAGAACTGTTCATCCTCATAAAAGACTCTCAAATTGACACTTTTGCGAAATGCCAACACTCTCAACAACCACATCGGTATCTGCTCATTCTGGGGAAATGAAGATCTCATTAAACGACAGACATCGTTGTATTCATACATTTTTCTGGTAAAAGTTTTGTCAATAAGCATATCTACATCCATCCTCAAAAATTCCAATTTGTCGCTCTCTTATGTCGGTCATTATAACACTTGCCGGGAATCTTAACAACACTTCATTTCTATGTGTTTGGTCAAGAGCGCACTTACTCACCACCCTGCGGGCGGTGGTACTGCCTGACGGCAGCCGTGCGCTCGACCAGGGGGACGCTCCAGCAGATTTGTACTCTGCTGGTAGCACCGAGCTGGGAAGCTGTCAAGAGTTCGGATCCGCTTTGCCTGCGGCACTCTTGACAGCTTCCCGCCACGGCGCTCTATGGCAATCAAGAGGGGTTGCACTCATCTGCTTTTATAAAGCCGTAGCAGAAGGTAAAAATCCCCCTTGACAAATGTTCTCTTGCTACAAATTATCTGAAATCGGAAAGAAAATTGAGAAAATGATAGCCTGTTTCATAAGCATTTTTACGGGGGCGAGCTGAGCCGCCCGGCCATCTCTGTATCGACAGACAGAGGGCGCAGGGCTTATGACTGGTGTAGGGAATGATGGCAGAGAGAAGTAACGAGAGTTCAATCTTTGGGCTGAGTACCTTGAGCGGCCCATCTTCGGGCTGGCACCACGCTCTTGCATGAGATGGCGCGCCTCTACAATCTGGTGCAAGGCATCCAAGATGTAAGCAACAACGGTTACTACCCCAACCAGAATTTTAAGGCCACCATGGCCTGCATATCGAGAAGCACGTCCAAGCATGGCTGGACGGTAACGACGCTGGCCTCAGAGGCGGAGGCATGGATCAGGGAAACCTTTGGGCGAGGATAAAATTTACACCAGCCGCTTGCCAGTGGAGGGCATCCCCCAAAGGGCGGGAGTAAGAAATCCATTCACCGCAGTATTAAATATATCTGCCCCTGGTGCGGCATCATTATCCGGGCAACGCGGGAGAACAATGTAATCTGCGGGGATTACGGCTAGCTTTTGGAGTGGGCATAAAATGAAGAAAGCGAGAGCTGTAAGGTTTCCGCTAAATTGTCCTCTTTGAAGGAAAGAGTACTGTCCGAGAAAGGATGCTTTTTAGAGTTTCCTTACTTTTGGCACAAACGGGCTGGACAAGGGTGTACAAAAATGGGTCGCCATAGGACTATGGGATTGCCGAAGGAAAAAGCAAGTGGCTGGTAGTTTGTTCCGTCAAGTCCCCGGGTAACAGAAAATGTCCGGAAAGCCCATAATATCAGGTTTTCCGGATATAGATACAAAAACAGCCCTCCAATTGGAAGGCTGTTTTTGTACTAAAGATTATTCCTTAATATGGTGCAGTTGAGCAATCCAAATCCGAACCTGTTTTCTGATCGGCCAATGCGGTTTTGAGGTCATCAAAAGTGATGGTCGTTGTCCCTTCCTTGTAGTTG
>URQA01000037.1 GCA_900549885.1 uncultured Eubacteriales bacterium | reverse complement strand
ATCCTCAACGGCTCCAAGATCTTCATCACCAACGCCGGCTACGCCAACGTGTTCGTGATCTTTGCCATCACCGGCGTTACCACCGACAAGCGCGGCCGCAAGAAGAAGGAGATCTCCGCCTTCATCGTGGAGCGCACCGACCCCGGCTTCTCCGTGGGCAAGCACGAGAAGAAGATGGGCATCCGCGGCTCCTCCACCTGCGAGCTGATCATGGAGGACTGCGTGATCCCCAAGGACCGTCTGCTGGGCAAGCAGGGCAAGGGCTTTGCCATCGCCATGAAGACCCTGGACGGCGGCCGTATCGGCATTGCGGCCCAGGCTCTGGGCATCGGTGAGGGCGCTATTGAGGAGACCATCGCCTACACCAAGGAGCGCGTGCAGTTCGGCAAGCGCATCAGCCAGCAGCAGAACACCCAGTTCCAGCTGGCGGATATGCACACCAAGATGCAGGCCGCCCAGTACCTGGTGTACGCCGCCGCCTTGAAGAAGCAGAGCGGCGAGCCCTACTCCGCCGATGCCGCCATGGCCAAGCTCTTCGCCTCTGAGGCGGCCAGCGATGTGACCAGGCGCTGCGTGCAGCTGTTCGGCGGCTATGGCTATACCCGGGACTACCCTGTGGAGCGCATGATGCGGGACGCCAAGATCACCGAGATCTACGAGGGCACCAGCGAGGTCCAGCGCATGGTCATCTCCGGCGCTCTGGGTGTGAAATAAGAAGGAGGAGTGAGCATATGAAAATCATTGTCTGTGTCAAGCAGGTGCCCGACACCTCCGGCAAGGTGGCGGTGAAAGAGGACGGCACCATGGACCGTGCCGCCATGGCCACCATTTCCAACCCCGACGATATGAACGCCTTGGAGGCCGCTCTCCAGATCAAGGACCAGAACCCCGATGTGAAGGTCATCGTGCTGTCCATGGGCCCCGCCCCCACCGAGTCCATGCTCCGGGAGTGCCTGGCCATGGGCGCGGACAAGGCGGTGCTCATCTCCGCCCGGGAGTTTGGCGGCGCGGATACTTACGCCACCTCATCCACCATCACCGCGGCTATCCGCAAGATCGGTGTGGAGGAAGGGGATATCGTGTTCTGCGGCCGGCAGGCCATCGACGGCGACACCGCCCAGGTGGGCCCCCAGATCGCCGAGAAGCTGGATATCCCCCAGGTGACCTATGTCACCGCCATTGACTATCAGAACGGCCAGCTTACCGTCCGCCGGGAGCTGGAGGACGGCTATATGACCATCAAGGTCAAGACTCCCTGCCTGCTTACCTGCATCAAGGAGCTGAACACCCCTCGGTACATGAGCGTCAGCGGCATCATGGAGTGCTATGCCAAGCCCTACACCGTGTGGGACTTCAACGCCCTGTCCGACGACCCCACTATCACCGTGGAGCAGGTGGGCCTGAAGGGTTCTCCCACCCAGGTGTACAAGTCCTTCTCTCCCCCGGTAAAGGGCGCTGGCACCATGCTAGAGGGGGCCGACAAGGCCACCTGTGAGCAGCTGGTGTCCATCCTGAGCGAGAAGCACATTATTTGAGGAAGGGAGTGCTGAACAATGGCTTTTAACAGTAAAGACACCGCCGCCTTCAAGGGCGTGTGGGTATTCTGCGAGCAGCGGGACGGTGTCATCCTGGGCACCGGCTATCAGCTGCTCAGCGAGGGCCGCAAGCTGGCCGATGACCTGGGGGTGGAGCTGTGCGGCGTCCTCCTGGGGGACAAGATCAACGAGACCTACGCCAAGGCCCTGGGCGGCTATGGCGCGGACCGGGTGTACATCTGTGAACACCCCCTGCTGAAGGATTACACCACCGACGGCTATACCAAGGTCATCTGCGACCTGGTGGAGGATAAGAAGCCCGAGGTGTTCCTCATCGGCGCCACCAACATCGGCCGTGACCTGGGCCCCCGTGTAGCCGCCCGGCTGCACACCGGCCTGACCGCCGACTGTACCCACCTGGACGTGGACGTGGAGAAGTATAAGGCCTTCCTCAAGACCACCTCCACCATTGACGTGGACAACACCAAGTTCGAGGACACCAAGAACCTGAAGATGACCCGTCCTGCCTTTGGCGGCCACCTGATGGCCACCATCGTGTGCCCCTCTTACCGGCCTCAGATGTCCACTGTGCGCCCCGGCGTGATGCAGACCGCCCCTTACAACGAGGAGACGGCAGCCAAGACCGTGCTGGAGCGGGTGGACGTGAAGCTGGACGCCACTGACATCCACGTGGACGTGGTGGAGATCAAGAAGTCCGCCAAGAAGCTGGTGGACCTGGTGGGCGCCGACGTGGTGGTGAGCGTGGGCCGCGGCATCAGCTCTGACCCCAAGCGTGGCATTGAGATTGCCGAAGAGCTGGCCAACGTGCTGGGCGGCGTGGTAGGCGCCTCCCGCGCTGTGGTGGACGCCGGCCTCATCGCCGCGGACCACCAGGTGGGCCAGACCGGCAAGACGGTTCACGCCAAGATCTATGTAGCCCTGGGCATCTCCGGCGCCATCCAGCACCTGGCTGGCATGCAGGACAGCGAATGCATCATCGCCGTGAACAAGAATGGTTCCGCCCCTATCTTTGACGTGGCCACCTATGGCATCACCGGCGACCTGTTCAAAGTTGGCCCCATGCTCACCGAGGCCATCGCTAAGTACAAAGCTTCCAAGGCATAAATCAGCTCCAAAGGAAAAAGGGCCTCTTTCGTACGCATGTACGAAAGAGGCCCTTTTGTGTGCGATTTCAATGTTTTTGGTAAAAATGTAGAAAATTCAAGGGGATTTAGGGCGTTGTTCAAGTGTTGGTGCCAAAGATGAAAAAAGAGACGCTACATCTTGTGGAGCTGTCGGATTTTGTCGAATTATGCGATTTGTTTTGCTTGAAAAATTATACGTACCCCGGCATACTTCTTTTAGAGACCATTTCTACAAAGGAGAGAGGAACGAATGATGCGCGAGCTTGTAGTTTGTACCAAGCAGGTGGAGGGAGAGGAAGGCGATGCCGTCCGGTACCGTTATTCCATCCTCATTGATGAGATGGATGTAGGGCCCTTCAGCTGCGAAAGCTATGGGGTAAAGATCGCCCAGGAGCCAACCGGGCCATCGGCCGTTGTGGCCCATGTGACCACCAGCATCCCCAGGATTGATGAGTTGATGGAGCTGCTCACCCGAAATAGCGTGACACCGGCCGGGCTGCGGGATGTAGTGGAGGACTGGCTGTGAGGATAGAGAAAAGATGGAAATAAGAGAGGGCATTGAGCGTTTAAGGCGCTGCCGCTTTCTGCCCAGCCTTTCCGGAATTTGTGGTTATGCTTCCTGAGACGGCGGGTCCAGAATCTCCTGGGCCAGATGATCGGCAATGGCATACACCTGTTCAAAGTTTACATGAGGGTTATAAAGCGCCTCCAGCTTGTCATGGTCAGACTTGGCTTGGGCAAGACCAGACACGGCTTCCTCTTCCAGTGCGGAGGCCACTTTGCGGGTAAAGCGGATGCGGGGCCGGTTGAGCCGGTAGAGCTCCTGGTCCGCCATAGCGTCCAGCCGGAGACGGCGGTAGGGCCGCTGAGGCCAGGGCTGGTCCGGTGTGGTGGAGACGAAAGCCAAGGATAGGCCGGGAACAATGAGGTGTGCTAGGCGATCCGGAGCCATAGGATCCGGGCAGGCGGTGACGTTCCACCCGGCAGCAGCGACGGCGGTGAGGATAGGAGACAACAACTCATGGGAGCAGCCATAGCTGTCACTGAGTTCATAGACCCGTTTGGCTTGGGCAGATACCGTGTCCCACAACATGACGTAGCCCCGGTGGGTGACAGCGGACAAAAAACGCTGGGAAACGCACCCGGGCTGGGCGCCATTTTTTTTGACCTCCCGATGGATGATACCCGCCGCCCGCTTTGTCATGCGGGCCGTCAGCGTACTGGTGAGCATCAGCTCCCGGTTATCCCGGCGCAGTTGGCCTGCCGCCTCAAGGCAGCGGTAAACCCGTGGGTAGCGACCCTTATAGCGGTCTGTGGAGGAGATAATCTCCTGCCGCAAAGGGGCTAGGCCAGCCCGGTCATAGCAGCTGCCCAGGTCCACATAGCTCTCCACTACACCGGGATAGTGGGGCTCCACGATATGAGGCGCGGTACCGTCCACAATTGCGATTCCCCGCTGGGGGAGGATGAGGGCATCCAGAGAATCCGGGTCCCCGGAACAGAGAATAGACACCGTATCTAGCCCCACAGCCTCGGCGTGGCGGGCCACCCGGCGCATGAGGGAGGATTTGCCGCAACCCGCCCCTCCTTTTAAAATATAAATGGCCTTAGCCTGTTCGGTGGGCAGCAGTTCGTGGTAAAGGGAGTAAAACCCTCCCGGGGAGTTAGCTCCCAGGAAATATTGTAGATTCAGCATAAAAGAACCTCCTGACTGGGATTTTCACACCACAGGCTATGCAGGGGGACGGGCAGTGGTGCGAAAGGGGAGGCCGCGAAATCATTGAAAATCGGAATCCAGAAGCTGCGTTCCTGGGAGATCTACGTCAAGCGAAGCTACCCCCCAAACGGCTAAGGTCTGCAACAGATGAAAACCCCCGTCGGGATGATCCCGACGGGGGTTTTCTCCTGAAACTCACAATACGAAGTCCTCATCCCGCAGCTTCGAAAAGTCCGGATGCAGAGGCTTGGGGGGGACCCGCTTGAGGGGGTCGTACCGGAAGGCGCGACAAGAGCCGGCGGCAGACATGATGCCCCGCTTGAGACACATCACCTGATCCTCGCCCAGAAGAGAGCCTCGCTTGCAGTAGGCACAGCGAGGCTCGATATCCTTTTCAAACAACATGGAACGTTTCCTCCCATTTGCGAAAATGACCAATATACTCCCATTATAACCGATGGCGCGGCATTTTTCCACCGTTTTTTTTCACCATCATCCCGCACAGCAGCACCCACAGCGTCCACACCACGAACACCGTGGCCAGGGAAATGGCCAAAGCGGAGGTGAAGTCCAGTCCGGCGATGGTTTCCGCCTGTTCGGCCAGGTAGGAGGACACCGGTTCGGACAGGGGGAAAAACCGTGTGACGGCGGCGGTGAGGGCGGCGGCGATGATACCGTGGCACAGCTTGCCTGCCAGATAGGTGCGTACAGACAGCCCGCTGTCCCCGATGAAGGACAGCACCTGGCAGTGTACGCTGATGCCGGCCCAGCCCAGCATGAAGGCCGCCATGGACACGCCCTGGGAGCCTGCACCGGTGAGAGAGGACACCCCGGAGGACAGCTCCAGCAGGCCGGCCACCAGCCGCCGGGCCCATTCCTCCCCCACACCGAACATGGCCAACACCCGAGCCAGCGCAGCCAATACCCCATAGGCGGACAGCAGCTCCAGCACCACGGAGAAGAACACCACAAAGGCACAGATGCTCAAGGTGGACTGGAGGGCTTTGACCACCGCTCCGGTGAAGGCGCTGCTGGCCCGGACTGTCTCAAAGGTGGCCCGGACAGGTCGCTTCTCCCGACCCGCGTCCCGGCCGCCGTGGAAGCGGAACAAAATACCCACCAGGATGGAGGCGGCGGCATGGGTCAGATAGAGCAGCAACCCAACCCGACCGGAGCCAAACACACCCGCTCCCACCACTCCCAGAATGAAGGCGGGTCCCGAATTGTTGCAGAAGGCCAGCAGCCGTTCCGCCTCAGCCCTAGTACACTGCCCCTGTTGGTAAAGTTGGAGGGCGGTGCGGGCTCCCACGGGGTATCCCCCCACAAAGCCCATGGCCACCGCTGCCGCGCAGCTGCCTCCCACCCGAAACAGGGGGCGCATGACCTTCTCCAGAGCCCGGCCCAGATAAGCGGCCAGACCCAGGTCCACCACCAGGGAGGACAGGACAAAAAAGGGGAACAGGGAGGGGATGATGACGTTGCCGCACAGGGCCAGCCCATTTTTCGCCCCCTCGATGGCCTGGCTGGGGGCGGCCACTAGGGCGGCGGTGGCCGCCAGCAGAGCCGCCGTCAGCAGCAGATCCCGCAGCCATTTTCTTCTGAGCACCCGGAACATCCCATCACCTCCATGGGGAGAGCCTATGCGGCAGGGGAAAAGAACTTGCCTGTCCCGGCTCAGAAGGGTATAATAAACATAATTGTGTCACTCCCGCGCCCGGCGGGGAGGAAGGGGAGGCATCTCCATGAAAAAATTGACCGTGGGCATCCTGGCCCATGTGGACGCGGGCAAAACCACCTTGTCCGAGGCTCTGCTCTACCTCAGCGGCCAGACTAGGAAGCTGGGGCGGGTGGACCACCAGGACACCGTGCTGGACACCGATGAGCAGGAGCGGGAGCGGGGCATCACCATCTTCTCCAAGCAGGCCCGGCTGACCTGGGGCCCGCTGGAGCTGACTTTGCTGGATACCCCCGGCCATGTGGATTTTTCCGCTGAGATGGAGCGCACCCTTCAGGTGCTGGACTACGCGGTTTTAGTGGTCAGCGGGGCGGATGGGGTCCAGGGCCACACGGCTACGCTGTGGCGGTTGCTGGAGCATCAGAACATCCCAACCTTTCTCTTTGTCAACAAGATGGACCAGCCGGACACCGACCGGGAAGCTCTGCTGGGCCAGCTGCGGCGGCTGGATGAGGGGTGCACAGACTTCGGCGGGGACCGGGAAGAACTGCTGGAAAGCGCCGCGCTGTGCGACGAGAACCTGCTGGAACGGTATTTGGCCGGGGAGAAGCCGGATGACGGCGACCTGGCCGGGCTCATCGTCCGGCGAAAGCTGTTCCCCTGCCTGTTTGGCTCGGCGCTGAAACTGGAGGGGGTGGAGGAGCTGCTCTCCGCCTTGGAGCGGTATACCCTGGCTCCCCAATGGGGGGAGAACTTCGCCGCCCGGGTGTTTAAGATCAGCCGGGACGACCGGGGGGAGCGTTTGAGCTGGCTGAAGGTCACAGGAGGGGAGCTTCGGGTGCGTCAGACCCTGTCCGGCGGCGGAGAAGAGGACCGCTGGGAGGAAAAGATCAGCCAGATCCGCCTGTATTCCGGGGTGAAATATACTACAGTAGATCAGGTGGAGGCAGGGACGGTGTGCGCCGTCACCGGCCTGAGCCATACCCGCCCGGGCCAGGGCTTGGGCGAAGAGGGGGAGAGCGGCCCGCCCGAGCTGGAGCCGGTGCTCCACTATCAGGTCATCCCCCCGGAGGGATGCGACGCACACACCCTGCTGCGGGACCTGCGCCAGCTGGAAGAGGAGGACCCCCAGCTGAAGGTGCTGTGGAACGAGACTCTGGGGGAACTGCACGTCCGGCTCATGGGGGAAATCCAGCGCTCGGTGCTCACCCGGCTCATCCATGACCGCTTTGGACTGGACGTGACCTTCGGCGCGGGGAGCATCGTCTACAAGGAGACCGTCGCCGCTCCGGTGGAGGGGGTGGGCCACTTTGAGCCCCTGCGCCACTACGCTGAGGTCCACCTGCTGCTGGAGCCGCTGGAGCGGGGGGCGGGCCTTCAGTTTGACAGCATCTGCCCAGAGGACGTGTTGGACCGCAGCTGGCAGCGGCTCATCCTCACCCATCTGATGGAGAAGGTCCATTTGGGGGTACTCACTGGATCGCCCATCACGGATATGAAGCTCGTCCTGCTCACCGGCCGGGCCCATGTGAAGCATACCGAGGGGGGCGACTTCCGCCAGGCCACCTACCGAGCGGTACGCCAGGGGCTGCGCATGGCCCAAGGCATCCTGCTGGAGCCATGGTACGATTTTACCTTGGAACTGCCCGCCGACTGCCTGGGCCGGGCCATGGCGGACGTCCAGCGGATGAGCGGCCGGTTCGCCCCGGCGGACCACCAGGGAGATATGGCGGTGCTCACCGGCAGCGCCCCAGTGTCCGAGCTGGGGGACTACTGGAACCAGGTGGCGGCCTACACTCGAGGGCTAGGCCAGCTGACATGCACCCTCCGGGGGTACGAGCCATGTCACAACACCCAGGAGGTGATGGAGCAGATTGGCTACGATCCGGACCGGGATACGGATAACCCCGCCGACTCCGTATTCTGCTCCCATGGGGCGGGAGTGACGGTAAAGTGGGACCAGGTGCGGGAGCACATGCACCTAGACTCCGGCTGGCGGCCGCCGGAGGAGAGACGAAAGGAGGACCAGCACCAGAGCGTTCCCCGGCCCACTATGAGCTACGCTGACAGCGCTAAAATGGAACGGGAGTTGGAGGCTATCTTCACCCGGACCTATGGCCCCATTAAGCCCCGGGCCTTTGCCCCCGCCCCCAAAGCCCCGGCCCGGAAGGAACGGCCCTGGAAGGGTCTCAAGCCCCGCTTCCAAGGAGAAGAGTACCTGCTGGTGGACGGGTACAATATCATCCACGCCTGGGACGATCTGAAAAGGCTGGCCGCTCAAGACCTGGACGGGGCCCGTCTGCGGCTGATGGATATTTTGAGCAATTACCAGGGCTGGCGGAAGTGCCATGTCATCTTGGTGTTCGATGCCTACAGGGTCAAGGGAAACCCCGGCTCAGTGGAGAAATATCACAACATCCATGTGGTATATACCAAAGAGGCGGAGACGGCGGATATGTATATCGAAAAGACCACCTACGAAATCGCCCGGGAGCACCGTGTGCGGGTGGCCACTTCAGACGGGCTGGAACAGGTGATCATTCTGGGCCATGGTGCCCAGCGTATGTCCGCCAGGGAGTTGCGCTTTGAGATCGATCAGGTTCAGGCGCAGATTCGCCGCATCCTTGAACCATAGAGGAGCAAAGCGGCTCTGCCGACAGGAAGCAATCTTGTCAGCAGAGTCTTTTTGTAAGCTGGTTACATCTTTTTGGTTGTGAAAAAGAACTTTATATGATATAATAGAAGTATCAGCAAAGGTTTCTTGCCCGCTTGAGGGAATGGATGGCGGGCCGATGGAAAGGAGGTATGCTTTGCGGCACAATCAGCTTTTATTGGAAAAAATACAAGAGTCCCTGTCATCGGTACTGCCCATTACAGCCATCGTGCTGATCATCAGCATTACCGTTGCCCCGCTGACGCCAGGCACCATGGTGCTGTTCCTGTTCGGGGCGCTGCTGCTAGTTTTGGGGATGGGGCTGTTCACCCTGGGGGTAGACATGTCCATGATCCCTATGGGGGATGGCATCGGTGTGCAGATCAGCAAGGCTAAGCGTGTAGGCGTGCCCCTGCTGATATGCTTTGTGCTGGGGGTGGTGGTCACCGTCGCCGAGCCGGATCTGCAGGTGCTGGCCGAGCAGTTGCCCTCGGTGCCCAACATGACCTTGATCCTGGCTGTGGCCGTCGGGGTAGGCTTTTTCCTGGTGCTGGCACAGGTACGTATGCTGCTGAACATTCCCTTGTCCCACATGCTGGTGTTCTTTTACATCCTGGTGTTCGCCCTGTCCTATTTTGCGCCAGACAGCTTTATCCCTGCCGCCTTTGACTCCGGCGGCGTTACCACTGGTCCCATCACGGTGCCCTTCATCATGGCATTGGGTATCGGCATGGCTGCGGTGCGCAGCGATAAGAACTCCAGCAGTGACTCCTTCGGGCTGGTGTCTCTGTGCTCCATTGGCCCTATTCTATCGGTGATGATCCTGGGTATCGTCATGCCCGATCTGGACGCAGCCTACACCCCGGTGTCCATCCCGGAGGTAACCACGACGCAAGAAGCGGCTGCCCTGTTTGTGGATGAGATCCCCGCCTATGTGGGAGAGGTGGCGGCGGCCCTGTTGCCGATTATCGTGATTTTTGCCCTTTTCCAGATGCTATTCCGCCGGTTCCAGCGGCACCAGTTGGGCAAGATGGTGGTGGGCCTGGTGTATACCTATGTGGGGTTGGTGCTTTTTTTAGTGGGGGTCAACGTGGGCTTCATGCCCGCTGGTGCCACCATCGGCGCATCCATCGCATCAGGCGGAACAGAGTGGCTGCTGGTGCCGATAGGGGCGCTTGTAGGCTACTTTATTGTCCGGGCGGAGCCGGCGGTTCAGGTGCTAGCCCGGCAGGTAGAAGAGGTATCCAACGGCTCCATTCCTCAAACGTCCATCAACCATGCCCTGTCCATCGGCATTGCTCTGTCTGTGGGCCTGGCTATGCTGCGGATCTTGACCGGCATCTCGATTATGTGGTTTCTTATTCCCGGCTATGCAGTGGCCCTGGCCATGACCTTCTTTGTGCCGCAGATGTTCACCGGCGTGGCCTTTGACTCCGGCGGCGTGGCCTCCGGGCCCATGACCACTACCTTCCTGCTGCCTCTGGCTATGGGAGCCTGTGAGGCGTTGGGGGGAAACGTACTCACTGACGCGTTTGGCATTGTGGCTCTGGTGGCCATGACGCCCCTGTGTACCATCCAACTGCTGGGCCTGTACGGAACGCTTAAGGCCCGCAGTGCGGCCAAAGCCCTGCGCCAAGCGATCCGGGAGGAACTGGACGGCATGGAAGAGGGCGTGATTTACTGGGAGGTGGAATGATATGGCGGCACCGATCAGCCCGATGCAGCTGCTGGTGTCCATTGTGGAGCGCGGTAAGGGAAGATGCCTGCTGGACCATTACAGGCAGTTTGGCCTGATCCATCATAACCAGGCGGCTGGGCACGGCACTGCGGCTTCCCATTTGCTGGATACCCTGGGGTTTGGGACCAGCGAGCGGGATGTGGTCCTTACCCTGGGGCCCAGGGACACGATACGACAGCTGATGAACCATTTGAAGGACGATGACCGTTCCAAGCTGGGAGCGCCGGGCATCGCTTTTGCGCTGGACCTGTCGGGCATGAGCGCCATCCTGGCGGTGACCCTGGCCCGGCTGGAGGAAATGAGACCGGAAAGGGGAGAACCAATCGTGGAACAAGGCAACCACCATAGCCTGATCTTAGTCAGCGTCAACCAGGGCTATACCGACGCGGTGATGGACACCGCCCGGGCCGCCGGCGCCCGTGGGGGCACCGTCATCCGGGCCCGTTGGACAGGCGCGGAGGAGGTGGAGAAGTTCGTGGGTATTACCCTCCAGGCGGAGAAGGAGGTACTGGCCATTGTAGCTTCCAACAAGGAGCGCAACGCTATTATGGAGGCTATTGACAAGCATCACGGTCTGCGCACCTCCGCTCAGGCCATGGTGGTGTCTCTGCCCATCGACCATACCGCGCGGTTGGATTGAGCGCGGAGGCCAAGGCGCAGGCACTTCTGCAAAAACAAAAAGGCGGAGGCTGGCGCGCCCTCCAAGGAAGCAGTCAACTTAGGGCTCATCCGTCCATCCGGACGGGGGCAAAAATGATGGACAGAGGCGGAACCGCCCATCCGTTTTTCCGTCTGTATGAGCAGAATCGGAAAGGAGTGTCCGCGATGAAGCGAAAAGGCTGGATCCTGCCGCTGGCGGTGCTGATGGCTTTGACCTTAGCTATGCCCGCTTTTGCCGATGTGATGTGGGAACCCTATGGCAACAACTTTTATGAGGCCCATCGGGATGAGTGCCAGTATGAGAACCGCACCTATCTGGCCAATGGGCCAGAGGGCTACCTGACGCTGCGGGAAAGCCCGCAATCGTCTGCTGAGGTGATAAACATTGTCAATGGGGAGAGCGTTTATGTAGGCTACCTTTGGACCGACGGGAAAGGAGACCAGTGGGGGGTGGCCGAATACGGCGTCACGTCCGACAGCGGAGAACGGACTTGGCATGATGGTTGGGCCCCGCTGTCCCAGTTAGCGTTGGTATACGACCATATCTGCTTTGAGGAGGACCATGGAGATGAGCTGGAAGCCTACGACGGCTCTGGGGACGTTCTGACGGAGATCATGGTATACGACTATCCTGGCGGTCCCCTGGCCATGGAAGACAGCTTCCAGGTGGATGTGGAGGAGAACCCCCTGTCCCAATATTTTGAATACCTGTACACCGATGAGAATGGCCTGCGCTGGTCTAAGTTGGGCTATTACTATGGCCTGCGCAATGTCTGGGTCTGCTTGGACGACCCCATGAACGGTGAGCTGGGGATTGCGCAGCCTCAGACCGCAGCCCAGGTCCGGGGGACCGGGGAGAACCAGGAGACACTGGTCCCGCCGGCCCGGAACGTGCCCCAGGCCAGTAACTGGGCGGTGTGGCTTATCCCAGTAGCCCTAGTGGCGCTGGCTGCGGCAGTCACCGCCTTATTGGTGCGCAGGGCCAGGGGCAGGGCGGATAGGAGAACATAAGCTGCGCCGCCCTATTTGCGGAACAATTCCCGTACTCCGATCACCAGGAGAAAGACCCCAAAGCATTTGCGCAGCATCCCTACCTCCATTGCAGTGGCCGCCCAGGCCGCCAAAGCCGTCCCTGCCAAGCCCGCCAGAATTGCGGGCAGCAGGGCGGCTTTTTCAATGTAGCCGTTTTTCACGTGAGCGGGTAGGGCGGTGGCCGCAGTGGGAAGAAAGTAGAGCAGGTTGATGCCTTGCGCTAAGTTCTGCTCCACGCCAGCAAAGCTGGTCATATAGATCAGCAGCAGGGACCCGCCTCCGATGCCGAAGCCGGACAAAATTCCGGTGATCGCCCCGGCCAGAGCGGCGGTGATCCATTCCATCATAGCAGTGCCCTCACGCCCCCGTACAGGATCAGCAGGGCGAAAACTCGGCGCAGCCATACCATAGACAGCTTTTTAAATACCTTCCCGCCCACCAAGCCGCCCACCAGTCCGCCGGCCAGGTAAGGCAGAGCCGCCTTGGGATCCAGGCCGCCCCGGAAGTAGTAGATGGAGGCGGACAGGGCGCACAGCGGTGCGATAATGGCGATAGAAGTGGCGAAAGCCCGGCGCTGGTCCAGACCGCATTTTCCAGCGAGCAAGGGGACCAGCACCATGCCCCCGCCGCCCCCGAAAAATCCATTGACCAGCCCTGCCGCGCCGCCGGCCAGGGCGTACCAGTGCACTCCGCTTTTTTTCATCAAACATCCCTCCCTGTCCAGTATGGCCCGCCAGCCGGCCTTTATGCGGAAAACGTGCGTTGAAATCTGTCGAATCCTGTGATATACTGACTGCAATCGAAGGAAGCGGACCGCGTTCACACATTAAGGAGTGACGATATGCCAAAATCCACAAAGCAGGATATTTTGGATACTCTGCTGATTTTATTAAGAGACAAGACCATCAGCGATATTACGGTAAAAGACCTGACGGAGCGGTGCGGAATTTCCCGTCAGGCGTTTTATTATCATTTTCAGGACCTTTACGCAGTGGTGGACTGGGGGCTTCGGCAGGATCTGGAGCTGCTGGGGAAGGAAAAGGATCTGGAGGGCGCCCGGTCAGTTGTGGTGGAGCAGATGGTTCGCAACCGGACGGTGGTGCTCAATTTGTACCGTTCTTTTGAGCGCAGCTATGTGGAGCATTACTTGCGCAAATGGGCGCTGCCCTTGGTGACAGAAAAGGTGGCGCAGGTGGCAAAGTGTTATCGGGTGACCCGGGAGCAGACGGATTTTGTGGCGGAATTAATCACGATTACGCTGCTGAGCCTGGTGTTGGGATGGATGGACCGGGGGATGCCAGGCAAGGCGCTGGAGCATTTGGACGACCTGCGCACCATTTCGGACGGAGGCGTAGACACGATCCTGGAACGGCTGGAGCGGAAAAACGTGACCGGGGAGTGACTTTCGGCAAAATTCGACACAGCAGGGGGCCGTGTCCAACATCTGGACACGGCATTTCCTTTGTCAATGGAGCGCGGTCGGGAACTGTGCTGTAATATAACCGACCTGATGGGCGGCGCGCCGGACGCGCCGAGCAAGACAAAGGAAGTGTTCGTGTATGAGTTTGAGCGACAGCGTCAAGAAGATTGGCTTCCGCAAAGCCTACGAGTATCTGGACAAAGACCCGGACGCCAACATCCCCAAGCTAATGGACTGGGTGGACAAGTTCGCCGGCGACGGCCCCAGCAGTTTTCCCGACCAGCGTGCCGCGTTCCGCAGAGTGATAGAGAATCCCGACAACAACTGGTACCGGCTCATCAAGAGCATGTGGACAGACATCGACGATGGGGTACGTCGGGCCTTTTTTGAAAATTTCATTCTGAACGGCAACTTGATCGGATGGAAGAAACAGGAGGAGGCCCGGACGAAATACGGCTGCAACATCCCCTGGGCCATTCTGCTGGATCCCACCTCTGCCTGCAACTTGCACTGCACCGGCTGTTGGGCGGCGGAATACGGCAACAAGCTGAACCTGAGCTTTGACGAGATTGACAGCATCATCACCCAGGGTAAGGAGCTGGGAGTGTACATCTACATCTATACCGGCGGGGAGCCTATGGTGCGCCGGAACGACCTGATCGCCCTGTGCAACAAGCACCACGATTGTGAGTTTCTGTGCTTTACCAACGCCACCCTCATTGACGAGGCATTCGCCGACGAGATGCTCCGGGTGAAAAACTTCGTCCCCGCCATCAGCGTGGAAGGCTTCGAAGAGGCCACTGACAGCCGCCGGGGAGAGGGGGTATTCCAGAAGGTGCGTCATGCTATGGACATCCTCAAGGCCAAGAAGCTGCCCTTCGGCGTGTCCTGCTGTTACACCAGCGCCAACATGGAATCCATCAGTTCTGAGAACTTTGTAGACGGCCTGGTGGCGTGGGGGGCCAAGTTCGCCTGGTACTTCCACTACATGCCCGTGGGCAACGACGCCGCCCCCGAGCTGTTGCCTACTCCAGAGCAGCGAGAGGAGCTGTACCACCGGGTGCGGGACAACTACCGCCACACCAAGCCCATTTTCCTGCTGGACTTCCAAAATGACGGGGAGTATGTGGGCGGGTGTATTGCCGGTGGCCGGCGTTATCTCCACATCAATGCCAACGGCGACGTGGACCCCTGCGTATTCATCCACTACTCCGACTCCAACATCCGGGAAAAATCCCTGCTGGACTGCCTGCGGGGGCCTATGTTCATGGCCTATCACGACGGACAGCCCTTCAACGACAACATGTTGCGCCCCTGCCCTATGCTGGAAAACCCGGAAAAGCTGCGGGAGATGGTGGTGCGCACTGGCGCCCATTCCACCGACCCAGAGTCCCCGGAGAGCGCCGAGCACCTGTGCGCCAAGTGCGATGCCTACGCCGCCCGCTGGAAGCCCACCGCCGACAGGCTGTGGCAGCAAGGCCACTGCGGTGCGGCCTGCGCATCCTGCGGGGAGGAGAAGGCTGGCGCCTGACTTGTGTGCCCAGGACAAAGATCTGTGCGGGAGATGGCTCGTCCATCTCCCGCCTTGCTGTTCCGGCGGGACAGAAAATTATGGAACAGGACAGAAATCGGGAGGGTTTCTCTTGCAATTCAAAAAATGTGTGCTACAATAACACAGTCGGTATCAACGGGGCACACCGACCTGCTTTGAGCGGGCGGTGAAAAACCGGAGGACCGGCGGCGGGGCGCGCCCCGCAAGTCTACAACTGAATAAGTTGAGAGAAATGCAGTAAGAAAGGAAGAAGCAAAATGCCCAAATGCAAGAAACGGGCCCTTTTGCTGCTTGCCGCGGCGGTCATGCTGTCGGTCTCACTGTACGGCTGTACAGGAGATACGCAGACCAGCGAGAACCCCACGGCACCTGCACAATCGGGCGAGCCATCCTATGGAGGTTCAGTCACGGTGGGTATCTCACAGGATTTGGACAGCCTCGACCCCCACAAGGCGGTAGCTGCGGGGAGTAGCGAGGTGTTGTTCAACATCTTCGAGGGGCTGGTGAAGGCCAGCTCAGACGGCGAAGTGAGAGAAGCCGTTGCCAGTGACTATGGGATCTCAGAGGATGGACTGACGTACACCTTCACCCTGCGGGAAGGCGTCACGTTCCACAATGGGGAGCCGGTCACCGTGGAAGATGTGGTCTATTCCCTGGAACGCTGCGCCGGATCGGAGAACGATGGAACGCCTCTGATCTCGGCGTTTTCTAATGTTACCAACATTTCCGCCCCGGATGACAGCCATGTGACCGTCACTCTGGCCGAACCCAGCCTGGAGTTTATTTACTCCATGACCGCCGCCATCATCCCGGAGGGTTCCGGCGATGGCATCGCCCAAAATCCGGTCGGCACCGGGCCCTTCCAGTTTGTGTCTTATACGCCCCAGGACAGCATGGTTATCAAGAAGTATGAGGGCTACTGGGGTGAGGCGGCCTATCTGGATCAGGTGACCTTCCGTATCATCACCAACAGCGACACCCTGGTGATGAGCCTGCAAAGCGGGTCCCTGGATATGGCCATCCATGTGCCCAACACCCAAGCCAGCCAGGTGGAGGGCCGGTTTACCGTGGTGGAAGACACCATGAAGCTGGTTCAGGCGCTGTATTTGAACAACGCCGTTGCCCCCTTTGACGATGTGCGGGTGCGCCAGGCCCTGTGCTATGCCATCGACGTACAACAGATCATCGACTTTGTGTGTGACGGCGCCGGTGTGCAGGTGGGCAGCAGCATGTACCCCGCTTTCAGCAAATACTATATGGAAGAGCTAAACGACGCATACCCCTACGATGTGGAAAAGGCCAAGCAGCTCCTGGCCGACGCAGGCTATGCCGATGGCTTCACCATGGACATCACGGTACCCAGTAACTACACCCAGCATGTGCAGACCGCTGACGTCATCGCCGAGCAGCTCAAGGCAGTGGGCATCACGGTGAACATCGTCCCAGTGGAGTGGGCCACTTGGGTGTCCCAGGTGTACCAGGGCCGGGACTACCAGGCTACGGTATGCGGTATCGCTGCCAGTGATATGACCGCCCGGGAAATGGTCATCCGCTATGTGTCCGACAACAGCCGGGATTTCCTTAACTTCTCCGACGAGGAGTACGACAGCGTAGTGAACCAGGCGGGGACCAGCCTGGATGCGCAGGAGCAGGAGCAGCTGTACAAGCGGGCGCTGACCATCCTCAGCGAGCAGGCGGCCAGCGTCTGGCTCCAGGACCTGTGTGACCTGACGGTCATGGCCCCCGAGCTGGGCGGATTGGAATTGTACCGCACCTATGTGCTGGATATGAGCACCATCTATTATTACGCCTGAGCTGGGAAGCGGGGCGCTGGCGGACAGCGCCCCGCTTTTTCCAAAAGCCGCTTCCGCCAGGCGGCTGACTTTACACACGAAAGGGATGCGTACCCTTGGCAAAAACCATTCTGAAGCGGCTGGGCCTGCTTATTGTTACGCTGCTGCTGGTGACCGTGCTGGCCTTTGTGGCCTTTTCCATCTTACCTGGGGATCCAACCACCGCCATTCTGGGGGTGGACGCTACTGATGAGCAAATCGCTGTCCTGCGGGAGCGGCTGGGCTTGGACCTGCCTCTGTGGCAGCGGTATTTCGATTGGCTGGGAGGCCTGGTCACCGGGGACTTGGGAGAGTCCTACAACTACGCCATGCCGGTGGCCGAGCTGCTGGCCGGCCGCGTGGGGGTGACCGCCGCCCTGGCGGCCATGTCCTTTGCACTGATTCTGGTCATCTCACTGCCACTGGGAATTTTGGCCGCCCGCTATGAGGGCGGCGTACTTGACAAGATTCTGACGGTGCTCAACCAGATCACCATGTCCATCCCAAACTTTCTATTGGGATTTTTGCTCACCTGCGTATTCAGCCTGATTCTGCACTGGTTTACCGTGGGCAGCTTCAGCGCTGCGGCGGAGCAGGGGCTGGGCGCCTATCTGAGCTATTTGTTCTTTCCCGCCCTGGCCATCGCCTTGCCGAAGGCGGCCATGACGGTGAAGATGCTCCGCGGTTCTATCTTGGGGGAGATGAAGGAGGACTATATCCGCACCGCCTACAGCAAGGGCAACTCCAAGAGCGCGGCGCTGTGGCGCTTTGCCCTGCGCAACGCCATGATCCCGGTGATCACCTTCCTGGCTATGACTATCGCGGACATCGTGGCCGGCTCCATCGTGGTGGAGCAGGTGTTCGCCGTACAGGGCATCGGGCAGATGCTGGTATCGTCCATTAGCAACCGGGACTACCCGGTAGTGCAGGCCATCGTGGCGTTCATCGCCGTGGTGGTGGTGGTATGCAACTTTGCCGCCGATCTGCTGTACCGGGTGATGGATCCCCGGCTGAGACAGAGGTGAGGGCCATGGGAAAACAAAAAAACTGGTATCTTACCCTGGGGCTGGCGCTCACCGTGCTGTCGGTGGGGTACAGTATGCTGGGGGCCTTCTGGACACCCTACTCCCCCACTGCCATGAGCGCTCCGGACCGGTACGCCGGGCCGTCCCTGAGCCACCTGTTCGGCTGCGACCATATGGGCCGGGATGTGTTCTCCCGCACCTTGGAGGGAGCGGGGGCCACGCTGACCATTGCCCTGGCGGTACTGGCCATCGGCTTTGTGGCAGGGGTTCTCATCGGTGCGTTGTGCGGCTATTATGGCGGGGCCGCGGATGCAGTCATCATGCGCTTTTGCGACGCCATTGCTGCATTTCCCAGCATCCTGCTGGGTCTGGTGGTCATCGCCATCATCGGCCCGGGTAAATATAACGTCATTCTGGCCCTGGGCATCCTGTTCATTCCAAGCTTTGCCCGGCTGACCCGGGGGGAGTTCATCAAATACCGGGACCGGGACTTTGTTCAGGCCGCCCGGCTGATGGGAGTGCCTGATTTACGGATTATCTTCCTGCACATCCTGCCGAACACTTGGCCAGTGCTGCTCAGCGGGCTGACCATCGGCTTCAACAACGCAGTGCTGGCCGAGGCATCCATGAGCTACTTGGGCATCGGCGTCACCCCGCCGGACACCAGCTTGGGTCGGATGATCAGCGAGGCCCAGAGCTATTTTACCACTGCTCCCTGGCTCATCCTGTTCCCGGCCCTAGTGATGGTCCTGATGATTCTGGGCGTTGGCATGGTGGGCGAGGGCATCCGGGAAAGGCTGGGTGAGACGTGATGTTGTTGGATATCCAACATTTGAAAGTGGAGTTCTATGACCGCAGCGCCCCCTTTGCCGCAGTGAAGGATTTCAGCCTCCAGATGGGGGAGGGGGAGGTGGTAGGCATCGTGGGGGAGTCGGGCTCCGGCAAGTCCATGACTGCCCACGCCCTCATGGGGCTCATCCAGCGCTCCCAGGTGGCCATCTCGGGCAAGGCCCTCTTTGATGGGGCGGACCTGCTGGCCATGAGCCGGGACGAACTGCGGCAGTACCAGGGAAAAGAGTTGTCCATCATCTTTCAGGAGCCCATGACCAGTCTGGACCCTGCCATGAAGATCGGCCGGCAGGTGGAGGACGCTTTGCGGGTCCACACCAAACTGGCCCGGGCTGTGCGGCGGGAGCGGGCGCTGGAGGCCATGGCCTTGGCCGGCCTGCCAGAGCCGGAGAAGCTG
>URQA01000036.1 GCA_900549885.1 uncultured Eubacteriales bacterium | reverse complement strand
CCGGGGGTGGAGCAGAGCGTCCAGATTGCGGGGCTCGATTTTCATCAGGGCCTCGGCCTTGGTGCACATGCCTTCGTTGACCAGGTCTACGGCCACCTTCAAAGCGGCCTGGGCGGTGCGCTTGCCGTTGCGGGTCTGGAGCATGTAAAGCTTACCGTGCTCAATGGTGAACTCCATGTCCTGCATGTCCTTGTAGTGCTGTTCCAGGGTATTGGCAATCTTGACAAACTCATCATAGACGGCGGGGTTGGTGTCCTTGAGGTGGTCAATCGTCTGGGGAGTACGGATGCCGGCCACCACGTCCTCGCCTTGGGCGTTCATCAGGAACTCACCGTACAGCTTGCGCTCGCCGGTAGCGGGATCCCGAGTGAAGGCCACGCCGGTGCCGGAGTCGTCACCCATGTTGCCGAACACCATGGACTGGACGTTGACGGCGGTACCCCAGGAGTAAGGAATGTCGTTCATGCGCCGGTAGACATTGGCACGGGGGTTATCCCAGGAGCGGAACACAGCCTTGACGGCCTCCATGAGCTGGACTTTGGGGTCAGAGGGAAAGTCGGTACCCATACGCTCTTTATAATAGGCCTTGAACTGGCCCACCAGCTCCTTGAGGTCTTCGGCGCCCAGCTCGGAATCCAGCTTAACCCCCCGGTCCTCCTTCATGACACTCAGCAGCTCCTCGAACTTGTCCTTGGGCAGTTCCATGACCACGTCGGAGAACATCTGGATGAAGCGTCGGTAGGCATCGTACACAAAGCGGGGATTGCTGGTCAGAGCGGTGAGGCCCTCGGCAACCTCGTCATTGATGCCAAGGTTCAAAATCGTGTCCATCATGCCAGGCATGGAGGCTCGGGCACCGGAGCGTACGGACACCAGCAGGGGATTGGAGGCGTCGCCCAGCTTCTTGCCGGTGATCTCTTCCAGCTTGCCCAGATAGGTCTGGATCTCATCCTGAATCTCAGGGGCGATGGTGCGTCCATCCTCATAATAACGGGTGCAGGCCTCGGTAGTGACGGTGAAGCCCTGGGGGACAGGCATGCCCAAATTGGTCATCTCAGCCAGGTTGGCACCCTTGCCGCCCAGCAGCTCCCGCATGGAGCCGTTGCCCTCGGAAAATAGATAGACGTATTTTTGACTCATTGGTTCTTTTCCCTCCGTTGGCTTAATTGCGGGCCAGATCGGTCGGTCCGCGTTGTCTAGATATGCGATATGATTTTAGTCGAAAGGTCCCAAAAAGTCAAGAGGACAAAAAAGTATAGTTGTTAATTCTGCGTAAAGAATGAAAATGAGGATAGAACATATGAATATGGGAAAAGCATGGCCGCATGAGATAGGGGCGCAGCGGGCCAGGGCAGCTTGCAATTCCCTTCGCAGTGCCGTATAATAAAACTTATCTTGTTTCGCGGTGGGCGCCAAGGGAGGCGCGGCGCGGGTCGCGCGCCAATCCAATGGGGGATCCTCGGCGGATGGTAAGGGACGGATGAAAAATGGCAATCCATGAGGAATGTGGAGTATTTGGAATCTACGATCCGGCGGGAAGTTGCGCCCAGAGCGCCTATTATGGGCTGTACGCCCTCCAGCACCGGGGCCAGGAGGCCTGCGGCATAGCTACAATGAACGGGCTAGAGATGAAGTGCCACAAGGATGTGGGGCTGGTGGGAGACGTGTTTTCCCGGGAAATCTTGGACGAGTTGGGCGGAACCATGGCGGTGGGCCATGTGCGCTACTCCACCACCGGCGGCTCCCGCCGGGAGAACGCCCAGCCTCTGACATTAAGTTACGTCAAGGGCACCTTTGCGGTGGCCCACAACGGCAATCTAGTTAATGTGGACAATCTGCGCCGCCACTATGAGTACCGGGGCGCTATTTTCCATACCTCCACTGATTCTGAGATCATCTCGTACATCATTGCCCAGGAACGGTTGCTCTGCCCCTCCATTGAGCGGGCGGTGGCCAATGCGGTCCGGCAGCTGCGGGGAGCTTTTTCCCTGGTGGTAATGAGTTCGCGGAAGCTCATTGCCGCCCGGGACCCATGGGGGTTCCGTCCCCTGTGTATCGGCAAGCGGGGGGACGCCTGGATTTTTGCCTCGGAGTCCTGTGCGCTGGACAGCGTGGGCGCCGCCTTTATCCGGGATGTAGAACCCGGTGAGGTAGTCTATGTAGACGTCTCTGGACAGCTCCAGTCTATCCGAGATGACTGTGGGAGCCGGAGAACCAGCCTGTGTATTTTCGAGTACCTGTATTTTGCCCGCCCGGACAGCGTCATTGACGGCCAGTCTGTCCACGATGCCCGCATCCTAGCCGGACGGTATCTGGCCCGGGAGCATCCGGTGGAGGCGGATGTGGTTATCGGCGTGCCCGATTCCGGGCTGAACGCCGCCAAGGGCTACGCTTTGGAGTCTGGTATCCCCTACAATGATGGTCTCATCAAAAACCGTTATGTAGGTCGGACGTTTATTCAGCCCGGACAGGAGAACCGGGAGTTAGCGGTGCGACTTAAACTCAACCCCCTGCGGTCCTCTATTTCGGGCAGACGGGTGGTGGTCATCGACGATTCCATCGTCCGCGGCACTACCTCCCGCCAGTTGGTGCGCCTGCTGCGGGAGGCGGGGGCTAAGGAAGTACATATGTTCTCATCTGCGCCCATGTTCATCGCCCCGTGCTATTTTGGCACAGATATTCCCTCCAAGCGGGAGCTGATTGCCTGTAACTACACGATGGAAGAAATGCGGCAGTTTATCGGGGCGGACAGTCTGGGATTTTTGTCTTTAGACAGCTTGAAAAAAATTACTCCAGAGTGTCGGTGCGGATTCTGTGACGGCTGTTTCACCGAGCGGTATCCTATTCCAGTGGAGGAGGAAAACCAGGGAACCTGAGAAATTGGTGAAATTCACAAATGACGATATTAGACGGTAACAAAAGGGAGAAAATGCAATAAAATTTTGCATCCATGCAAAAATAAGTTGACAAAATTAAGCTTGAAGGATATACTAACCTCATTAGTGAGAGAACAAAGGCGTTCCGGTCCTCCGTGGATCAGGGCGCCTTTCTCCATAAAGGAGAGAAGCTTGTTCTATTCCTAGCAAACCCGACTATACATGTGAAAAGGGGATATCGATATGACAGGCTATACCAAGGAAGACATTATCCGTATCGTGAGGGAGGAAGACATTAAATTCATCCGTCTCCAATTTACCGACATCTTCGGCCAGCTGAAGAATGTGGCGATTACCGCATCTCAGATCGAAAAGGCGGTCAATGACCAGATTATGTTCGATGGTTCTTCCATCGAGGGGTTTGTCCGGATTGATGAGTCTGACCAGTACCTTTATCCGGATTTAAAGAGCTTCCGTATTTTTCCTTGGCGGCCGCAGCACGGAAAAGTGGCCCGCTTGATCTGTGACGTGCACAATCCCGATGGAAGCCCCTTTGTGGGCGACCCGCGCTATGTGCTCAAGCGGGTGATCCAAAAGGCTAAGGATATGGGCTTCGACCGGTTCAATGTAGGACCAGAAGCGGAGTTTTTCCTGTTCCAGACCGATGAGGAAGGTAAGCCTACCACCAAGACGAACGACGAGGCGGGGTACTTTGATTTGGGACCTCTGGACCATGGTGAGTCTACTCGACGGGAGATCTGCCTGGCCCTGGAGCAGATGGATTTTGAGATTGAGGCGTCCCATCATGAAGTGGCGCAGGGCCAGCATGAGATCGACTTCAAGTACGCTGAGGCGCTTCATGCTGCGGACAATATCATGACGTTTAAGCTGACGGTTAAGACCCTGGCCCAGAAAAACGGCCTACACGCCACCTTTATGCCAAAGCCCATCTTCGGCATTGCCGGCTCTGGTATGCATATCAATATGTCTTTGTTCCGAGACGGGCGGAACATGTTCTACGACCCGGATGGGGAGAAGGGGCTGTCAAAAACCGCTTATTCCTTCATTGCCGGTATTATGGCCCACATGAAAGGCATGGCTGCCATCACCAATCCCCTGGTCAACTCCTATAAGCGGCTGGTACCTGGTTATGAGGCACCTTGTTACATGGCATGGTCCGCCTCCAATCGGTCCGCCCTGATTCGGATTCCCGCCGCCCGCGGCCAGTCCACTCGGGTGGAGCTGCGCTGCCCCGATCCGTCCTGCAACCCCTATCTTGCCCTGGCCGTTTGCCTGGCCGCTGGCCTGGATGGCATCGAAAAAGGAATGACTCCACCTCCCGAGATTACCGACAACATTTTTGCCATGACTCCTGCCACCCGCAAGCGCCGTGGTATCGAGGCGCTGCCCGGCTCTTTGGAAGAGGCGCTGGTGTATCTGAAGAAAGATAAACTTATCATGAATACCCTGGGTGAGCATGTGGCCACCCAGTATATCACCGGCAAGGAGGCCGAGTGGGACGAGTACTGTACCCGTGTCTCCAGCTGGGAGCGGGACAAGTACATGATCAACTACTGATCGCACCTCCCACACAGACAAATTTCCGCCGGAGGAGCGTGAGGAAGCTTGCAAAAAGTGGTTGTTGCCTTTGAAAGTGAGACGAACAGCGCAAAAATCAAAGAGATCATTGAAAGCGGAGGCGTGGCCTCCTGCCTGATCTGCCGCAGCGCGGCTGAGGTCAAGCGGGTGGTGCACAAGCAGCGGCTGAATATCGTGATCTGCGGCTTTAAGTTGGCGGACGAAAGCGGCCAGGAACTATATCAGGATTTGCCTGACAGCTGCTGCATGCTGATGATTGCTCCACAGAGCCGACTGGAGCTGTGCGAAGAGGACGGTATTTTTAGGCTGGCCTCTCCGGTTCATCGGGGGGACTTGCTGGCTTCGGTTCGGATGCTGATTCAAATGAACCGGCAGTATATTGGACAGTATCGTCCGCAGCGCACCGAAGAGGAGCAATCCCTCATCGCCCAGGCTAAGGCGGTGCTCATGGACCGGCATAGCATGACAGAGGAGCAAGCACATCGGTTTCTTCAAAAAAAGAGCATGGACAATGGTGCAAAGCTTGTGGAGATAGCCCGCATGATTTTGGCAGGCGAGTGAAACAATGAGGTTGAGAAAAGGACGGCAGTCCTGCGTTTGACTGCCGTCCTTTTCCCGTATCCTAACTTTCCGCCCAGTTTTATCTGGAGAAAGGAGCACGCGGATGAAATTCACGAAAATGCATGGGCTTGGTAATGACTATGTCTATGTAGACGGTATTCATCAAGACCTGGGGGATTTGTCCCAGCTGGCCCGGCGAGTGTCAGACCGGCATTTCGGCATTGGTTCGGACGGCTTGATTTGCATCTGCCCGTCTGATACAGCGGATTTTCGGATGCGAATGTTCAACGCTGACGGCTCGGAAGGAATGATGTGTGGCAACGGAATCCGTTGTATGGGCAAATTTGTCTATGACAAGGGCTTGACCAGCAAGCGGTCGCTTACCGTGGAAACCCTCGCAGGAGAGCGAAAGCTTTTCTTGAATGTCTCCGGAGGCAAAGTGTCGGCGGTAACTGTGGACATGGGGATACCTGTTGTGCAAGCACCCATTTCAATTTTTGTCAATGGAAATACCTATATAGGTATCCCAGTATCTATGGGAAATCCCCATTGTGTAGTAGAGGTGGCCAACCCGGCATCGCTGGATCTGGAGGCAATCGGTCCGAGCTTTGAACGCTGGCCCTATTTCCCGGACCGGACCAATACAGAGTTCGTTCAGGTGGTGTCCTCTGATATTTTGTCCATGCGGGTATGGGAGCGCGGCAGCGGAGAAACCATGGCCTGCGGTACGGGGGCCTGTGCAGCCGTGGTTGCCATGTCCGCCAGCGGGCGGTGCGGCAGGAAAGCAGGGGTGCATTTACTGGGGGGTGAGTTATCCATCGAGTGGGAGGTTGCCTCTGGTCATGTGTTTATGACTGGGCCGGCGGTGTCTGTGTTTGATGGTGAACTTTCTGATTGACCGCAAGGAAAGGTTCGGGTAAAATAGAAAGAACGAGTTTAGCCAATTAAATAGATAAAATGAAAAAGGATATGAACAGGAGGGATGGGCGTGGCCAAAATCAATGACAATTATCTGAAACTGCCAGGCAGCTATCTGTTTTCTGAGATCGCCCGACGGGTGTCAGCGTATTCTCAACGCGGCTTGAAGCGGGAACTCATCCGACTGGGGATAGGGGATGTGACCCGTCCCTTGGCCCCGGCGGTGACGGCGGCCATGCATGCAGCGGTGGACGAGATGGCCACAGCGGCAGGGTTTCACGGCTATGGGCCGGAACAGGGGTATGACTTCCTGCGCCAGGCCATCGTGGAGCATGACTATGCGGCCCGGGGCATCTCCATCACCTCGGAGGAGATCTTTGTGTCCGACGGGGCCAAGAGCGACTGCGGCAACATCGGAGATATCTTCGGCATAGACAATGTGGTGGCAGTGTGCGACCCGGTGTACCCGGTGTATGTGGATACCAACGCCATGACTGGACGGGCGGGAGAGTATAATGAGGACACTGGCCGCTGGAGCAAGCTGGTGTATATGCCCTGCACAGCGGACAATGCATTTATACCGGCGATTCCCCAAACACAGGTTGACTTGGTATATCTCTGTTTTCCAAACAATCCTACCGGGGCGGTAGCCACACGGGATCAGCTGCGCACATGGGTGGATTGGGCGAACTCCACTGGTGCGGTAATCCTCTTCGATTCCGCCTATGAGGCTTTTATCACTCAGCCGGATGTCCCACACAGTATTTTTGAGATTGAAGGAGCCCAAACCTGCGCAATTGAGTTCCGCTCTTTTTCCAAAACCGCCGGTTTTACTGGCACGCGCTGCGCCTATACCGTGGTGCCCAAGGCGCTGGAACGGCAAGGAGCCAGCTTGAACGCTCTATGGAACCGCCGCCAGTGTACCAAATTTAACGGTGTGCCTTATGTGGTCCAGCGGGGGGCGGAGGCAGTATATACGGATGAGGGACAGAAACAGGTACGTGCTACCATTGCGTATTACCAGGAAAACGCCAAGGTAATCCGGGATGGATTGAACCGGGCGGGGCTGACGGTATCGGGTGGGGTAAACGCCCCCTATCTCTGGGTGCAGACACCACAGGGTGTGGATTCTTGGACCTTTTTTGACCTGCTTCTGCATGAGGCAGATGTAGTCACCACCCCCGGAGCGGGATTCGGTCCCAGCGGGGAAGGGTATATCCGGGTCACTGCGTTCGGCGATGCGGAAGATACCCGACAGGCTGTGGAGCGGATTGGGAAGATACTCCGCTGAGGCTGCGTGAGTAGGATCAGCTGTCTGTGAATTGGTTCAGCCGTATAAAAAATAGTTAGGATCGGCCCAATGGGGACCGTACGGGAGCAGGCCGTCTGTCGTACCCCCCGTCGGGCCGGTTTTTTGGGTGTAACGCAGAAACAGGGGCACAGCAGAAAGGGAGGCGCAGGCAAGCTGTTTTCAGGAATTTAATATTTCAGGGTATTCTCATTTTTCCAGATTTCTGGTATACTAATATAATAGCTATAAATGGAACGTCTCTGGCAGATGGCCTTTCTACCAGTTGACAGCAATGCCACGCCCAAGATGGCCTTGCCTGTGGAAGAGGCCGTTTATCCCATGTCAGGATGGCGAGATGACAAAATCTTAGAGACGGCGTGGAGGGTACTATGAATCATTTCGAAGTGCTTTACGGACAGCTGACCAAGACGCTGCCACACCTGGAGCTGCGCCGTGACGAACTCATGAGCCACCATACCACCTTCAAAGTGGGCGGACCGGCCCGGTTAATGGCCTTGCCAAAGACCGAGGATGAGGTCGTATCCGCTGTCCGCCTGGCACGGGAGTCGGGAATTGAACCGCTGTTCATTGGAAACGGCTCTAACTTGTTAGTAGACGACAGGGGACTGGATGCGTTTGTGGTTAAGACTGTACCCGGCTTGTCCGGATGGAAAGCAGAAGGCACGCAGATTACCGCAGGCTGCGGTCTGTTGCTGTCTGCCTTGGCGGTGGAGGCGGCCCGCCATTCGTTGACAGGGCTGGAATTTGCACATGGAATTCCTGGAAGCCTGGGGGGCGCGGTCACGATGAATGCGGGTGCCTATGGCGGAGAATTATGCCAAGTGGTGCGGGCTGTACGGGTGTTGGAACCGGACGGGCGGGTGGAGGAGGTCCCGGCGGAGGACTGCCGATTCCGCTACCGCCATTCCGCCTTTTCTGAGGGGGGACGGCTGGTACTGTCTGCCCGGCTGGAGCTGGCTTGGGGGGAGGCGGAGGCCATCCGTCCCCAGATGAGTGAGCTTATGGCACGCCGTAGAGAGAAGCAGCCCCTGGAATACCCCAGCGCCGGATCCGTATTCAAGCGGCCCCAAGGCCATTACGCGGCGGCTCTTATCGACCAATGCGGCTTGAAGGGGCTGACCATCGGCGGGGCGCAGGTATCTGCCAAACACGCTGGATTCATTGTCAACATCGGTATGGCGACCTGCCGGGATGTCCTGGATCTGATCGGGGTGGTGCGGGATTGTGTGTACCGGGTGACCGGCGTGGAGCTGGAGCCTGAGGTCAAATATCTCAAGTGAGGTGATCGGGGTGGAATTCATCATTGTATCGGGGCTGTCCGGCGCGGGCAAGTCCACCGTTATGTCTATTTTGGAGGACATCGGATTTTTTTGTGTGGACAATCTGCCCCCCGCCCTCATCCCCAAATTTGCCGAGCTGTGCCAGGCGGGGACCGGGGCCTATGAGAGGGTGGCCATGGTGTGCGATATCCGGGGAGGCCAGACCTTTGACGGTTTGTTTGAGGCCCTGGACAACTTAAAGGAAATGCGCATGGAGTATCAAATCGTGTTTGTAGAGGCGGACACGGAGACCATCATCAAGCGCTACAAGGAAACCCGCCGCGCCCACCCGCTGATGACGGGAGACGTCACGCTCACGCAGGCGGTGGAGTTGGAGCGGGCCGCCATGGAGCCAGTGCGGGAGCGGGCCGCCTATGTGCTGGAGACGACTGCTCTGCCCACGAAAAAGCTGCGGGACGAGGTGCTGCGGCTGTTTGCCCCGAACCGGGAAAAGCGGGAGGAAATGAGTATTTCCGTGACCTCCTTCGGGTTCAAATACGGCATCCCCATGGAGGCGGATATGGTGTTTGACGCCCGCTTTCTGCCCAATCCCTTTTACATCGACGGGCTTCGCAATTTGACCGGCTTGGACGAGCCTGTCCGCAACTACATCTTTGGCTTTCCCTCCGCCCGTGAATTTCTCGCCCATTTGGAGAAGCTGATGGCCTTCTTACTGCCTCAGTTTGTGGAGGAGGGGAAGAGCGCCCTGGTCATCGCCGTTGGGTGTACGGGCGGAAAGCACCGCTCGGTGGCCGTTACCCGGGCGCTGGCAGAAATCATTCGGGAAATGGGCTATTCTGCCGGTGAAAATCACCGGGATATGACGAGGGCGTGAGGCGTTTATGGCAAATCTGATCTCAGGTGGTCCGTCAATTGTAGCGATTGGCGGAGGCAACGGCCTATCTGCTATTCTCAGGGGCTTGAAGCTCTATACCAGAAACCTGACCGCCATCGTCACCGTGGCGGATGACGGCGGTGGCTCCGGCATGCTCCGGGAGGATCTGGGGATGCCTCCCCCGGGGGACATCCGCAACTGTATGGAGGCCTTGGCCAATGCGGAGCCGCTGATGCAGCAGCTGCTGTCCTACCGCTTCACCGAGGGGCGGCTGGCAGGCCAGGCGTTTGGGAACCTGTTGCTGGCGGCGCTGGACGGCGTCTCCGACTCCTTTGACCAAGCGGTGGCCCGGATGAGTGAGGTCATGGCCATCACCGGGCGGATCCTGCCGGTGACCAACTCCAATGTGCAGCTGGAGGCCACCTTTGAAAACGGCACCAGCGTGTGTGGAGAGTCCAAAATTTTTGCCTTTAAAAAAGCACAGGACTGCCGTATCCACCATGTTCGGCTGCTTCCTGAGCGACCGCCCGCTCTGCCCGCAGCACTGGACGCCATTCGCCAGGCAGAGATTATCCTGCTGGGACCGGGAAGTCTGTATACGAGTGTCATCCCCAACCTGCTGGTAGAGGGGGTGGCGGATGCTATCCAGGAGTCCAAAGCGCTGAAAATATATGTCTGTAACATTATGACGCAGGACGGAGAAACCGAGGGCATGACCGCCGCCGACCACGTGGCCGCCCTGCTGGAGCACGGAGGCGCGGGGCTCATTGATATGTGCCTATGCAACAACGCCTCTGTCAGCGCAGGGCTGCTGGAGCGCTACTCCGCCGAGGATGCGGAACCCATGCAGGTCAGCCGCCGGGACATCGAGCTGCTTGGGGTAGAGGTAGTCAGCCGTCCCCTCACCGACGAAAGCTCCCATTTTGCCCGTCATTCTGGCATTAAAGTGGCAGAGGCGGTATTGGAACTCCACCGCCAGCGGGCCAGCACCAAGATATTTTAATGCAACGTGATGGAGGAGTGGTGTCTATGTCCTTTTCTGCCCAAGTCAAGGAAGAACTGTGCCGGCAGAACATCAGCCGGCGCTGCTGCGCGCAGGCAGAGGCCTACGGGATCCTGCTCTATTGCAATACCTTTCACAGCAGACAGGTGAGGATCATTACGGAATCATCTGCGCTGAAGGCCAGGCTGCCCGTCTTGTTCCAAAAGGCGTTTCGGCTGAATTTTGACGAGGTCCCCCCCTTGGAAGAGGGAAAGGGGACCTTCCTCATTCAAAAAACGGACAAGCTGCGGACGATCTTTGATGTCTTTGGCCATGAGATGGATACGGCCCCGTCCGTTCATGTGAATTTCGCCGTGCTGGAAGAAGCGCACTGCCGGAATGCCTTTTTCCGGGGCGCGTTTTTGGCGGGGGGATCGGTGACAGATCCTTCCAAGGGCTATCACTTAGAATTGGCTACCGCCCACTATCACGTGGGCAGGGAAATGCCGGTACTGCTCCGGGAGGCGGGGTTTGAGGCCAAGGAGACCACGCGGAAGGGGAACTATATCACCTACTTCAAGCAGTCTGACCATATTGAAGATTTCCTGACTGCCATCGGCGCGCCTGTGTCCGCTATGGAGGTGATGACTTCCAAGCTGGAGCGGGATCTGCGGGGGAGCGTCAACCGCCGGGTCAACTGCGACAGCGCCAACCTGGATAAGACGGTGGCGGCGGCACAGAGCCAGATTGACGCCATCAGTCGGCTGCAAAAGAAAGGAAAGCTGGAGGGGCTGCCAGATAAGCTCCGGGAGACCGCTCAGCTCCGGCTGGACCACCCGGAGCTGACCCTCAGCCAAATGGCGGAGTTATTTCACCCGCCGATTAGCAAATCCGCGCTGAATCACCGCCTGCGCAAGCTGATGGAGCTGGCCGGAGACGCGGGAGAGTTTAGGGCGGAGAGAAGATAAAAGCAGGATTTGACTGGGCAAGCTTTCGGGTTTACCCAAGAGCAGGGTAAGCAGTTGAGCTGTGCATCCGGGCCACAGCGCAGCGACGTTAGCGCAGGCCCATTTGTCCCAGTTTCCGCAGGAGGGGAAAAGCCAGCCGCCCGGACGGGTTAAAAAGCTGGCTGGCATCGGTCAAAGGGACGCAGAAAGGAGAAAGAAGATGGCCTTTACACACCTTCATGTGCATACGGAATACTCCCTGTTGGATGGCGCCTGCCGTATCAGTGAGCTGGTCAAGCGGGTCAAAGAATTGGGACAAGATGCAGTGGCCATCACAGACCACGGAGTAATGTACGGAGTCATTGATTTCTATAAGGCGTGCAAGGCTGCCGGAGTCAAGCCGATCATTGGCTGCGAGGTCTACGTAGCCCAGCGCAAGCGCACAGACCGGGTTCATGAGCGGGATGCGGAGTCCCGTCACCTGGTTCTGCTGTGCAAGAATGAGACAGGCTATCGCAACTTGAGCTACATGGTGTCCATGGGGTTTTTAGAGGGATTTTATATCAAGCCCCGTATCGATATGGAACTGCTCCGCGCCCACAGCGAGGGCCTGATCGCCCTGTCCGCCTGCTTGGCGGGGGAGATCCCCCGCCTGCTACGGAATGGGGACTACGAAGGGGCAAAGGCCCACGCCCTGGAGATGCAGGAGCTGTTTGGGGAGGACAGCTATTATCTGGAGCTCCAAGACCACGGCCTGCCAGAACAAAAGCAGATCGTAGCCGGTATCCTCCGGCTCCATGAGGAGACGGGGATCCCCTTGGTGTGCACCAACGACGCCCATTACCTCACCCGTGAGGATGCGGAGATGCAGGATGCCCTCATGTGTGTCCAGATGGGAAAACTCATGGAGGACGACAGCCGGATGCGCTTTGAGACTCAGGAGTTTTACATCAAGTCGGAGGAGGAGATGCGCCGCCTGTTCCCTGATTGCCCGGACGCCTTTGACAACACTGTGAAGATCGCGGATATGTGTCATGTGGACTTCCAGTTTGGCGTCCATCACCTGCCGGAATTCAAGCTTCCGGAGGGAGAGACCGACGGAGACGCCTATTTTGAGAAGCTGTGCCGGGAGGGCTTTGCCCGGCGTTATCCCCAGGGCGGCCAAGAGCTTGTGGACCGGCTGGAGATGGAGATGGGCGTGATTCGGCAGATGGGGTTTGTGGATTACTTCCTCATTGTGTCTGACTTCATTGGATACGCCAAATCCAACGGGATTCCCGTGGGGCCAGGCCGGGGATCTGCCGCAGGATCTATGGTAGCCTACTGCCTGAACATCACCGACATCGACCCCATCAAATACTCCCTCTATTTCGAGCGGTTTCTGAACCCAGAGCGGGTGACCATGCCGGATATTGACATTGACTTCTGTATTCGCCGGAGACAGGAGGTCATTGACTATGTTTCCCAGAAGTATGGGGAGGACCACGTGGCCCAGATCGTCACCTTTGGCACGATGAAGGCCAAGGCTGCTATTCGAGATGTGGGCCGGGTGCTGAACATGCCCTATGCCGAGGTGGACAACATCGCAAAGCAAGTGCCCTTTGATTTGAAAATGACATTGGACAAGGCGCTGACGCTGTCCAAAGGCTTTTCTGATCTCTACAAGGGAGATGAGCGGGTACGTCGGCTGGTGGACTTGGCCCGAAAGGTGGAGGGGATGCCCCGCAATGCCTCCACCCACGCTGCGGGCGTGGTGATCACCCGAAAGCCGGTTTATGAGTATGTTCCCCTGGCGACCAACGACGATTTGGTGGTCACCCAATACACCATGACGACCCTGGAAGAGCTGGGCCTGTTGAAGATGGACTTCCTGGGCCTGCGGAACCTGACGATTCTGGATGACGCAGTGAAGATGGTCCGACAGCATGAGCCCTGTTTCCGGCTAGATCAGATTCCGGAGAACGACCCGGAGGTATTTCAGATGTTGTCTGACGGGCGGACGTCTGGCGTGTTCCAGATGGAGTCGGCGGGGATGACCGGAGTATGTGTTGGGCTGAAGCCCCAGAATATTGAGGACATCACCGCCATCATTGCCCTGTACCGCCCAGGCCCGATGGACTCCATCCCGCGCTTTATTGCCTGCAAGCACAATCCAGAGCTGGTCCGCTACAAACATCCGCTGTTGGAGCCGATTTTGTCCATTACCTATGGCTGTATCGTCTACCAGGAGCAGGTGATCGAGATCTTCCGGCAGCTGGCGGGCTATTCTCTGGGACAGGCAGACATGGTGCGCCGAGCCATGAGCAAAAAGAAGGTCAAGGACATCGAACGGGAGCGGGAGGCGTTCCTTCACGGCGACCCGGACCGGAAGATTGCCGGGTGCGCCGCCAGAGGTATTTCCGAGGATGTGGCTCAGTCCATCTACAACGAGATTTACGATTTCGCCAACTACGCCTTCAACAAGGCTCATGCCGTTGCCTATGCGGTGGTAGCGTACCAGACCGCCTGGTTCAAATGCCACCATACCCGGGAGTACATGGCGGCTCTGCTCACTTCCGTGCTGGACTCCCAGGAAAAGGTAGCAGAGTATATTGCGGAGTGCCGGGAGAACGGTATCCAACTGCTTCCTCCGGATATTAACGAGTCCGGGGCTACCTTCACCGTATCCGGCCAAAATATCCGCTTCGGTCTGGCTGCCCTGAAAGGGGTGGGACGGGGATTTATGGAGGCTGTCCTCCGGGAGCGCGAGCGGGGAGGGCCTTTTACAACATTCCCTGAGTTTTGTGTGCGTATGTACGACTGCGATCTAAACAAACGGGTGTTGGACAGTCTGATTCGATCAGGCTCTTTTGACAGTATGGGCTATCGGAGAAGCCAGCTACTGGCTGTTTATGAGCAGGTAGTGGATGCCATTGCCCGGGACCGCCGAAAAAATTTGGAGGGCCAGTTTGACCTATTCGGTGGTGGTGGAGACGCTGCGGCGATCCCAGATATGGTTCTGCCAGATGTGGAGGAGTTTTCGGCCCGCGATCTGATGCAGATGGAGAAAGAGACCACAGGACTCTATTTGACTGGGCATCCCATGGATGAGTATCGAGAGCAGGCCCGCAGACAGCAGGCGGTGCCACTGGCTGCGATTCTGACCGATTTCAAGAACGAAGAGGGGCCTCAACAGTACAGCGATGGGCAACGGGTGACCGTGGCCGGGATTATTTCGTCTGTCAGAACAAAAACCACCAAGAACAACAGCCTTATGGCCTATGTGGGACTGGAGGACGACACGGCCTCCATGGAGCTGCTGTGCTTCTCACGGGTGCTTGGAGACAGCGGGGCCTATCTGAAAGCTGGGGTCGCAGTGGCTGTTCAAGGCAAAATTTCTGTCCGGGACGAAAAGGAACCCCAGCTTATGGTGGACCGGGTACTCCCGCTGGGCGAACCGGGGAGCTGTGGAAGCAAGCAGACGTTATGGGTCAAGCTGGCAGATGGCGGAGCGCCCTTCACATGGCTGCGGCGGCTGCTGGATATGTTCCCGGGGCAGGATCCGGTGATCATATATCTGTCGGATCAGAAGAGAAAGCTGCACACCTATTGTCAACACCACCAGGCATTGCTGGGGGAGTTGGGGGAAGTATTGGGCCAGGAGAATGTTGTGTTGAAAGGACGATGACCGGCCCGCTAAAGACAATTCCCTAGGCGAAGGAGGGAGACCATGACCAAAGCGTTGAGTATGCTGGCTAAGCTGCTGGCCAAGCTGGCCAGGCTGCTGTTCCACCGTATCGGGATCATCGCAGTGATGATTCTCTTGCAGATCGGGTTTTATATTGTGGTGTTTGCCATTTTGAGCAGCAGTCCCTATTATCGTCTGTTCAGTTGGGCGCTGAACCTCCTTTCCGCTCTGGTGGCCTTGTGGATTGCAGGGAACCGGAGCAATCCCGGCTACAAGGTAGGCTGGATTATCATTGTGCTCATGTTCCCGCCTTTGGGCGCGGTGGCCTATCTCCTGCTGGGAGGGAACCGACTGTCCAAGTATAACCAGCGGCGGCTCAAGGCAATGGAGCGAAAGGTTCGCCAGAATCTGGGAGGGGACTGTGGCCGCTCTGACGTGCTTTCCCAGCTCAAGGGACCGGATGCCGGACGGATCGCCCACTATCTGGAGGAACAGGTGAACTGTCCTGTCTATGGAAATACCAGGACGACCTATTATCCTCTGGGAGACGACTGCTACCGGGATTTGCTGGCAGCCATCCAGAGCGCCCGGCAGTATGTGTTCATCGAATACTTTATCATCGAGGAGGGGAAGCTCTGGAACTCGGTGCTCCAGGTACTCAAGGAGAAGGTGAAGGAGGGAGTGGAGGTCCGTGTCATCTATGATGACGTGGGGTCCATCTTCACTCTGCCGGCAGACTATCCAGGCCGGCTGGAAAAACTGGGGATTCAGTGTCGGGTGTTTAACCGGATGGTGCCGGTTATCTCCCTGCGCCAAAACAACCGGGACCACCGGAAATATATGATTGTGGACGGCCGGGTGGCTTTTACCGGGGGCATCAACATGGCGGACGAGTACATCAACGTCAAGCCGCGGTTCGGCCACTGGAAGGACAACGCCATCCGGCTGGAGGGCGACGCAGTGTGGTCCATGACAGTATCCTTCCTGTCCATGTGGGATTTCACCCAGAAGCGGGAAGAGGATCTCAGGCGTTACCGCCCTGAGCCTGCCGCCGCCGGGGCGGAGGGCTATGTGCAGCCCTACCACGATTGTCCCTGGGACGATGAGCCGGTGGGCCAGTCGGTCTACCTGCATTTAATCAGCCGGGCGAAACAGTATGTGTATATCACAACGCCATATCTGGTCATTGACCATACGGTGACCATGGCGCTGTCCCTGGCGGCGAAATCCGGAGTGGATGTGCGTATCATCACACCTCATATTCCAGACAAAAAGACCGTGTTTGAAGTGACACGCTCCTATTACTGGCAGCTGCTGCAGGCGGGAGTCAAGATCTATGAGTATGAACCGGGCTTTATCCACAGTAAGATCTTTGTGGTAGACGATGCCTTTGCCACCGTGGGCACGGTCAATCTCGACTACCGCAGTATGTTCCTCCATTTTGAAAACGGCGTACTGCTCTACGGTACGGATACAGTAGACGAAATTCGGGAAGATTTTCTCGCTACCCAAGGCAGGAGCATCCAGGTGACAGCAGAGGCATGCAGGAGCGTACCGCTGCCCCGGAAGCTGCTGCGGGTGTTGCTGCGGGTGTTTGCTCCGCTGCTGTGAGTCAGGAAAGAAAAATGCCGGCACCCCAATGGAGTGCCGGCAAAATTTTGACTTGCTTTAGGAATTTTTCATGATAACGCTTTCTACAGTATCTGCGACATGTTCGCAGGCATCCACGCATTTTTCCAAGTAGATATAGATCTCCCGCCAGACGATAATCTGGATGGGGTCTGAGGTGGTGGTATGGAGCGTGCGCATACTGGAGATGAACAGTTCGTCAGCTTCTTCCTCCAGGGTGTTGATGTTGACGATATGGTCGTGAAGATGCTTGGACCGCTTGAAATCGGCAAACTCAGTCAGCAGGGTGCGCAGCTCCTCACAGCAGCGGATGACCACGGACACCAGTCCCAGTGCATCCGGCAGAATACTTTGGACATTATTGCAATACAGGCGCAGGAGCACATCTTCGATCTTATCGGTCACCTCGTCAATATTTTGACTGAGGAGGATAATGTCCTCCCGCTCGATGGGGGTAATGAATGCCTTGGCGAGAATGTGGAGCATTTCATGCTTCTTTTCATCCGCAGCGTGCTCCACCGTGTGCATTTCGTCCAGCTTTTCCTTGATCTGAGCTGGGTTAAATTCTCTCATTGTCCGGTCCAACAGGCAGGCGGCCTGACACGAAAAGTCAGCGCAGGTGCAGAAATTGTCAAAGTAGAACATGTCCTGTTTTTTTGCCATTGATATCTTCCCTCCATAGACGGAAACTCCACTGGGTGACAGCGTTTCAGCCCAGTTACACATGGATCAAAAAATCGCCATAAACAACTTGGCCATTACGAAGCTGATTAGGCCGCAGCCGGGGAATGTGAACACCCAAGTGAGCACCATATCTTTCACCACAGAAAAATTGATGGCAGACAGTCTCTTGACCGCCCCCACTCCCATGATGGCACTGGTCTTGGTATGGGTAGTAGACACTGGGATCCCAAACAAACTGCACAGCAGCAGGCACACAGCGGCGGACAGGTCGGCGGCAAAGCCCTGGTATTTCTCTAGCTTAACCATGTCCATGCCTACGGATTTGATGATTTTTTCGCCTCCCACGCTAGTGCCCAAGCCCATAACCACACTGCACAGCAGCATGAGCCACACTGGGACAGCCATACCGGAAACGGAGCTTTGCCCATTGCTGAACGCAACGCCTAAAAACAAGACGCCGATAAATTTCTGCCCATCCTGCGCGCCGTGCATAAAGCTCATGGCGGCGGCGCCGAAAATCTGGGCGGCCTTGAAGAACCGGTTGGTTTTTCTCCGGTCCATGGCCGCGCATAGGATGGTCAGCAGCTTGCACAGGACCCACCCGATGACAAAGCCCAACAGCAGGCTCATCACCAGGCCGTAGATGACCTTGATCCACTCGCCCATGTTAATGCCGCCTACGCCGTTGTGAATGGCGATAGCTGCGCCGGACAGACCGGCAATGAGACTGTGGCTTTCGCTGGTAGGGATGCCGAACCGCGCGGCGGCCACGCTGTATACTACAATAGAGAACAGGGCGGCGCACAGGGCGATCAGCGCCTCATGGGTATTTCCACCGAAATCCACCATATCGCTGATGGTAGAGGCCACCGAGCTGTTGATGTGGGTCATGATCAGTACGCCCAGAAAGTTAAACAGGGCGCTGAGCCAGATAGCCGGCCGGACCCCCATGCAGTGCGTACCAATGCAGGTGGCGATGGCGTTGGGGGCGTCGGTCCAGCCGTTGACAAAGATGACGCCCAGCGTCAACGCCACAGTAATCAGCAAAACGGGATTGGAGGTTAATTCCTGAAAAAAATAGGAGAGCGAAACATCCATCATAATTGACAAAACCGCCTTCTCTGTGGGAAGCGCGCAAAAAGGGCAGGACCCCAAGAGGTCCTGCCCAGCGTAATTTGGAATCGGGGAGCCCCTCTCGAATCGGTTGGTTAAAACACAGGCCGACTTTGCCTTATCCCGCGACAGACTCCACCACCTAACTACTGGTAGCATAGCATGAAAGCGCAGACCAGTCAATAGACGATTTGCGAAATGTTTACAAAATAATGAACAAATCTTTACGAAGAAATAGACGTGTGGGTGGCCGAAAAATAAAAGAGGTGGGAGCTTAGATAAGCTCCCACCCCGTCCGAGCAGCACCGGACTACTTAGTTCAAAGTGAAATGAAGGAAACCTTTATCTATAACGGGGAAAAGCTCCCCGGAAATGGATGGAGCCGCTCTCACCGCTCACTGGGGGCAGAGCTCTCGCCGGCGAAGATCATGTCATCCACATCCACCGGGCTATCGGTGTAAAGCTTCTTCAATGTGATTCCTCCCTTCTTTTATTATGCATTTATTTTAACAGGATAGGACAGAGAAAACTATCAGAAAAAGGTAAAGAAATTATGTCTAAATTCCAAACAAATTTTGCCTTGCAATTTAAGCGGCGATAGGGTATAATAAACTCCACTGAGCCAGTTGGGCTTGATTTGTGCGGGTGTAGTTCAATGGTAGAATGTCAGCTTCCCAAGCTGAACACGGGGGTTCGATTCCCCTCACCCGCTCCACGTCGGAGCAAAGTCTGCTTTGCTCCGACGTTCTTTTATTCCTGCAGAACAAAAGAACG
Source organism: uncultured Eubacteriales bacterium (assembly GCA_900549885.1). Classification (GTDB taxonomy): domain Bacteria; phylum Bacillota; class Clostridia; order Oscillospirales; family Oscillospiraceae; genus Enterenecus. The sequence continues at coordinate 131 of URQA01000036.1, read as the reverse complement.
TCATCCGCCCGCTCCCTTGTTCCTCCATTCCAACTGTGGCCCGCTTCGCTGGACTCGCAGTTGGCGGCCGCCCTGTGGGCGGCTGTTTTTGACATTGTAAAAATATCGGTTTTAACCGCCCCTTGAAGCCC
>URQA01000035.1 GCA_900549885.1 uncultured Eubacteriales bacterium | reverse complement strand
CCCCCCCCGCCCCTTACAGAAGCGATCACAGATCCGCCTCCCGAATTGGGAGGCTTTTTTTGCCCCTGTCTTGCCATTTTTTCCTGCCTGGGGTATACTAGGGGTGTTATTCTGGTAAAAAAGGGAATTCTGCCATGGTCTTTTCCAGTTACACCTTTTTGTTCTATTTCCTGCCGCCTTTGCTGGCGCTCTACTATCTCATCCCCCGGCGGCGCCTGGGCGGGCGCAACCTGGTGCTGCTGGCGTTCAGCCTCTTTTTCTACTTTGCCGGCGGCCCCAGGCATCTGCCGCTGATGCTCCTCTCCATCGCCATCAACTACATCGGCGGCCTCTTGTGCGCCAAAAGACGCCCCTTGGCCCTGGTCCTCACCATGGCGCTGAACCTGGGGCTGCTGGGCTGGTTCAAGTACGCCGGGTTTATCGGAGCCAACCTTCACGCCCTGGGCCTGCCCCTCCCCGTGCCCGAGGTGGTGCTGCCCATCGGCATCTCCTTTTTCACCTTCCAGGGGCTCAGCTATGTCATCGACGTATACCGGGGGGACGCCCCCATTCAGAAAAACCCTCTGGACACGGCCCTGTATGTGGCCCTGTTCCCCCAGCTGGTGGCAGGCCCTATCGTGAAGTATGAGACGGTGGCCTGGGATATCCAGCACCGGAGAGAGAACTGGGCCGACTTCTCCGACGGCACCCACCTCTTCCTCATTGGCCTGGGGAAAAAGGTGCTGCTGTCCAACCAGCTGGCGGTGGTGGCCGACGCCGCCTTCGCCGCCGCCGCTCCTACCGCCGCTATGGCCTGGCTGGGGTTGGCCTGCTATACGCTCCAGCTATACTACGACTTCTCCGGCTACTCGGACATGGCCATCGGCCTTGGTAAGATGTTCGGTTTCCACTTTGATGAGAACTTCCGCTGGCCCTATGCGGCCCGCAGCTTTATCGACCTGTGGCGCCGCTGGCACATTTCCCTGACCAGCTGGTTCCGGGACTATGTGTATATTCCCCTGGGTGGCAGCCGGGTGGGCCATGCTAAGCAGCTGCGCAATTTGCTCATCGTCTGGTCCCTCACCGGCATCTGGCACGGGGCTAACTGGACGTTCCTGTGCTGGGGGCTATTCAGCTTTGTCTTGATCGTGCTGGAAAAGTACTGCCGTCTGGGCCAGGGTTGGCCCGCCCCTCTCCAGCATCTGTACACTATGCTGGCGTTTACCTTTTCCCTGGTCTTTTTCCGGGCGGACAGCCTTACCGCCGCCGGGCAGTATTTCGCCGCCCTCTTTGGCGCCAACGGCGCGGGAGAGGCGCTGGCGGGGTTCTACCTGCGGGAAAACCTGGTGTTTTTGGCCGCCGGGGTGCTGTTCGCCGTCCCCTTTGCCCCCTGGCTCCGGGCCAAGGCGGAAAAGAGCCGGCTGGCCCCGGTGTGGTCGGTGGGACTGTCCCTGGGACTGCTTGCCCTGTTTGTGGTCTGTTCCTCCTTCCTCATTAAGCAGACCTATAATCCCTTTATCTACTTCCAGTTTTGAGGAGGGCTGCCTCTATGAAGCGAAGCAATACCATCACCGCCATATTCTTTTTGGTCTTTCTGGCCGCCATGGCCCTGCTCACCTGCCTGGGCCTGCCCTCCATCTGGACGGACTTGGTCCAAGGCTGGCAAAATCAGGAGGACCCCTCAGACCGCTCCCTGATCGCCAAGGCCGTCTATGTGACGGAGCATACCGAGGCCGCCCTCAATGAGACTCTGGACGGCTCGCACCTGTTCATCCAGCTCTACGGCGGAGTGCAGCGGCTGGCGGGCCGCCGGATGGTGGCGGATGTGTCGTCGGACAACACGGTCACCAAGCTGTCCACCGGGGCGCTGACCTTCTGCGGCCTGGACAACCAGTATACCGCCCCCACCCTTCAGGCGGAGCGCACCGCCGCCCTAGCCCAGTATGTGGAGAGCCTGGGCGCTTCCTTTCTGGCGGCGGTCGCCCCGGAGAAGATTCCTCCGGAGGGCGGACAGTTGCCCGCCGGGGTCAACGAGTACGGCAACGACTACGCCGATGCCTTCCTGCACCTGACCGCCCAAGCCGGAGTGGACACCCTGGACCTGCGCCCCGCCTTTTTGGAGTCAGGCCGCTGGGAGGACCTGTTCTTTGTCACTGACCACCACTGGAACGCCGATGGAGCCTTCCTGGCCTATCAGACTCTGGCCGCGGAGTTGGAGGACCGCTATGGCTACGTCACTGCCCAGGTGTATACCGACCCGGACAGCTATGAGCGGACAGTCTATGAGGACCTGTTCCTGGGGAGTCAGGGCAAACGGGTTGGCTCTCTCTACGCCGGGGTGGACGATTTCGCCGTATACACCCCCAAATTCGATACCAGCTTTACCTACACCACTCCCTATGAGACGCGCTCCGGCTCCTTCCAGCAGGCCCTGTGCTTCCCGGAGTACATCCAGCAGCGGGACTGGTTTAACGGCAACCCCTATGTATACTACTCTGGCGGAGACTTCGGCGTCTCCACCATCGTCAATGAGAGTGACCCCGACGGACCGACTGTGGTTCTCCTGCGGGAGTCCTTTTCCTGCGCCCTGACCCCCTTCCTGGCTCTGTCCTGCGGCAAGCTGGTCACCATTGACCTACGGTATTTTGAAGGGGATCTGTCCTCCACCTTGGCTGAGCTTCAGCCCGACCTAGTGACGCTGCTCTATTCTGCCAGCAGCTTCCGGCTGGAAAATCTGTTTGAATTTGGTCTGTGACCCCCTGTTCTCCTTACCATTGGAACTCCTGAAAGGGGCCCGCGCCAGGCGGGCCCCTTTGCCTTCTAAAAAAATTAAATTAGCCGACTAAATTGATCCCATCAAACTGTTGCTTTTTTAGGACCACGGGTATATAATTTTGGTAGATGCGTAACTTCTGTGAAAATTATTTTTTGGAGGTTTTACAACATGAAAGAACTCTACGTAGCCAGCTGCTGCCGCACGGCGGTGGGCGCTTTTCAGGGCAGTCTGTCCAACACCCCCGCCGCCGAGCTGGGCGCAGTGGTGGTTAAAGCCGCGCTGGAGCGTGCCGGCCTGAAGCCTGAGAACGTGGACGAGCTGATGTTCGGCTGCATCCTCACCGCCGCCCAGGGCCAGAACGTGGCCCGTCAGGTAGGCGTGAAGGCCGGCCTGCCCTACTCCGTCCCCGCCTACACCGTGGGCATGGTGTGCGGCTCCGGCATGAAGAGTGTCATTGAGGCCGCCCGTGCCATCCTGGCTGGCGATGCCGACGTGGTGGTGTGCGGCGGCACTGAGAACATGACCATGGCCCCCTACGCGGTGCCCACCGCCCGGGGCGGCGCCCGCATGTTCAATACCACCATGGTGGACACCATGGTCAACGACGGCCTGTGGGACGCCTTCAACAACTACCACATGGGCACCACCGCAGAGAACATCTGCGATATCTGGGGCATCACCCGGGAAGAGCTGGACGAGTTCGCCGCCTCCTCCCAGCAGAAGACCGAGGCCGCCCAGAAGGCCGGCAGGTTCGAGGACGAGATTGTTCCCGTGATGGTCAAAAAGAAAAAGGAAATGGTGGAGTTTAAGGTGGACGAGTTCCCCAAGGCCGGCGTCACCAAGGAGTCCGTGGCCAAGCTGCGCGGCGCCTTCCCCGTCGGCCCCGAGTCCATCCACGAAGAGGTCGTGCACACCTTTGAGCTCACCGCCGTGAACGGTGAACACACCAAGAAGCACGTCCAGCGTGTCACCGCCGCCAACGCCTCCGGTATCAACGACGGCGCTGCCGCCATCGTGCTGTGCTCCGGCGAGGCCGTGACCAAGTACGGCCTGAAGCCCATGGCCAAGCTGGTCAGCTGGGGCCAGGGCGGCGTGGACCCGAAGGTTATGGGCGTGGGACCCGTGGTCGCTTCCCGCCAGGCCATGGATAAGGCTGGCCTGACCATTGACGACATGGACCTGATCGAAGCCAACGAGGCCTTTGCCGCCCAGTCCATCGCCGTGGCCCGGGAGCTGAAGTTCGACATGAACAAGGTCAACGTCAACGGCGGCGCCATCTCCATCGGCCACCCTGTGGGCGCTTCCGGCGCGCGGATCATCGTCACCCTGCTCCACGAGATGCAGAAGCGGCCTGAGGCCAAGCGCGGCCTGGCCACACTTTGCATCGGCGGCGGCATGGGCGTCGCCACCATCTTCGAGAAGTGCTGAGCAGGAGCGTCTGAGCCGTCGTGAGCAGCCCGGAGCCGCAGGGAAGCCGGGCGTCGCGAACAGGCGAAGCGTGACATCCTAGGCGCAAAGTCCGCTTGACTTCATTTCCGCCTGACGGCGAAAATTTCGTCCGCTCCCTTGCGCCTCCTCTCCCCACCGGGCCCGCTCTGCCGGGCCTCGGCGGGGCCCCAAATGCGCGGAGGATCCTGCCCTCCCGCCACCCGCTCGTATATCAAACATTTAGGAGGTCATATACAATGCCTAAATTCGTATCCATCGAAGAGGCGGTCAAGCTCATTCCTGACGGTGCCAGCATCATGTTCGGCGGCTTCATGGGCTGCGGCAACGCCCACAAGTTTATTGATGCCCTGTCCAAAAGCGGCGTCAAGGACCTGACCATGATTTGCAACGACGGCTCCATGCCCGGCGGCCCCATGGGCGAAGACTACTACGGCGTGGCTAAGCTCATCCACAACAAGCAGGTCAAAAAGCTCATCGCCACCCATGTGGGCCTGAACCCCGAGGTCGCCACCCAGTCCATGCAGGACGGCACCCTGGAGGTCGTGCTTATCCCCCAGGGCTCTCTGGCTGAGATGATTCGGGCCGATGGCGCCGGCCTGGGCGGCGTGCTCACCCCCACCGGCGTGGGCACCATTGTGGAGGACAACCCCTATTGTCTGGGCAAGCAGACCATCAACGGCAAGGACTACCTGCTGATGGCCCCCATCCACGCCGACTTCGCTGTCATCGCCGGCTATAAGATCGACAAGGCGGGCAACGTCTGGTACAAGGGCACCACCAGCAACTTCAACATCGTCATGGCCACCGCTGCTGACACCGTCATCGCGGAAGCCGAGCAGGTGGTGGAGATTGGCGGCATCGCCCCCGAGGATGTCCGCACCTCCGGCGTGTTTGTGGATTATGTGGTTGAGGGAGGTCTCTACTAATGGAAAAGTCTCAGATCAAAGGTTTTATCGCCGCCCGCGTGGCCAAGGAGCTGAAGGACGGCGATGTGGTCAACCTGGGCATCGGTCTGCCCACCCTGGTCCCCAACTATCTGCCTGAGGGCATCCATGTGACCCTCCAGGCCGAGAATGGCACCATCGGCTCCGCCTCCGCCGGTGAGAACCCCGATCCCATCCACGATGTGGACGCCGGCGGCTCTCCCTCCGGCATTATCCCCGGCGGCAGCTTCATCGACTCCTCCGTGTCCTTCGGCCTGATCCGCGGCGGCCACGTGGACGCTACCGTGCTGGGCGGCCTGGAGGTGGACGAGGAGGGTTCCCTGTCCAACTGGATCATCCCCGGCAAGAAGATGCCCGGCATGGGCGGCGCCATGGACCTGCTGGTGGGCGCCAAGAATGTCATCGTGGCCATGGAGCACACCGCCAAGGGCAATCCCAAGATCCTGAAGAAGTGCAAGCTGCCCTACACCGCCGTCAAGTGCATCACCAAGATCATCACCGAGATGGGCGTGATGGAGGTCACCGATAAGGGCTTGGTGCTCACCGAGTACAACCCCGAGTTCACCGTGGAGGAAATTCAGGCCGCCACCGAGGCCACCCTCATCATCAGCCCTGAGCTGAAGAGCATGGTGTAATCGCCTTGTTTCACATCAAAAACTGCCCGGACGAAAATTCGTCCGGGCAGTTTTTGACCTTTTACCGTCCCAGCAAGCCCTAAATCAACCTAGCTGCTTCCAATACAAGCAACAAACCTCTAACCGTAGTAAGGAAAGCAATTCCATATCCCAAAGATTCAAATATCAAATTTTCCGCCTGTAGTGCAGTATAATTTATGCTTATACAAAAGCCAACTATGATTTTTCTGCAAATTCCTATTTTCCCGTTTCCCCTTGGCAAACTTACGGTTTTTCGATATGATAAAGAAAAATAAATGGAGGCGGTTTTATGAGCCAGCGGACTAAGCTGTTTCGCCTGTCTGACCCCTACAACCTCCCCGCCAGCGACACTCAGTTCCTTAGGGCGGTGCGGGAGAACTGCTCCTTCCATTATGCCCGTTGTCCGGAATATCGGGCCGTGCTGGACAGCTTCTCCTTCCGGCCGGAGGACCTGCGGGACTTTGGCGATCTGGAACGCCTGCCCTTTCTACCCACGCTGACCTTCAAACAGCACCGACTGTTCTCCCTGCCCCGGCGGAAAATGGCGGCGGTGTCCACATCGTCGGGCACCTCCGGCCGGTTCAGCCAGGTGGGCTTTGACTTTCCCGCTCTGTGGTGCTCCTGGAATATGCTGTGGAAAATCGGCCGTCTCCGGGGATTTTTCTCTCTCATTCCCACCCACTATATTATCCTGGGCTACAAGCCCCACCGGGGCAATCGCACCTCCGTAGCCCGAACCGCCTTCGGCGCTACCCTGCTCTCCCCAGCCCTCAGCCGGACCTACGCCCTGACCTATGAAAACGGCGGATACGTTCCCGACCTGGCCGGGGTGGCGGATGCCTTGGTCCGGCATGGCAATTCTCGCTTTCCTGTGCGGCTGGTGGGATTTCCCGCCTACACCTATTTTTTGCTTCGGCAAATGGAGGCGCGGCACCTCCAGGTCCCGCTACGCCCCGGCTCCAAGATCCTGCTGGGGGGCGGCTGGAAGCAGTTTTACACCCAGCAAGTAGACAAGCCGGTGCTCTACGATCTGGTCAAACGGGTACTGGGGTTGGATAACAGAGACATCATCGAGGTGTTCAGCGCCGTGGAGCACCCCATCCTTTACGCCGACTGTGTGGCGCACCATTTCCATATCCCCATTTACAGCCGGGCCATCATCCGGGACGTGAACACGCTGGAGCCGCTGCCCCCCGGCCAGGTGGGGCTGGTGGAGCTCATCACTCCGCTGATGACGGCCACCCCTATTCTGGCCGTCATGACCGACGATCTGGGGGTGGTACACCCCGGCGGCTCCTGCTCCTGCGGCAACCCGTCCCCCTGGCTGGAGATCATCGGCCGGGTGGGACTCAAGGATATCAAGACCTGCGCGGCAGGGGCCGCGGAGCTGCTGTCGGGAGGTGGGGAAACATGATCTTGGCCAATGGAACGGTATACGATACCGCCCGTCAGGGGGACATCCTGGGGGTGTTGGAGGACCAGATCAACGCCACCCTGGCCTCCCGCCGGCTGGAAGCGGAGACGGTGGTCGCTGCCATCCACACCCTCGGGGAGAGGCTGGCCGCAGGAGCGTTTGCCCCTCTTTTGGCCCGGCTGGAGCTGGATGGAACGGAACGGTATATGGAGCAGCTTATCCCCATGCTTCGGCGGGAAGCTCTGGAATACAAGCTGCAGGTGGAACTGGGCAGAGATGCCGCCTCTTATAGCACCAAGCCCCCGGGGAAGCTGCCCCCTCTCACCGTCCAGCCCGCCCCCCTGGGAGTGCTGCTTCACATCGCGGCGGGTAATGTGGACGGCCTGCCCGCTTACAGCGTGGCCGAGGGCCTGCTTACCGGGAATATCAACATCCTGAAGCTGCCTCAGGCGGACAACGGCCTGTCCATCGAGATTTTGCGGCAGCTCATCGCAGTGGAACCCGCCCTCACCGACTTCATCTATGTCTTTGACACCCCCTCCACCGACTTGCCCGCTCTGCAGCAGATGGCTGCTCTCAGCGACGGTATCGTGGTCTGGGGCGGCGACGGGGCGGTGTCAGCGGTGCGGCGGTTCGCGCCCCCCGGCGTCAAGCTCATGGAGTGGGGCCACAAGCTGAGCTTTGCCTACCTCTCGGGAAAGCAGGATCGGGAGGGGGACTGGACGGCCCTGGCGAAGCACATCATGTCCACCAAGCAGCTCCTGTGTTCCTCCTGCCAGACCATCTTTCTGGATACTGATTCTATCGACGACGTGCACACCTTCTGTCGGGACTTTCTGCCCTATTTGGAGCGGGCGGCGGCAAAATATCCCGCCCAGACCCTGGGCGCGGCGGCGGAGCACACCCTCCGCCGATATGCGGATCGGGTAGAGCGGGCCATCTCCGGCCAAAGCTCCGAGGATGGCCGTGTGACCTACCACGGGGAGGGCTGCTCCGTCACCGCCTGCCCAGACCGGGAATTAGAGCTGTCCGACCTGTTCGGTCGCCCTATGGTGAAGGCCCTGCCCCGGGATGAGGTCCTGCCCGCCCTGCGGCGGCACAAGGGCCATTTGCAGACCGTGGGCCTGCTGTGCCCGGAAGGGCAGCGGGAAGAGCTCGCTGAATTGTTCCTCCGATGCGGCCTCACCCGCATCCTTCGGGCAGGGGCCATGTCCGACGTGTTCTGCGGGGAGGCCCACGATGGGGAGTACCCCCTGCGGCGGTATACCCGGATGGTGGATATCCAATGAGATAAAAGAAGGCCGCCGGTTCACATATGCGCCCGGCGGCCTTTCTGTTCCCCTCGTTTTATCACGGGACGCGCTGGCTCGCCCGGGGGGCGTCCTCATCCCCCAGGACAGTCTCGGAACACACTATCTCCCGGCCCAGGTTGTCCGTCAGGAGCAGGGAGAACGCCAGTATATCCTCCTGGGCCAGCCGCATCTGGCGGGGCTCCTGGCCGTCCTGACCATACCACACCCCCGGCTCGTGTTCCGTCAGCGTCAGATCGGTGGTCTCCAGCACCTCCCCATTGAGGGTGACGGTGAGTGTTGCCGTCTCAGGCCAAAACAACTCCGGATAGGGCGAGAGGACAACAATCACCGGGTTTTCCGCCGTTGCAAAGCCGCTCATCCCCACGGCGATGGAGTACAGCCCGGACAGGGAATCGGCGGACAGCTGAAAGTCCTCCGGGCTCAGGCCGGGAAGGTCCAGCACCAGGTCCTGCTGCTGGATGATGCCGTCGGCGCTCTGTAACCGGAGCAGGGCCTCCACCCCCACGTTCATGGGCAGCTCCAGCTGGGTCCCCGGAGTATAGGTCGACAGCTCCAGCTCCACCGTCTCCCTTTCCGGGTCAAAGCCGGTGACGGCGCTGTCCAGGTTGCTGAACAGGCTGTTCTGTTCCTCCTGCATCTGCCGGATCTGGGATTGCATATTGGCCATCTCATACTCCCAGTCCCACACAGTTGTTTGCAGATTGGATAATGTAGCCCTCATATTACCGATCGTACTGTTCATGCTGCTGATAAACAGTCCCAACACCAACACCACAGCGGCCAACCCGGCCACCGCGAGGAGCGGAGCCTTCCAGCCATACTTGCCGTACAGGCTGGGCGGGGCCTGCCTCTGGGCGCGGGTGGCCTCCACATACCGACGGAGGATGGCCTCCACCTGCGCCTCGTGCAACCCTGTTCCTACCTGGGTCTGTCCGCCATCCTCACCGCTGCCTACCCCGCTCTTTCGGAGCTCTTCCACCCCCAGCAGTTGACCGATGGTGACGTGGAATAGTCGGCTCATGGCAATAAGGGTATCCAACTCCGGTACACCGCCGTCACTCTCCCATTTGCTCACCGCCTGGCGGGTCACTCCCATACGCTCGGCCAGCTGCTCCTGGGTCAGCCCGGCCCCCTTGCGCAGCTTCTGTATTCTCTGGCCTAAGGTCATTATCCGTTCCTCCTTTGGGAGATATCATATGGGAATGGGAGCGATCTGGCAACCATTTCGCCGTTTCTTTTTGTCAACTCTCAGTTGCCAGCCTTTGGGCCCCAAGGCTTTGCGATCCTCAGCGTGTCACCCGCACCTCGATGGCGGCGAGAGCTTCCTCCGTCATCAGCGGCTCCCAGGAAGACAGCCGGGTGACCTGACGGCCCACCCGGACCACCAGCACATACAACTCTCCTTCCGTCCACTGGCCGTACCACACCTCGTCCGCCCAGGGCAGGTCCACCAGGGCCATGTCCGCCCCCGCCGTGTCCTGCAGGCCGCCGGGGTCCACCGACCAGGCCGCCTCCTCCACCTTGGTCCGGGCCAGGGCTTTGGCCTGCCAAACAGTGGGACAGAGGTATGTCTCGCACCCGGTTATGATGACCGACTCCCCCATAAAGTCGTCCACCTTCCATCGCTCCCCCACGGGGGTGACGGTGTGGAGCACCCAGTAAAACCGGCGGTCCTCCGCTGTCCCCAGGTCTTCCGCCCGCACCACAGGCGCGGATTCCAGCCGAACATACTGCTCCTCCGCCTCCGGGTCGTCGTAGCTGGACCACTCCCCAAAGGGAGTGAGCGCCATCCCCGCTCCCAGCGCCGCTGTCAGGGCCAGGCAGCCCAGCCCTACCTTCAAATTCAGCCGGCGTTCCCCAGAAAACAAGTCCTTATCCAGCGACAGCCAGCGGTACAGGGTGAACACGCCCCAGGCCCCCAGCAAAATGGGCAGATACCAGGTGTTGCCCTCTCCGGTGAGCAGGGCGTCCCCCGCCGCCCCCAGCACCACCACGCCCCAGGCCAACACCATCACTGAGGACACCACCGCGCTCACCCACATGGTCCAGGGCCGGGGCGGGCGCAGTTCGTTCCGGTTACGGACCAGGGCGGCGAGAAAGTCTCCCACTCGCCACACCGCCGACACCAACCACAGGCCAAGGGCCACCGCCCCCGCCGGGATCGTCCAGCTCTCCATCCAGCCAAACCGGACCGCCCTCTCCATATCCTCCAGCGTGCCAAAGGCGCTGCCCATGGCCCAGGCCAACAGGGCCCACACCGCCAGCACCCCGGCAATGATGAGAACAGATAGTATGGTTGACTTGATATAATACTTATAGTAGTTTTTTCGTTCCAACTCTGGGTCGGTCTGGACTGGTGCGGGCCGCAGGCCGGGCCGGGAGCAAAACAGGTACATGTTGTTGGTCTTGGCCGCCAGGTCCCAGCCACCTTCGGCGCACAGGCCCAGGTAGTCCTCTTCCTCCTCCCGCTCCCGCTTGGGATCGGCCAGGTCCACGCACCAGCGCAGGTCGTCCCGCTCTGCCCAGATGAACCGGCCCAGCAGCACACCCACCTTGTCCAGCTTCCACCCCTTGGCGGCCTGGCGGTTCAGGTATTGCTCCACCCCCTTGAAGTCGCCGGTGCAGAAGTTGAAAAGGGTATATTTTTTTCGTCTCACTGTCGCTCACCTCGTCCTATCCTTCCAGCTGCTCCCGAAATGCCCGTAGCACATCGTTCCCCGTCAGCTCCATGGGGGCGGACAGATACAAGATCACAAGCCCCCTCCGGGCGATCAGCACCTGGCCCTCACCCTCAAACAGTCCAGTGTCTATCCAGTTGCCCATCCAGGCCTCATCCGCCCAGGAGAAGTCTATGGGGGCCAGTTCCTCACAGCGGTAATCGCTGATGAGCGTAACTCCCTGATATACCACCCGCTCCGGCATCTCCGCCTCCAGCCGGAGGGTATCCGCCACCCGCTCCGCCAGGGCCTCGTTCCAGCAGTCGTACCGGACGGCGGTCACGCTGTCGATCCCGGGCCCGTACTCCTGCTCCACTCTTTGGTCCAGCCGGATGTCCACTTGATCATAGCGCCCGGCGGGGCCGATGCCGGTCTGATCTCCCCCGCCGCCCACCGTCAGGGTCAGCACAATGACCACCGCCGCCAGGGCGGCAAAGGCAATCCCCCGGCCCCGCATCCGCCAGGCTTCCCCGGGGTGGGAGGTCATGCGTTCCACCGCTGGGGCGTGACCAATGAGGCATACGCCGCCTATGAACATTCCCAGAAAGCAGGAAATAACTCCCTGTTTAATGGCCTCCATGGTCACTACCACCAGGACTATCCACAGCACGACCAGTACCGCCGTGTTCACCAGGGCGCTGCCCCACATGACCCAGGGGGCAGGGGTGGGGATGTCGCTGTCCCGCCAGGCCCGCACCCAGCTCCAGGCCAGGCCTCCCAGCCGCAGCAGCGCCGGGATGGCCAGCAGGGGGAGCATCGCCGCCAGCCCTATCAGAGCCCAGTTCCGGGGCCAGGAGACATATAAACTTAGGGGAAGGCCTTCTATCCACTCCCCGCCGCCCGACCGCCACCCCGTCCACAGCAGGAAGATCCAGTAGATCAGGTCGATCAGCAGGGGGATCAGCACCCAAAACAGGCTGTTGCGCCGCACCTGGCGGTAGTGGGCCCGCTCCGCCTCCCGGTCGGTCTGGATGGGGGCGGGATCGGTGCCGGGCCGGTTGACGAAGACCCCTAGGGCCCCCCGCCGGTCCACAAGCTCCCAGCCTCCCTCCCGGCACAGGGCCAGGTATTCCTCCACCTTGGCCCGGCCCTTCTTCCCCCGGCGGTAGGGCAGCAGGTCGGTGCAGCAGCGCAGGTCGGTCCGGTCCGTGCGGCGGAATCTGGCCAGCTGCTCAAAGGGGCCGATCCGCTCCAGCGCCCAGCCTCTGGCGGCTTGTCTGTTCAGGTAAGCCTCCACCGCCTTGTAGGTATAGGAGGAAAAGGCAAAGAGCGCATGCTTCGTTTTCCTCATGGTCTGCACTTCCTCTCTGTGCGCATCCGCGATCTCAAAAGCCCAACCTGGACCGGATGGCCGCTAGAATGTCCCTGTCCGTCAGGTTCACCGGGGCAAACACCCGTACGGCCACATTCCCCTTGCGCAGCACCAGCACATGGCCCCGGCTCTCTCCAGAAGCCCAGTTGTAGTCCCTCCAGGTTCCCAGCCAGGCCTCGTCCGCCCAGCCCAGGGAGATGGGCTCCAGCTCCCCGCACTGATAGTCCCGGTTCACCCAGTCCCTATATTGCCGGTATTCCGGGATGGTTACCTCCTCCCGAAGCGTGTCCGCCACCTGCCCGGCCAGCCAGGGGAACCAGCAGTCGTAGCGGCTGCAAGAGACGCCGTCCAGTTCTTCATCCAGGTTGTTGCCTGGGCTCATCATCAGCAGAGTGTACCGCCCCGCCGGGCCTATTCCCTGGCTCAGGGTATAGGCGCCCTCCGGCTGCGCACCCACATCCGTCTCCCGGACGACGGGCATCTCTTCCAGCGGGGCGTAGTATTCCAGAAAGTCATCGTTATCCCGCCAGAAATACACTGTATCCCCACCATGCCACCAAGTAGCGCCGATCACCAGCACGGCAAAGACCACCAGGCTCGCCCCATATATCCGGACCTGACGGTATTCTCTGGGGTATACCTCGTCCTGGTAGGTAAAGGAGGGCCAGAAAAAGAGGATGACACCTCCGATGGCAAGCCCCACGACGGAAGCTACTGACCCCCTGCCCTGGATGAGGTCCGCCACACTTGCCGCTGCCATCAACATCAGCGCCGCCAGCTCGATGAGGTTGACCACAGCGTTGGCCCATATGGCCCGACGGGCAGGGGTGTGGATGGTGCCGGAGCGCCTGGTCTTGCCCCAGCTCCAGAAAAAGCCCCCGATTTTCCACAAGCCCGCCGCGAAAAGCACAGGCAGGGCCGCCTGCCAGATGGCGATGACCCAGCTCCTCTGCCAAGTGAAGCGGAAGGCCCGGATCAGGGCCTCCCCTGCCGTGGCCAGCCCGCCCGCCAGCAGGATGATCAGGACCAGGCACAGCATGGGCAGTATGGCCGCCACCGCCCAGAACAGGCTGTTCCGGTAGGCCCGTTTATAGTGGTACCACTCGGTGTCCCGGTCGGTCTGGATGGGGGCAGGATTTGTTCCCGGCAGGGAGGCGAACAGGCCCATGCTCCCCCGCCGGTCCACCAGCTCCCAGCCCCCCTCCCGGCACAGGGCCAGGTACTCCCGCTGCGCCTCCCGGCCCCCCTGCCGCCGGCGGTAGGTGAGCAGGTCGGTGCAGTATGTCAAATCCGTGCGCTGTGTCCGGCGGAAGCTTGCCAGGACCGATCCCACCTTCACCAGCTCCCAGCCCCGGGCAGCCAGGCTGTTAAGATAGACCTCCACCCCCTTGTACTCATAGGGGGAAAAGGTGAACAGTACGCGCTTGGTCTGTTTCATGGGGTATCCTCCTTCCCGAAGATGGCCGCCCCGTCCGCCACCTGACGGCGGAGGCGCTGATACTCCTGTTCCAGGGTGTCCCGCCCCTGCTGGGTGAGGCGGTAGATCTTCCGGGTGTCCTCAATCTTGGCCAGAACAATAAGCCCTTCCTTCTCGAACCGGGCCAGCAGGGTGTAAAGCGTCCCTGGCCCCAGTTGAAGGCGGCCATGGGACAGCTCGCGTGCCCGCTCCATGATGGCGTAGCCGTGGCCCGGCTCATGGAGGGCCAGAAGCAGGTAGTACATTTGCTCGGTCAGCGTATCCAGCTTCTTCCGGGCCATGGCGTCACCTTCTCTCGATTGAATATGGATCCTTTTCATTGCAATATTATATCAATATTCGATATAAGTCAAGAAAAAGAAACGACCCCTTCCGGGGCCTGCAAAAAAGATGAACCGGAGCCAGAAGCCCCGGTTCAAAAGGATGGAGGATAGAATGAAAAAGAAAGGATATCTCTTGCAAGTATTAAGATAAAGGAGAATCATTACAAAAGTTCGAGGGAAGTTATTACAAAAGTATTAAATCAAACAACAGTTTCGTCCTTTTCCCGCCTTTTTTGGAAAAACTCTCTTAATAGGGCGGAAGATTCCTCTGCCAGCAGGCCACCGTAGATACGGGGTCGGTGGTTGAAGCGTTCCTCAAACAGATTGAGCACGGAACCGCAGCAACCCGACTTCTCCTCCCTGGCCCCATAACGCAGCTCCGCGATCCGGGCGTTGATGATGGCCCCGGCGCACATGGGGCATGGCTCCAGGGTGACATACAACACACACCCGGTCAGCCGCCAGCTGCCCAGGCGCCTGCAGGCCTGGGTAATAGCCTCGATCTCCGCATGGGCGGCGGCGCAGCCCTCCGCCTCCCGGCGGTTGCGGCCACGCCCGATAACCTCTCCCACAGGGGATACCACCACACAGCCAACGGGCACGTCTCCGTCCGGCAGACACGCCCGGGCCAGCTCCAGGGCCTGGCGCATATAGTCCTCGTGGGTCATGGGGCACCTCCTGAATTTTTTCTTTATCATAACACAAATTCGTGGTAAACTAAAGCAGATTCTAACCCAGAGAAAGAAGGGAGCCTATGAAAGAGATACTCATGTTTATTCTCCCCGGCTGTCCCCACTGTAAGCTGGCCCTGAGGTATCAGGAGGAACTGCTTCGGGAGCATCCGGAGTGGCAGTCTATCCCCCTGCACATTGTGGACGAGAGCCGGGAACAGGCCTTTGCCGAAGCCCACGACTACTACTATGTCCCAACCTGGTACGTGGACGGGGAGAAAGTCTTTGAGGGCCATGCGGAAAAGCCCGACGTGGAGCGGGTGTTCCGGCAGGCGGCAGAGGGCTGACCGCCATCATGTAACACTTATTTAACAGCTTTGCGCCTGATTCCGTAACATCTTCTGGATATGATATACTTGCAAGCAAGCAAGAGCGTTTCTTTTCATTTCATTGTATCCTCCTCCCGCCCAGACGTTGTCTGGGCGGGAACCCTTTTCCTCAGCATGCTCGGCGGAAGTGAATTCCGCCTGCGCTTTTGCGGCTCCGCCGCACCCCGCTCCGCGGGACCCGCCGCCCAGACAACGTCTGGGCGGGAACCCTTTCTCAACAGCAAGGCCCGGTGCGTTCCGCACCGGGCCTTATCTATTTAATCAGCGTTCCTCCCGGAAGTAGTTCAGCCCCAGCCCTGCGGGCTGACCGCTGTTCTTTTTCTTCTTCATGGAGGAAAACACCAGCACCAACGCGGTAATGATGAAAGGCAGCGCCTGGTAGAGCTGGGAGGGGATAGCCGCCAGCCAGCCCAATGCCTCAGGGAAAGCCGCCGCCAGAGACGAACCGGACACCCGCAGCGTGTTGAAGAAGCCAAACACAAAGGTGCCCAGGATAGCAAAGGCGGGATTCCAGTTGGCGAAGATGACCAGAGCCACGGCGATCCAGCCATAGCCGTTGGTCCAGCAGCTGCTGGAGAAAGAGCCGTTCATATTCAGGCCCATGTAGTAGCCGCCGATGCCCATGACGCCGGTTCCGATGATGATATGCAGGTATTTATACCGCTTCACATTGATGCCCACCGAGTCGGCGGCGCCGGGGTTCTCCCCCACAGCGCGCAGCCGCAGCCCGGCCCGGGTGTACCGGAGATACCACCACATGACCAGGGCGATGACCACCGCCAGATAGACCAGGATATTGTGATCAAAGAACCCCTCCCCGATCACGGGAATCTGGGACAGGCCTGGGATGGGCAGGTCGGCAAATCCCTGGGTCACGCCGGAATAGTCGGCCATGGCGGGCCAGCTCACTGCCTTCAGGCCGTTGCCCACGAAGAAGTAGACGCCCAGGCCAAAGGTGGTGAGGGTCAGGCCGGTGATGTTCTGGTTGGCCTGGAGGGACACGGTGAGCACCGCGAACAGCAGCCCGCACAGGGCGGCAGTGAGGAAGGCCGCCAGTACCCCCACCAGCAGGCTGTTGGCGTAGCACCCCACGATGTAGCCGAATATGGCTCCCACCGCCATGATGCCCTCTACGCCCAGGTTCAGGCTGCCTGACTTCTCGATGAGGATCTCTCCCACCGTGCCATAGAGCAGGGGAATGTTATACACTACGATATTGTGGATAAATGTCGTGACGATACCAAGTCTGTCATTCATGGGCCGGCTCCCCCTTTCTGGCAATGACCACCCGGAAGCGGATGAGGAAATCCGCCGTCAGCACGGTGAACAGGATCACGCCCTGAAGCATGTTGGCAAAGCTGGAGTCCACGGCGGAGAAGGAGGACGCGGCCACGGTGGAGCCGTAGTCCAGCACGCCAATGAGGGCGGACACCAGGAAGATGCCCACCGTGTTCAGCTTGGCCAGCCACGCCACGATGACGCCCGTCCAACCCACGTCGTCGGTGATGGCGGTAGACAGGATGCCGGCAGTGCCCACCTTGAAGGCGGCGGCCAGGCCGATGAGACAGGCGGATAGAAACACCGTGCGCAGCACCACCCGGTTTACCTTGATGCCCGCATACCGGGCAGTGCCCACTGAGTCGCCCACCACGGCGATCTCATAGCCGTGCTTGGTGTATTTCAGATAGATAAAGACCAGCACCCCGATGACAAAGGTTAAAATCACGCAGACATTTAGGTTGAACTTCCCGATGGAGATGCCGGGAAAGGAGGCCAGCGAGGCAAAACTGCCGAAGGTGGGGCGGGCAGACTCAGGGTTGAGCAGAAAGTTCCACTCCGCCTTGGTCTCCCCCAGGAATATGAGCGCGTACAGGGCGATGTAGTTGAGCATCAGGGTGAGCAGGGTCTCGTTGGTACCGAAGCGCACCTTGAGCGCTGCCGCAATGGCCCCGTACGCCCCCGCTGCCGCCATAGCCGCCAGGCACATGAGCAGCAGGGTCACCGCCCCGGGGAGCACCGCGCCGGCCTTAAAGGCCACCACAGCGGCCACGATGGCCCCCACAATGAACTGGCCCTCGCCGCCGATGTTCCAAAAGCGCATCTTGAAGGCCAGGGACAGGCCCACTGCCGTCAGGACCAGGGGGACAAACACCTTCAAGTAGTTTTCGAAGGCCTTGTAGGCGATCTTGTTGCCTACCATGCCCATGGTGAACATCTTGCTGTAATACTCCATGGGATTTACCCCCAGAGCCAGCAGCAACACTGCCCCCAAAAGCAGGGCTGCCGCCACCGCCCCCACATAGAGCAGCAGCATCTTCCACAGGGGGCAGCTGTCCCGCTTTACCACATGCAGGCGCATCTTCACTCCTCCCCCTTTCCGTCGTCTCCACCGCCCTGGCCGATGAGGGTGTCCCGAGCGATGCCCGCAGGCTTGTCCTCATATTTGTGGCTCAGGTCCAGCGCTCCGGTCATCATCAGGCCCAGCTCCTCCTTGGTGGTCTTGTGGGCGTGGACCACGCCCATCACTTTGCCGTGGCAGAGCACCATGATCTTGTCGCACAGGGCCATCATCACGTCCAGGTCCTCCCCTACAAAGAGGATCCCCACCCCCGCCTGCTTCTGCTGGTTGAGGATGTCGTAAATAGTATAGGACGAATTGATATCCAGCCCCCGCACCGGGTAGGCGGTAATAATGACATTGGGACCAGCCTTGATCTCCCGGCCAAGCAGCACCTTCTGCACGTTGCCGCCGGACAGCCGCCGCACCGGCGTCTCCGTGGAGGGGGTGACCACCCCCAGCTCCCGGATCACCCGCTCGGCATCCGCCCGGCCTGCCTTCCGGTCCACAAAGGGTCCCTTGTGGCTGCCGTAGTTTTTCAGCAGCATATTGTCCGTGATGGACAGGGAGGGGGCCAGGCCCATCCCCAGCCGGTCCTCCGGGATAAAAGACATGGAGATCCCCTTGTCCAGAATGGCCTTGGGGGACAGGCCCACGATGTTGTCCCCCTTGTGGATCATCTGCCCGCCCTCGATGGGCCGCAGGCCGGCAATGGCCTCGCACAGCTCCTTCTGGCCGCAGCCAGCGATGCCCGCCACCCCCAGCATCTCGCCTCCCCGGATGTAGAAGCTGACATGGTCGATGGCCACCGAGCCCTCGTCGCTGCGCACCGTCAGGTCCCGCAGCTCCAGCAGGGGACGGGTCTTCTCCACCACCGGCCGCTGGATGTTCAAGTCCATCTTCCGGCCCACCATCCATTCGGTGAGCTCCTGCTCGTTGGTGGAGGCGGTGTCCACGGTGGCGATGTGCTCCCCTTTGCGGAGGATGGCAACCCGGTCGGAAATGTCCATCACCTCGTTGAGCTTATGGGTGATGATGATGATGGAATGGCCCTCTTCCTTCATCCGGCGCAGCACGGAGAAGAGCTTATCGATCTCCTGCACAGTGAGCACGGCGGTTGGCTCGTCCAGGATGATGACCTTGGCCCCATAATAGAGCACCTTGATGATCTCCAGGGTCTGCTTTTCCGACACGGCCATGTTGGCCACCTGTTTCCGGGGGTCGATGTCAAAGCCGAAGCGCCGGGCTACCTCAGCGATCTTCTCATACCGATCCCGGCGCAGCAGCGCCCCGGCCTTTTCCGCCCCCATCCAGATGTTGTCCGCAGCGGACAGTACATCCACCAGCTTAAAGTGCTGGTGGACCATACCGATGCCCAGCCGCTTGGCGTCCTGGGGGGAAGAAATGACGGCCGGCTTGCCCTCCACCCGGATGGAGCCGCTGTCCGGCGCATAGATGCCGGACAGCATATTCATCAGGGTGGTCTTGCCCGAGCCGTTTTCCCCCAGCAGCGCCAGAATCTCTCCATGGCGCAGGTCCAGGTCCACGTCCCGGTTGGCCACCACGCTGCCAAAGGTCTTGGTGATGCCCCGCATCTCCACGGCAAATCCGTCTGACATAGAACCCCTCCTTCTCTCTCTTTTTCTCCCAATACCGGGCCCCTCCGCCCGGCAAAGCGCACAGCCCGGACC
>URQA01000034.1 GCA_900549885.1 uncultured Eubacteriales bacterium | reverse complement strand
CACAGCCCGCCGGACTTGCATTTTCTCTACTGATAGCTCTCCGCCAGCTCCTTGAATTTAGGCAGGGCACGCTCGATCATCTCCGTCTGGACGCAGAAGGCCAGCCGCACCCACCCTGGCGCGCCGAAGCCGGAGCCGGGCACCAGCAGCAGGTCAAACCCCTTGGCCCGCTGGCTGAACGCCCCGTCGTCCGGTTCTAAGGTCTTGAGGAACAGATAGAAGGCCCCCTGTGGCTCCACGCAGGTGTAGCCCATCTCCCGCAGGGAGGATACCAGCAGCTTGGCGTTCCGCTCGTACACCGACAGATCGGAGGTGAGGGAGCAGCATGCCGCCGCCACCCGCTGGAACAGGCTGGGGGCGTTGACATAGCCCAGGCTCCGCCCCGCCCCGGCCACGGCGGCGTACACCTCGTCGTGGTCACGCACCGTGGGAGAAACCAGCACATAGCCGATGCGCTCCCCCGGCAGGGACAGGGACTTGGAGAAGGAATAGCACACGATGCTGTCCTTATACACCTGGGGCAGCCAAGACACGGAATACCCGTCGAACACGATCTCCCGGTAGGGCTCGTCCGCCACCAGGTAGATGGGGTGGCCGTATGCCCGGCTCTTGCGCTCCAGCACGTCCGCCGCTGCCCGGAGGGTATCCTGGGTGTACACCACGCCGGAGGGGTTGTTGGGGGAGTTGACCACCACCGCTTTGGTGTGTTCGGTGATGGCCGCCTCCAGGGCAACGGGGTCGATCTGGAGGGTGCTTGGGTCAGGCTGGACCACCTTCATGGAGCAGCCGGTCCCCTCGATGAACACCTGGTACTCGGGGAAGTAAGGGACGATGACGAGGAACTCATCCCCCGGGCAGGCCAGGCCGTGGAACACGCAGCACAAGGCTGCGGCAGCCCCCACGGTGATGTACAGGTCGTCGGCGGACACCCCGGCCTGGAATCTCTTATTGAGGTCGGCAGCCAGCAGCGCCCGGGCGGCGGCGTCACCCTGAGCGCTGGTGTAGCCGTGGAGGGCGGTGGGGTCCTCGGTCTGGAGCAGGCGGATAGCCGTCTCGTTGACCTGGGGGGGTGGGGGGACGGAGGGGTTGCCGATGGAGAAGTCGAACACATTCTCCCGGCCCACCTGGGCGGCGCGCTGGTTGCCGTATTCAAACAGCTCCCGGATCACCGAGCGGGCGGTGCCCAGCTGCTTCATGCGTTGGGATACCATGGGGATGACCTCCTGTGGAAAGATTTGGACCGCGGGACGGCCTCTTTACAAGCAGGATGATTATAGCACTTTTGTGTAATAAAGTAAAGAGGGCGTTTCACCCGCCCTTGAAGCCCTTTCTCTTTTATGATATCATACTGCCATAGATAAGAGAGGGGGCCATCCGCCATGTCCGCCAACCGCCTGTTTCAAATGGTATATCTGCTTCTGGAGCACGGCAGGCTCACCGCCGGGCAACTGGCGGACAAGCTGGAGGTGTCGGTGCGCACCGTCTACCGGGATGTGGACGCCCTGTCTGCCGCCGGGGTACCCATCTGCACCACCCAGGGCCAGGGGGGCGGCGTGTCGCTGATGGACGGCTTCGTGCTGGACCGGGCCGCCTTCACTGAGGCGGAGCAGTGCCAGCTGCTGGCCGCCCTGCGGGCCTTCCCCGCCGCCGGGGACAGCGCCGCCCTTACCAAGCTGTCCGCCCTGTTCCGCCAGGGCGGGCGAGAGGACTGGCTCCAGGTTCACCTGTCCCGCTGGGGAGACAGCCGGGGGGACGACACCCTGTTTCAATGTCTGCGCCAGGCCATTCTGGACCGGCACGAAGTAGCCTTCCGCTATGCCAGCTCTCAGGGGCTCACCCTGCCCCGGCGGGTCCTGCCCGCCCGGCTGGTATACAAAGGCCAGGGGTGGTACCTTCAGGCCCTGGACCTGGACCGGGAGGACTACCGCACCTTCCGCCTAAGCCGGATTCTGGAGCTTACCGTCACCGGACGGCAGTTCCATCGCCGTCTGACGCCGCCTGACATCGGCTACTCCGGGGAGATTCCGCCCCTGTTCCGGGTGGAGTGCGTGCTGCGCTTTTCTCCCGGCCTGGCCTGGCGGGTATACGATGAGTTTGACCGAGACTGTGTCTCCGCTCGGGACGACGGGCGGCTGGAGGTGCGGGCGGTGTTCCCCGAGGATTCCTGGCTGTACGGGTATCTTTTGAGCTTCGGCGCGGGAGTGGAGATCGTAGAACCGGCGGCCCTGCGCCGGCGCATGGCTCAGCTTGGTCAAATTATTTTCCGAACCCATTGGGAACCTGACACGCCTTGTCAGGTTTGCTGTGATACCATGGGCGCATCCAACGAAAAGGAGGTTCCACCCATGGAATACACAGACATGAAATTCTGTCAGTCCTGCGGCATGCCCCTGACTGACAAAACCCAGTTTGGCACCGAAACCGACGGATCCCCCAGCCCCGACTACTGCGCCTACTGCTATCAACAGGGGCAGTTCGTGGGGGAGATGACCATGGATGAGATGATCGACTTCTGCACGCCCCATATGGTCCAGGCCAATCCCGGCATGACGGCGGAGCAGGCCCGGACGCAGATGTTCCGATTCTTCCCCATGCTGAAGCGCTGGCGCAGGTAAGGGAACGTGCATCCGCTCTCCCTCAGGAAGAAAAAGCCCTCCCTAGCCTGGCCGGGGAGGGCTTGTCATTTGAATGGTTTCTTAAAATAATATTAAAAATTATATTTCATCATTTTTCTCTTGATATTATGCGATTCCGGTGGTATACTACATACAACAATTCACTGGAAAGGATGAGCCGCCATGGAATATGCCGTGACCCCCAACCCCTTTGAGCTGAACCCCTCCCATTCCAGGCGCCCCCGCCCCCAGGAAAAGGGCCGGGACCCCTATGACGGTCTGCGCCCCTGGTCCGCTATCACGCATGGCGTTGGGGCGGTATTGGCTCTGGTGGGCACGGTCCTGCTGCTGGTGCAGGCAGCCTTACAGGGTGCCGATCCCTGGAAGCTGGTGTCCTTCGCCATTTACGGCGCGTCCATGATTGGCCTTTATACTGCCTCTACCCTGTACCACTGTGTCAACACCTCGGTCCGCGGCCGCATCAACCTGCGCAAATATGACCACACCTCTATTTATTTCCTTATTGCCGGCACTTATACCCCCATCTGCCTTACCGCCCTGCGGGGCCCCTGGGGCTGGTCCCTGTTCGGGGTGATTTGGGCGCTGACGGTGGCCGGGGTGTTCATGAGCCTGTTCTGGATCAACTGTCCCCGGGCGCTGACCTCCGGCATCTATATCGCCATGGGCTGGCTGGCGGTAATCGCCGTCTGGCCCCTGTGGAACGCGGTGGGCTTTGCCGGGCTGTTCTGGCTGCTGCTGGGGGGTGTGCTGTACACCATTGGCGGCGTGCTCTACGCCTTGAAGTGGCCTGGGCGGAACAACCCCCGCTTCGGCTGCCACGAGATCTTCCATGTGTTCATTCTGCTCGGCTCCATCGCCCATTTTTTGATGATCTATCGGGTCATCCTGCCCTACTGACACAACAAAACAGGGGTCCAAGGCTATGCCTTGGACCCCTGTTTTTCTTTATTCGGCCTGCTTGAGAGCCTGGGCCAGCTGGTCTGGGCATGATGTCGGTTTTCCTCCGCAGCGGATGCCCTCCATCCGGGCTACGGCCTCCTCCACCGTCATCCCCTTGAGCAGGGAACAAATGCCCTGGAGATTGCCGGAACAGCCGCCTTCCACCCGGACGGACTGGATGACATCGCCCTCCACGTCAATCTCCATGTTCCGGGAACACACGCCCCGGGGCCGGTACGTGATCGTGTGCATGGGATACTTCCTCCTTCTCTGTGTTCAGGGAAATTATACCCCATCCTCATCCTCCTGTCCAGCCTGGTTTTCCGTCTGAAACTGGGCCAGCTGGGCAGAGTCCTTGTACTCCAGGCTCCGTTCCCCCGCCAGCCCCTCCACATGGTGGGTCAGCTCATGGCGCAGGGTGGTGCGCAGCTCGTCCACCCACACCTGCCTGGGGTCGTCGCCCAGCAAAGCCGCGAAGGAGCCGTAGTAAATGTTGATGTACCGCCCCATTTCATCCCAGCAGTACTCCCCCATGACATACACGTCGGGACCGGCTTCCGGGTCGGGCTTTTCCTCCTCCAGCAGCAGCACCCCGCCGTTCAGCCCCTCGAACAGGGGCTCGGGGAACTCGTTGTACACCTCATCCAAAATGTCGTTGACCTCGTCGATGGTCAGCACCATCATTTCTCATCTCCATTCAATGATATGGTCACCGTCCGGCGGTAGTGCTGGTCCCGGCCTTCCACCGGCTCCCGGATCTGGCCCACCCCCGTATAGCCGGAGCACTCCACCGTCTGGCTGATGTGTACCCCCCGGTAATCCAGTTCAAAGCTGTCCCACCGCTCGTCCCACAGCTCCAGCCAGCCGGTCAGGTCGTAGTTGAAGCAGTTGAACTCCCGCTGGGTCCCCGCCAGGGCGGCGGTGGCGATCTGATAATAAGTCTGGGTCATGTAGAGATAGGAGGCGTTCTCCGTCCCCATCCCCACCGTCACGCCGTCATCCGGGTCCATATAGTCGGACAGAGTGACCGCCGCCACATAGCCTTCCGGTGACAGTTCCACCTCCACCGGGGAGTAGGATAGATTTCTTAACAGGGGCACCACGATACCGCCGACAGAGGAATAAGATGCCCAATCCCCTTCCTCATCCAAATAGGGAGAGGACACCCCAAAGATGTATTTTTGGTAGTAATTGAAATTCTGGTAGTACTCCTGCGCGGTCAGTGCGCCCCGGTTGGGGGGCAGATAGGTCTGGAGCAGGATCGTAACGGCCAGGAACACACTCGCCGCCATCGCCCCCAGCCACATGAGCCAGGACAGACTCCTGTCCTCCTTGGTATACTGGCGCTCTTCCCCGTAGTCCCAGTCGCAGTCCTCTCCGTCCCGGCAGCTACGGTAGCTTTTCCAGTGCCGCCAAAGGATGTAAATGGGGATGTTGAACCCATAGCCCCGGGAAAATATCCCCCAGCCCCGGCTCCACGCCGCGGACAGAGAGAGTTTTTCCCCGAAGCGGTTGCGGAGTTTCAGGCCGAAGATCCATTTGCCCGGCGTCCAGCCCCAGAAGTGGAGCCAAAGGGGCTCCGCCACAAACATGAGCGCCAGGGAAGACAAGCTGATCAGCCAGTCTGCAAAGCTCCCAGTATGCAGCAGATTCACCCGGAAGCCCAGCCCCAAAACAGCATGGATCAGCAGACTGTATATGCTCACGTCCACCTCCCGGGCCAGCAGGCGCATCCAAGGGTGGCTGCCGGCCTTCTTTTCCATCTCCTCTATGGTCGGCAGAACGCGTATGGTCTGGGGCGGCGGCGTCAGCTGGGGCCGCGCCGTCTGGGACAGCTGCTCCAGCCAGGGCCCTGGCTCCAGTGCGCCGTACTCCACCCCGGTGCGCTCCAGCTCCCGGCACACTTGCGCCGCCCGGTCCAGGGCGGCCTTGTCTCCCTCCAGTTTCGTCAGCAGGGTGAACAGCGCCCGTTCCAGGGGCAGCTCCCCCTTCTGCACCAGGCGGATGGTGTCGATGTCCAGGTGGAGCTCCCGAAGCAGCTTGATCTTCTCCAGGGTCTTGACGTCCTCCTCCGAATAATCCCGGTAGCCGTTTTCCCGCCGGGCCGGGGACAGCAGCCCCTCGCTCTCGTAAAAACGGATGTTGGCCCGGGTCATCCCGGTGCGCTCCTCCAGCTCCTTGATGGTCATGGTATCGCCTCCCAAAGCCAGGGTAAGGTATCAAGAGGGTTTACAGTCAAGGTTTTTTTGCATTTTTCGGTCAGTTTTCTTCCCAGACCACTTGTTTTACCGTCCAAAGCTTCTCCGCTGTCTGCTCTACCCGCTTTCGGTCCCGAGCAGTCCAGTGGCCGAAGAGGGTGAGGGCCAGCCTGCCGTTCTTCTGCTTCCACCGCCCCGCCACCCGGCCCCGGAGCAGGATGGGCGCCATGACGATGCCCGACAGATGAAAGATGCCCCGGATGTATTCTTTGGCCAGGAAAATACTCTCTGTTTTCAGATAGCCCAGCATCAGCTGGTCAAAGCCCGCTAGGAACAGGCAGTCCGGCACCTCCGGCCAGTCGGTCTGTCCTCCGTCCAGCCAGAAGCAGTCCCGCCCCTCCACCTGGGCGTGGGCCAGGGGCAGCTGGGCCATCCATCCCTTGACCTCCCGCTGGGGCTTGCCGAAGAAGTAGGCCGCATCCCGTACCGTGGCCGGGCCGTAGTGGGCAAAGTACCGCCGGGCCAGCTCCAGCCGGGCTGGCTTCTCCGCCATGGGGATAAAGGGCGGGCACAGCTGGAAGGCCTTGTCCTCCCCCACCACATGGGTGACCCGCCCCGTCTCCGCCAGGTAGCGCAGAGTGCCGCCCCAACCGTTAAATACACTCTGGCTCTCATCCTCGGTCATACTTGCGGCAAAGCAGGCGGCCTTTAAGTCCTCCCGGCGACGAGGTCCCCGGGCCAATTCATCCAAAATCAGATCGGCAAAATACCGCTTTCGCTCCAGGGTGATGTGCTCATCCGCCGTCATTTGGTCCATGTCCCGTAGGTAATGGGTCCGTCCCTCATGGAGAAACAGCGGCAGATCAGCCGGGTCGAACAGGTGGACCGTGCCCCGGATGGTCCAGCTCTTCACCAGCTTGTCCGACTCCACTGGGCCCGCCGTGCGGATATCCAGAGCGTGGAGGGCGGCAGACAGGAACTGGGCCTGGATGCCATTCAAGTCCCGGCACACCAACTTCTGGTCTGCCAGGTTCGTCAGGTGCTGGCCATATAAAATGCGCGCCTTTCGCTCCGCCAGATCCATCACACATCCCTCCTTTGCCCTGTCTCACAGTTTGTCCTGCCCCATGCGGCCCGCCGCATGGGGCCTAACCGTTTCACATGCGCGGCGGAACTGAATTCCGCCTTGCGCCAAGGTTTTGCTGCGCAAAACGCCTGCACGGCACATCCGCGCCGTCCCGCTCATATCGGGTTCCCGTTACAGCTTGTCCTTCCGCATAGTCAGGGAGATCCTCTTCTTTTTTTCGTCCACTTCCTTCACCCATACGGTGACTACGTCTCCCACGCTGAGCACCTCGGAAGGGTGCTTGATGAAACGGTTGCAGATCTGGCTGATGTGAACCAGCCCGTCCTGGTGCACCCCAATGTCCACAAAGGCGCCGAAATCGATGACGTTGCGCACCGTGCCTTTCAGCTCCATGCCGGGCTTTAGGTCCTTCATCTCCATCACGTCGGTGCGCAGCAGGGGGGCGGGCAGCTCGTCCCGAGGGTCCCGGCCAGGCTTCATCAGCTCTCCGGCTACGTCCAGCAGGGTGGGTACGCCCACGCCGCACGCCTCGGCCGCTTTTTCCAAGCCGTAGTCCTCCAGCCGAGCCTTTAGGTCCGGCAACCGTCCGGCCTTTACATCGTCCATGTCACAGCCGCATAAGGCCAGCAGTTTTTCAGCAGCGGCGTAGCTCTCCGGGTGGACGGCGGTGTTGTCCAGAGGGGACTGGCTCTCCGGCACCCGCAGGAAGCCGGCGCACTGCTCAAATGCCTTGGGCCCCAGCTTGGGCACCTTCAGGATCTGCCTCCGGGTGGTGAAGGGGCCGTTCTCCTCCCGGTACCTCACGATGTTTTTCGCCGTGGTGCCGTTTAAGCCCGCCACCCGGGTGAGCAGCGGGGCGGAGGCGGTGTTCACGTCCACCCCTACGGCATTGACGCAGTCCTCCACGACACCGTCCAGCGCCTCTCCCAGCCGGGCCTGGGGCATGTCATGCTGGTACTGACCCACACCAATGGATTTGGGGTCGATCTTCACCAGCTCCGCCAAAGGGTCCTGAAGCCTTCTGGCAATGGATACCGCCGAGCGCAGGTTCACGTCGAAGTCGGGAAACTCCTCGGCGGCCAGCTTGGAGGCGGAGTATACTGACGCCCCGGCCTCGTTGACCATCATGTAGCTCACTCCGCCCCCCACCTGCCGGATCAGTTCCACCGCCATCTGCTCCGTTTCCCGGCTGGCTGTGCCGTTGCCGATGGCGATATGGGCCACATGGTGCTTTTTGACGAGCACGGAGAGCTTGGCGATGGCCTCCTGCTTTCCCCGCTCTCCGTGGGTAGGGTAGACCACAGTGGTGTCCAGCACCTTTCCGGTGGGGTCCACCACCGCCACTTTACACCCCATACGGTAGCCCGGGTCCAGGCCCATCGTGACAAACCCCTTCACCGGCGGCTGCATGAGCAGAGGCTTGAGGTTCAGGGCAAACTGGCCGATGGCTCCCTCATCGGCGTTGTCAGTGAGGGCGGCGCGCATCTCCCGCTCCAAGGAAGGAGCGATGAGCCGGTCATAGGCGTCTTCCGCGGCGGCCTTGACAAAGTCCATCGCCGCAGAGCCCGGTCGGACCACCGCCCGGCGGATGGCCACCAGAGCAGCATCCCGGTCCATGTCTACGGATACCTTCAAGATTTCCTCCCGCTCTCCCCGGTTGATGGCCAAAATTTGATGCCCCTGGGTTTTGGAAACAGGCGACGAAAACTCATAGTATAGCCGGTAGACCGTGTCCGCCGGCTCTTTGGCTGCGGCAACGGATACCAGCCTGGCCTTTTTCCAGTATAGCTCCCGGAGGGCCTTGCGGATGTCCGCGTCATCAGAGATCTGCTCCGCCACGATGTCGGACGCCCCCTGAAGGGCGTCCTCCGCCGTCTCCACCCCCTTTTCCGGGTCGATGTATTTTGCCGCCTCGGCCAGCGGCTCCGGGCAGTCACGCTCCTGAGCGAACAGCAGCAGGGCCAGAGGCTCTAGCCCCTTCTCCTTTGCCATGGTGGCCCGGGTGCGCCGCTTCTGTTTGTAAGGACGGTATAGGTCCTCCACCTCCGCCAAGGTGGCGGCTGCGTCAATGGCGGCGGATAGTTCGTCTGTGAGTTTTCCCTGATTTTCAATGGACTGCCTCACCTCGTCCCGGCGCTGCTGCAAATTGCGCAGGTACTGCAGCCGTTCGGCCAGCTGCCGGATCAACTGGTCGTCCATGCCCCCGTGCAACTCCTTGCGGTAACGGGCGATGAAGGGAACCGTGTTGCCCTCGTCCAGGAGGGCGATAATGTTGCGTACATGCTGCTCCGGGCGCTCCAGCTCCCGGGCCAAAATCTGAATGATGGTTTCTTCCATGGGTATCCTCCTGCAAGTTGTGCTATCGTCTGCCCTTACTCCAGGCCAGCCTCCCGGCATAGCCAGTCCATGCAGCCCTCAATGATGGCGTCACAGCGCACTTTCTGCTCCGGAGTTCCCCGCTCCAACCCCTCCAGCAGCTGGCTGCAGTTCAGGCACTGATGACGGGATTGAAACTCGGCAATGAGTTCCTCCCGCTTTTCCTGGGGCATTCCTAAGCCGCCCATGGCCGCCAGCGTGCCCACCAGTGCTCCACAGGCGGCGCCGCAGCCCATACCGCCGCCGAAATTCAGCGTCAGCGCGTTGGCCTGCTCCTCGGTAATACCGATGTCCCCGGCAAAGGGAATGAGCATAGACTGGGCGCAATTATAGTGGACATTCGGATCATTGCGCAACGTGTAAAGTTTTTGTTTTTTTGTCATCATAAGCTCCTCCTCATGTTTGTGGAATCATAGGGACAAGGCCCATGCCCTTGCTAATTGAAGATCTCAGGCTCCTCCTGAAACATCTTTTTCACCCGGCGCAGCAGTGCCCGGTGCTCTGGCTGCATCAACGATGGATCGGCGGCGACCAGTTCTTCAGCGGCCTCCTTAGCCTGGCGGAGCAGGGCTACGTCAGAGGCAAAGTCCGCCACCTTCAGCTGGGGCAGGCCGTGCTGCCGCCGTCCAAAGAAGTCCCCCGGGCCCCGCAGGCGCAGGTCCTCCTCGGCAATCTGGAAGCCGTCGTTGGTGGCGCACAGGGCCCGCAGGCGCTCCCTGGCGGTGTCGCTTTTGCTGGCGGTGACCAGCACGCAGTAGCTTTGGTGCTTTCCCCGGCCCACCCGGCCCCGGAGCTGGTGAAGCTGGCTGAGGCCAAACCGCTCGGCGTTTTCGACGACCATGAGAGAGGCGTTGGGCACATCCACCCCAACCTCGATGACGGTGGTGGATACCAGCACGTCCAGCTCCCCAGCGGAAAAGGCGGACATCACAGCCTCCTTCTCCCGGGCTTTCAGCCTGCCGTGAACCAGGCCCACCCGCAGGTCGGGAAACACCCTCTCCCGAAGCTCCCTGGCATAGGTAGTCACCGCCTTTCGGTCCATGGGCGCGCCGGCAGTCTCTCCCCACTGGGGCAGGGCCTCACCCTCGTCCACCGCCGGACAGACGATGTACACCTGGCGGCCCGCTTCCACCTGCCTTCGGACAAATCCATACATCCGCTGCCGCTTATCCTCGCCCACCACATAGGTAGCCACTGGACTGCGTCCCGGCGGCAGCTCGTCCATCACGGACACGTCCAAGTCCCCATAGATGATGAGAGCCAGAGTCCGGGGGATGGGGGTGGCGGACATGACCAGCGTGTGGGTCTGAACGGCATCCTCCCGGCCGTCCGCTTCTGAAGGCCCCCCCAGCGTGGCCCCTTTGGCGGCCAAGGCCGCCCGCTGGGCCACGCCGAAGCGGTGCTGCTCGTCGGCGATGACCAGAGCCAGGTCGGCGTACTCCACTCCCTGGGAAAACAGGGCATGGGTGCCTACCACCACATCCACCTCTCCCGCCGCTATGGCGGTCAGCAGCGTCTTTTTTGCCGCCCCCTTCGCTGATCCGGTGAGCAGGCCCACCCGCACCCCGACTGGGGAGAGCAGGCCGTCCAGCGTCCTGGCGTGCTGCTCCGCCAGCAGCTCGGTAGGCGCCATCAGGGCGCATTGGCAGCCATTTTGGGCGCACTTCCAGGCCCCGAAGGCGGCCACCGCCGTCTTGCCCGAGCCTACATCCCCTTGGACCAGACGGTTCATAGCCCGGCCGGAGGCCAGGTCTGCCGCCATATCCTCCATAGCCCGCCGCTGGGCGCCGGTGGGCGAAAAGGGGAGCAGGGACAGAAAGTCCTCCACCCGGCCCCGGTCCAGCACCCGGCCGGCCCCCTGCCCCCGGCGCTCTTTCAGCAGAGCCATGCCGCAGGTGAGCACCAGCAGTTCCTCAAACACCAGCCGCCGCCTGGCCAGCTCTAGAGCCTCAAAGTCTTTGGGAAAATGGATATTGCGATAGGCGTACTCCACCTGGCACAGGCCATAGGTCAGGCGCAGGGGTTCGGGCAAAATTTCCTCCCGCTCCGGCGCGCACACCTCCACCGCCCGCCGGGCAAGGCCGGCCATCAAATGGTTGGATACGCCCGCAGTCAGGGGATATACTGGCATAATGAGGCCGGTGTACCTGCCCTCCCCCTCCCGCTCGAACACAGGATTGGCCATGGTCCGCGCCCGGCCCAGCTCCTCCACCCGGCCGTAAAACACATAAGTCACCCCGGGGGACAGGGCGTTTTTCAGATACGCCTGGTTGAAAAAGGTCAGATGGAGCACCCCCGTGTGGTCCACCGCTCTGACCTTCACCAGCTCCAGTCCTTTCCGGATCCGGGCCAGGCGGGGGCTTTCCGCCACCAAGGCGGACACGCAGCAGGGCTGCTCCAGGGGGGCCTGGCGGATGGTCCAACACTGCCGCCGGTCCTCATACCGCTGAGGAAAGTGCTCCAGCAAGTCCCCCAGCCGCTCCAGCCCCAGCCTGGCCAGCGCCCGGCCCTTGGCCGGGCCGATACCCGGAAGCTGGGTCAGCGGCGTGCGTTCCTCCAAAGCCATGCTCCTACCTTCTTTCCCCTGGTGATTGACGGTTCCATTGTACCATATTTTGCAGGCAAGAAACAGTCCTTTCCGGTCAAACCAGTTTGGGCCGCCGGGATGTCCCGGCGGCCTCGTTTCATTCCCTTACATACCGTGCAAAACGGTAATGCAGTCCTTGCTCCTGTATGAGAGCGGACCGTTCGGCCAGCCGCCACTCCGGTGCCCGGTCCAGGTCCACCATCCAGCAGTCGGCGGGAAATGCCTCCTCCACCCGGGTGACGTAGGCTTGGACACACCAGGGCAGCATGGCCCGGTAGACTCCGGCCCCGCCGATGACGAAGGCCTCCGGCCCGGCCAGCGCCGCAGCCTGCTCCGGACTACGGCAGACCTCCGCCCCCTCGGGAACAAACCCTGGCGTCCGAGACAGCACCAGGTTCCGCCGCCCGGATAGGGGCCGCCCTCCAGGCAGCCCTTCCAGCGTCCTGCGTCCCATGATCACACATCCCCCCAGGGTCAGTTCTCGAAACCGCCGGAGATCCTCTTTTAGAAAAAAGGGCTGTCTGCCGTCCTTACCGATGCCCCACCGGCGGTCCGCGATCACGATGAGATTCACTTTTCTTCCTGTCCGCAGGCCAGAATGATCTCCTGGGCGTAGGGCAGGGCGGCGATGACGCCGCAGAAGGTGTGCCACTCGTCCAGCTTGTGGCTGCGGCGGGCAAAGTAGATATTGGCCAGCACCTCGTAGTTGAGGGTGACGGTGCGCTTTTGGTCATAGCTGGTGGGAAGCAGCTGAATGAGGTCGTACCAGTCCGCCTTATCTTTGTTCTCCATATAGCGCAGGCGCACCTGCTCCAGATAATCCACCCAGGTCCGGAACTGGGCCAAGGTGGCGGCAGTCATGTGATCCGTGCTGAAGTCTGCCAACTCAAAGGGCTTGGCGTGGATCTTGTGCATGGTGGAGGTGGAGTTGGCCACGGTGCCTACTTTATAGGTGTCAAACTCCTTCCACCAGTACAGGGGGGCAGTGATATCCATGGACACCAGGATTTGGCGGATGAATTTCCGGTGATCGCTCCCCGCCCGGCACAGCCGTCCGGCCAAGGACAGGTCGTTCTCCCCCAGCACATACTCCCCCGTTTCATTGTAACAGCTGTCGCTGCGGGCCCAGCTGTTCAGGGGGTTTCGTGCCCCCCGGATCGCATTTTCCAGATTCATAACGCTGATGTGGTCCACCTTGAGCATGGCAAAGTCCTCCTGCTGCATTTTATTTTTTCCACTATACCAAACTTCCGGCTGTCAATCAAGGGGCACAGGGCGCAGCCGCCGGAATCCTGCCCAAAAATACCGGCAGCTCCCATTGAATTTTTCGCATTTTCCTGTATAATGATCTTGTGTCTGACAGCTGGGTGTCAGATCTGTGTCCCTGTGCGTTCCGCCGTTCCGACCGCTTTGCAGGCTGGCTCCACTTTCGTTCCGTCTGCGTTGTTCCATGTGTCGTTTTTTGTGTCGTTTTGAACCATTTTTGCGCGTTGGAACATTATTGGATCTAGATTGTTTTTTAAACCGCTGAATTTTCCATACCAGAGCACGCGGTAAAGTTGGCACAAGTCTTGCATTGTTATGGTTTTCGTGAGGAAGGGACCGGCTCTTTGCCGGTCCAAAACAGTACATTTTACAAAATGTGAGGTATCGTAACGTGGGAAAGGTGAAACTGTGGGTCGATGGGACCCAAATCGAGGCGGAAGAGGGCCAGAGCGTTCTGAACGCAGCCCTGGCCGCCGACATCTACATCCCCCACATCTGCTCGCACCCCGACCTGGAGGCCCAGGGCGGCTGCAAGCTGTGTGTGGTGGACATCGAGGGGCAGGACGGCCCGGTCTGCTCCTGCATGACCTATGTGAAGGAGGGCATGAAGGTCCGCACCAAGGGGGAGACCCTGGACGCCATCCGCCGCACCTCCATGCAGGTGATGATGGCCAGCCATCCCCAGTGCACCGGCTGCCGTTCTTTCGGCAACTGTGAGTTCCAGGCCCTGCAGCAGTATCTCTCCAGCGTGAACCACCCCGGCATGCGGGAGTTTCACAAGGAGACCGTCAATCTCAACACCAACAACCCCCTCATCGACCGGGACATGGTCCGCTGCATCCAGTGCGGCCGCTGCGTCCGGGTGTGCGCCGACGTTCGAGGCGTCAATGTGCTGCGCTACAACCGGGTGGACGAGACCGGGGAAACGTATGTGGGCACCCTCAATGACTTCTCTCTGCCCGAGGCAGACTGCCGCTTCTGCGGTGCCTGCGTGGAGGTGTGCCCCACTGGCGCGCTCCAGGACCGGGAGGGCATCTTCCGCACCGACGTACCCCGGGAACAGGCCCTCATCCCCTGCACGCTGGAGTGTCCCGCCCACATCAATGTGCCCAACTACCTGCGCATGATCGCCGCTGGGGAATATGACAAGGCCGTGGGTGTCATTCGGGAGAAGGTCCCCTTCCCCCATGCCCTAGGCTATGTGTGTACCCACTACTGCGAGAAGGGCTGTAAGCGCAAGGGCTTGAACGAGGCCATCTCCATCCGGGACCTGAAGCGCTTCGCCGTGGAGCACGACACCAAGGAGAGCTGGAAGGAGAAGGCCTACCACCTGCCCGCCACCGGCAAGAAGGTGGCCGTGGTGGGCGGCGGCCCCTGCGGACTCACCGCCGCCTACTACCTGGGCAAGAAGGGCCATGACGTCACCGTGTTCGAGCGCAACCGGGTGGCCGGCGGCATGCTGGCCGTGGGTATTCCCTCCTACCGGATGCCCCGGGAGGACCTGCAGAAAGAGGTCGACACCATTGTGTCCGAGTCCGGCATCCAGATCCAGTACAACTCCAACATCGACAATGTGGCCCAGCTGAAAAAGGACTACGACGCGGTTCTGGTGGCCGTGGGCGCCAGCGAGGGCAAGGTCATCCCCACCAAGAACATGGTGGACGAGCAGAACACCACCGCCCTGAAGTTCCTCAAGGCCGTGGCCCTGGGAGAACTGGACGACTTCCAGCCTCACATCGGCCAAGGCACCAAGGTTCTGGTCTTTGGCGGCGGCAACGTGGCCTTCGACGCGGCCCGCACCTCCGCCCGTCTGGGCGCCTCGGTGAGCGTGGTCTGCCTGGAGAGCCGGGACAAGATGCTGGCCGACGATGAGGAGATCGAGCAGGCCCAGGAGGAGGGCGTGAAGGTCTATTCCGGCTACACCAATTCCGGCTTCAACGTGGAAAATGGCCGGGTCACCGGCCTGAACGTGGTGGCCGTGTCCTCCTTTAAGTTTGGCCCCAACGGCCTGGAGGTGGACATCATCCCCGGCACCGACGAGGTGGTGCCCTGCGACGTGGTCATCTTCGCCTCCGGCCAGAAAACCGACCTGACTGCCAGCTTCGGTCTGGAACTGAACCGTCTGGGCTATCCCGTCGACCCCGCCACCGGCAAGAGCGGCGTTAAGACCAGCCTGGAGGGCGTATTCACCGCCGGCGACGTGGTCACCGGCACCAAGGCCGTCATCGACGCCATCGCCGGCGGCCGCACCGCCGCCGAAACCATTGACGCCTACTTGGGCGGCGACGGCAACATTGAAGAGCATTTGGCCGACCTGCCTCCTGCCGACCCCTACATCGGCAAGATCGAGGGCTTTGCCAACTTTGGCCGCGTCAAGCCGGACATTCTCTCCTGCGAGGAGCGCCGGGACAACTTCAACCGGGTGGACAACTCCTTCTCTGAGGCCATGGCCAAGTACGAGGCGGGCCGCTGCCTGAAGTGCCCGTTGCGCTGCCAGCTCCACAAGCCCAAGATGTGGACTGCCTATGTAAAGTGATAAGGAGGGAACAGATCATGATTATGAATTGCGCGAAAACTGCGGAGATACTGCCCTCTATCGACGAGATCTTAAATAAGGCCGACGATGTCTGTCCCGTCCAGTGGGCTGTCAATGTGGCTGAAACCGCCATGAAAAATACCTGCGGCAGGGGCACCTTCTGCCGGGACGGGCTGAAGCAGCTGTACCTCATCGGCAAGGACATCACCCTGGACAAAGGCACCATGGAGGACATCGAGCTGCTTCAGGAGCTGTGCCAGACCATGTACATCGCCGCTGACTGTGAGCTCAGCGGCAGGTGTGTGGAGCTGTATCGGACCTCTCTGGAGACCTACTACAACGACTGGACCGCCCATGTGCTGCGCCACCGCTGCAAGGCCGGTGTCTGTGCCAACATGAAGAAGGGCGGCGCGGGCGCCGCCTCTGCCGGCATCCAGATCAACATTCCCACCGGCTCCGCCGAGGGGTATGACCAAGTGGCCCTGAGCCATACCTCCGCCTTCGACCTGAACCCCAAGCCCCTGGCCCGGCGGAAGAAGAACCGTCCCCACCTGTGCCAGCCCGAGCGGCCCATCGACCCCAACGCCCCGGAGATCACCGAAGTGGTGGGTCCCAATACCGTAGTGCGTAAGGATGGGCGCATCATCCGCCGCTATCGTACTCATACCGGCGTGATCTCCCAGGACTAAAGCCGGAACCGATATTGATTTGAGTTAAAGGAGAGCAAAACTATGAGCATTAAAATGGAAGCCGACGTTGTCGTCGTTGCCGCCGGTATGTCCGGCCTGTCCGCCGCTGTTCAGGCCCAGGAGCTGCTCAACGAGCGGGGGGGCGGCAAGGTCATCGCTTTTGAGAAGTCCGGCACCACCGGCGGCGCGGCCAACATGGGCATGGCCCTGTTCGCCGTGGAGTCCCGCCTGCAGAAGGAGGACATGTACTACTGGACCAAGGACGAGGCCTTCCTGGACTTCATGGAGTACACCCACTGGCGCGCCGACGCCAAGCTGGTCCGCCGCTGGTTCAACATGTCCGCCGACACCATCGACTGGCTGATGGGCATGGGCACACAGTTTCAGGGCGTGTACAAATACTTCAAAAACTCCCATAAGACCCAGCACATCATCAAGGTGCCCGGAACTAACAAGCCCACTGAGCGCTGCGCCTCGGTCAACATCAAGAACATGACCGACTACGGCGTGGAGCTGGGGGTGGACTTCCAATTCCACACTGCAGTCAAGGATCTGATCAAGGGTGACAAGGGCCAGATCATCGGCGTCAAGGCCGAGCGGGAGGACGGCACCCCCATCGAGTGTATGGCCAACGCCGTTATTGTGGCCACCGGCGGCATCGGCAACAACGTAAAGATGATCGAGGAGCGCCTGGGCTTCAAGTGGGGTGAGGATATGTTCACGTTCCGCATCCCCGGCCTGGACGGTGACGGTATGAACATGGTATGGCGGGCTGGCGGTAAGGAGGCCCCTGTCACCATGGAGGTCACTTACAACACCCCCGGCGTCACTGACCTGTTCAAGACCCTGTCCGAGACCATGCGCCAGCCCAACCTGATGGTCAACCTGGACGGCAAGCGGTTCATGAATGAGTTCTACATGGACAACACCACCTACACCGGCAACAGCCTGCTTCAGCAGAAGAAGAACTGCGGCTTTTCCATCATCGGCTCCGAGATTTTGGACTACTACAAGCAGAACGGCCTGGACTACATCACCTACCACCACGGCATCCGCACTCTGGACAAGTGGGAGCATGAGAAGAAGCTCTATCTGGCCGGCGAACAGTCCGATGTGGAGAACTCCGTCTTTGCCAGCGAGGACAAGGACGTGTCCTACAGCGAGAATGTGGAGCGCAACTTCTGGGAGTTCGACTCCCTGGAGGAGCTGTGCGCTACCACCGGCATCAACCTGGAGAACCTGAAAAAGACCCTGGACGAATACAACGACATGGCGGGCGGCTACGACTGGCAGTTCTGCAAGCCCGCCCGCTACCTCAAGGCGGTAGAAGGGCCCAAGTACTATGTGGCCCGTCACTTCCCCTCCGGCTACGGTTCTCTGGGCGGCATCAAGGTCAACGAAAACATGGAGGTGCTGGACACCCAGCTAGACAAGATCCCCGGTCTGTACTCCTGCGGCACCGACTGTGCCACCGTGTTCGGCGACAGCTACTGCTTCTACAACCCCGGCTCCACCATGTCCTACGCCATCAACTCCGGCCGTATCGCGGCCATCGAGGCGGTCAAGTACATGAACTCTGAGGGCTTCGTGGAATAAATCCGGCTCCGGCAGGCAAAGCAAGGCCCCGAGCGGCATCCGCCGCCCGGGGCCTTGACCCTTTCAAGCTGTTGTGCGTTATCTCCGCCGCCGGCCCTGGTACCGCCGGCCGCCGGAGCGGCTGCTGTAACGGTAGCGGCGCTTCCGCCGGGGACGGATGACGCCCAGCCACACCACCAGGAACAGGATGAGCGCGACCGCCACGATGAGCAGCGCCCGGACCCACCACATGCCCAGGTAGTCCTTTACCGTTTTGACGTAGTACTGGAAATCGGACCGGGCCACACTGTCAGCTGCCACCAAGTCCAGCGTGCCGTAGTTCACATCGTCGTACACCACGCTCACGGTACCCAGCTTGGTTCCCTTCTCCACCGGGGCCTCCACGCCGTCCGCCAGCTCTACCTGATACTCCACCCGAGCCGGGTCATAGTCGGTGGGCAGGGTGGCTTCAATGGACCCCACCGGCTGGACGATCACATGGTCCGTCTCGTCGGACAGGGATACGGACACCTCCCGGAGCACCCCCTCGGTGTTCTCATCCAACAGGGTCACCCGCTCGAAGTTGTCAAAGGCCCACTCCAACAGCCGCCGGGACTCGTAGAAGGAATAGCGGGTGGTGGTGCCGTCGCCGTTATCCACCGTCTCCGCCCCCAGCACCACGCAGTAGTATGTACGCCCGTCGTCGTCCACCGCGGCGGAGGCCAGGCACTGCCCGGCGGGGGTGGTGGATCCGGTCTTGATGCCGATGGCCTTGGAGTAGAGGTAGCCGCTGTAGATCCAGTTGCCGATCAGGGCATTGGTGGTGTGCAGCACCCGTTCCCCGTTCAGGTTGGTCGCAGGGATAGTGTAGGTCTGGGTGGCCACGATGGTGCGGAAGGTCTCATGCTCCATGGCAGCACGAGCCATGATGGTGATATCATAGGCGGTGGTATAGTGGTCCTCGTCGTGGAAGCCGTGGGGATTGACGAAGTGGGTGTCCTCCATACCCAACTCCCGGGCCTTGGCGTTCATCATGTCCACAAAGTTCTCGATGGAGCCGCCCACCGTCTCGGCCAGAATATTGCACGCCTCGTTGGCCGAGGTAATCAGGTCGCAGTAGAGCAGCTGCTCCACCGTGAGCACCTCGCCGGCCTCAATGCGCGGATTGGCGGTGGAGCTTCCCTCCGGCACCACCGCCGCCGTGGTGGAGGCGGTGATAGGCTGGTCCAGGGTGAGCTGGCCGCTGTCCACCGCCTCCAGCACCAGAAGAGAGGTCATGATCTTGGTGATGGAAGCGGGGTACATCTTTTCATAGGCGTTGTACGCATAGAGCACATCGCCGTAGTCCCCATCCACCACGATGGCCGCCCGGCACTGGGGGGCCGGGTCCTCCAGTGCGGCGGCGGGCAGGGCGCACAGGCAGGCCAGGAGAAAAAAAGCAATCAGTCCGGAATAAAAACGATATTTTTTCATAGGAAACTCCCATCCGATGTGTTATACTGATCTGGAGGCGGGCGGCGCCCCGCCTGAACCAGACATTCTCTTTCCAAATCCTGTGGGAAAGCGGTCCCTTAGGGATCTCTCCGCGAGGATATTATAGCAAATTCTCTTGTCCGGCACAACCGCCGGAACAGAAATTTCGAAAAAAAGCCCCATCCCGGCTTTTCCCTGACAGGCGCCGCGGGATGGGCCGGTGTGGTCCGGGAGGTGGGTATGATGAGGCGGAAGCTGTCTCAAGCCGAGTGGGCGGTGATCGGTCTGACGGCGCTGCTGC
>URQA01000033.1 GCA_900549885.1 uncultured Eubacteriales bacterium | reverse complement strand
ACCCACAGCCAACTCCAAAATCCTTTGGGTCACTCCCAGAACCCCCAGGATCCCAACTAAACCAATCACCAGCACCACCAACAGGGCACAGCATCCAATGACCAGCACAACCAATAATTCCATTGTATGCACCATCCTCTTGTAGGCGCAGGCCACCCATCACCGGGTGGCCTGCGCTCTGCCTCTTCACTTTTTGGCTATCTCCTTGCCCTTGACCGGGGCCTCGTCCTCCATCTCCCAGGAACACTTGATAGCACCGCCGTACAACACCACACCATTGACATCAAGGAGAGCTTTAATCTATCCGCACAGAAGGTCTGTCTGCCAAACCGGGAGGAAATCACTTTGAAAAATTATCGCCCTCCCTCTTGTACACGGTGTACATCAGGTTCGCCACCGCTGATGGGTCAGTGGAAGTCAACGTCCCAATGCCCGTCTTAACCATGATGGCCTTGAACCCTCTGGCCGTATCCAGCACCAGCCCGCCGTTTCCGTCCAGCACCTCCCCGGCCTTGACTGCCTCTCCCAACTGCTTGGCCGTCATGCCGATGACCTCGCCGCCGTTCACAGCGGGATTAAAGACCTTATACCCTGTCACTCTCTGCCCTAGGTCAACCCGATTGATGATGAACTTCTTTTCCATAACGCACACTCCTTAAAGTTTTGTTTGGTTAAGCCCTTATCTCTCAACCACAACTAAACTATAACGCTGGGTTTCTCTGGTGTCTGCTGACGGAATAGCTGGAATGTGCCCTCCTGGTTTAGTGAGATGGGCGGTGTTGCCTGAAACCCAGGTATCACGTCTGCCTCATACTCTTTCACTTTCCGATACCAGGTAGACCGGGCAATCCCCAGCCTCCTAGCCCCCTCGCTGGCGCTTATCTTCTTGTCCTCATAGTCCCGGTAAACGTCTTCAAAGGTGTCCACCGCTTTCTTGGGCCTTCCAGTCATACACCCCTTTGCTTTGGCAACGGCGATCCCCTCCGCCTGACGTTCTAAGATAGTCTCCCTCTCAAACTCCGCCAATGCCCCGAAGATTTGCAACATCAACCGCCCTGCCGGGCCGTTAGTGTCAATGCGCTCCTTCTGGCTGATAAACTGAACGCCTTTTCTCTCTAATGTCTCTGTCAAGTCCAGCAGGTCACGGAGGTTTCTGGCAAAGCGTGAGAAACTCTCTACGACTACCACATCACCCTCCCGCACAAAATCCATCATCTTCTGCAACTCTGGTCTGTCCGTGTTCTTGCCACTCAACTTGTCTGTGTAGACCTTCTCCACTCCCAGCTTCTCCATGAGAACATCCTGACGGGCTGTGTTCTGCTCCCTGGTACTGGTACGCACATATCCCACTTTCATACTGCAACCGCTCCATCTCAAAAAGTTTTGTAAATGAAGCAGAACACCAAAACCGTCCCATAAAGCGCCGTCTGAAAAGGTATCCCATTTCAAACAAGCATCTTTTTGGCCCTATGGAGCGTCCGGAAAAATTATATGGAACTTCCGGCCCCCCCTTCTCGTGCATTGTTTCATTTACTCCCCCTTCTCTTTTCGGAGCGCTCATGCATGTGAGCAGCCTTATTCCGATGTTTAACAAAGCTTTTAATGTGTGGTTACACATAATATATTGCTTGATTTTTTTCTTTTGCTTTGTATAATGAAGATATCTAAAATCACTGTGTTGTGTGAGGTGAATAATGCATGTTCGTTAACATTAATGGAATAGATGTTGAGATTTTAAATTTTTCAGAGTCAAATTATAATACAGTTGAATCAGCGCTCAAATCATCACTTTCACTACCTAAAGCAAAAAACAGGGATGTAATCTACCAAGCATTTAAATTAGCTGTATCATTAGCCCCTCAAGCAAATGCTAGCGATTTATGGCATCATGTCGTCTATCGGATTTACATGGAGCAATTGAAGGCTACAAAACCATACAAAGATCCAGGTCAGAGTTGGAAACGAGCAAGTGGAGATGCCTTTGAATTATTTTTGGCCGATTATTACAATACCATGTTTAAAAATAACGGGCTACGTTTGATCCCTCTAACGAGAGATGAATCTAAAAAGGCGTTTAATCTAATGGGTATATCCGGTAAAGTTGGAGATAGCAAATTAGATATTGCTATCATTAAAGATTACAATGGTAAGTCTCTTAAAATTAACAACGGAACTCTTATTGGCGGTATCCATGTCAAAGCAAGCCTGGCTGAGCGAGTATCTGATGACGTTCCCGCTAGCACAGAAATGATGAAACACGGATACTTATCCTATTTATTTACGCTAGATGTAAAATCATTTCCTCTTTCTGAAACTGTTACTGAAACCAGAGCTTATATTAACAAAGGCGAACTAGGTACTCCCGACGCTCCTACTGATAAGCGCAAATATATAGAAGAACACGGTAGCTTTAATGCGTGTTTTTCTCTAAACAAGCGAACCGTTCCTAGTCCGGCAGAAACGTACTCAGGAAAAATGATTTATACGGTACAGCCAAATGGAAAGCCTGACAAGTTTTTTGAGATAATAACCAAGGAGACCAATTAAATATAAACGGCAGCAGCTATTTTCACGAAGAAATAGCTGCTGCCGTTCTAAGTTTAATGTTTAAAGACTAAAATATGTTCAAGATTTCCTCCTCCTCCATCTCCACCTAGGTTCGCAATCCGTTTCTTAGGTAATTCTCGCTGAAAATAGTAATCTAATTTAACTCCCAGATACTCTAACATCTCAACTGTTATTTTTGCATTATCAAAAAAAGTTCTAGAAAGAACTCGATTACCTACAACAATAATAATTCTATCGGTTGTTACTCGCTTCATTTCCTGTAAAGCTAAATAATAATCATTATAAAATGCAACTGCTTCACGGAAGTGAACTTGATTTCGTTCATATACATTCTTTAATGATTTGGATAAGCTAGCAGATGGTGGAATAATCTTATGTTCCTTGTCCCCCCCCAAAAACTTTTTTTTATATTTTTTCAGATCTTCATAGCCAAGGAAATATAACATTTTACTTGAAAATTGGAAATATCCAACCCCATTTTTATCGTCACCATAAGGAGGAGAACAAATGATCGTAGAAAATTCATTGTCCTTATAAGGCATCATTTTAGTATCCGCTAAAATAACATCTGCTTTTGCTCCGACCGGCAAACTATTAACTCGTTCAAATGTTAATACCGACCGTTTTTTTAGTGCTTCTAAAATATGAGGGCTAAATTTTTGCAAATCTTGACCTTGCAATTTTCTCAATCTTACTTCTCCACGGTATGTAAGCATGACGTCACGTATTGTCGCTGAAAAAATAACTTGATATAGATTAATAATTGCAGAGGCTTGTATATCATCTTTTATCTGATCTTCTAGGCAAGAAATTGATTTTTTAATTTTTAATAGGGGCTCCAACATATATTCTTTGAACCAGTATTTGATGGTCTGAGGCAATTCATTTATTTCTTCTTGTGAAACCTGCATACCAGAATATAAATCTAGAAGTACTTGAAAATACTTTTCAGTAATTGCCTGTGATAAATATGTTGTCTTTGCTTTAGAGATACTAACTGCTAGTGGATTAATATCATTTCCACTTACAGGTCTATTATTTATAATCCCCTCAACCAACACACCACCACCGCCACAATACGGATCAAGGATACTTCCATCAGTTGGGACAAAATATTTTATTAGCTCGGAAACTAGCGGTGGATTTATTGCCGCAACATACGGATGAATACTATGTGTAGAGTATTGTGTATCTACTCCTCTAAAGCTTAAGTCTTGTTCCAATAAAGGATGAGGAGTTACGCTCAATATATCATTATCGGGTGGAATATAAATTTTTCGTTCAGCAGAAAGGGGCATATTACACTATCCTCACTTATTTTAACATTGCTATTAATTTTACCATTGCCTCTTCTATATGGCAAGCGGTTAATGTTTCTCCACGGTACCGCAAACTTCTTAATGTAGCAATAGTTAAACTCACTAAAATTCTTAAACTTTCGCAATTAAAACAGGCGGTATCCCATGTGGTCCCATGGGATACCGCCTGTTCCTTTTTCGTCCCATCGTAGAAGCGGTAAAATTGCGGTAAAACCGCCCTTAAACCTGCTGGGGCGCTTCACCGGAAGAACCGAAAACCCTTGCGGCTCTAGCGTCTTCCGCTCTCCGGTCCTCGATAGCTTCCTTCAGAAGCATATCCTTGACCTTCATCAGGCGGGTGGTGGTGGCCCGGTCATTCTCGTCCAGCTTCATGGAGATATACCGGATGGCCTCCTCTGTCTGGGGAATGACTACATATTCCAAGGCGTTCACCCGGCGGCGGGTCTTTTCGATCTCTTCTGCCATAAGCTGGGCGGTCTTTTCGATCTGGGCCAGCTGGAGCATCGATTGGAACACCTCGCCCAGAGCGGCCACGGCGCCGTCCAGCTCACCGGAGGTGGCGGCAAAGCCATAGGGGAAGATATCCCCCGCGTCGTCGGTTCGGGTCTTGTAATGGTAGATGGGCACGTTGACGCTCATGACATTGCGGAAGGTCATGTCCAGCTCCACACCCTGCTTGGGGTACATGAGGGCCTGCTCCAAAGCCTTGCCGCTCATCAGGGCGGAAGCCACGGTGAAAGAGCTGTGCACCCGCATCAGCTCCTCTTCCACCTGGGCGCGGAGGGTACGCACCTCCCGGACCGTGTCCAGGAACTGCTTCATCAACTCGTCCCGCTTGTCCTTGAGCAGCTTGTGTCCCCGCTGGGCGGTCTTGAGCTTGCCCTTGAGCCGGGTCAGCTCCATCCGGGTG
Source organism: uncultured Eubacteriales bacterium (assembly GCA_900549885.1). Lineage (GTDB taxonomy): Bacteria > Bacillota > Clostridia > Oscillospirales > Oscillospiraceae > Enterenecus. Next base: position 15,466 of record URQA01000033.1, on the reverse strand, counting down.
GGATTGGTCACAGTCACTGCCATTGCAGTTCACCTCGCTTTTTGGTCAGGCGGCCCGCCGTGTCAGGCCAAGGGGATATACACCGGGTCCAGCGGCATCAGGGCAAACAGGGCGCACAGAAGCACCACGGCCGCTGCCAGGCACACCAGCCTCCACGCCCCCTGTTTGAGAAAATATCTCCACATGGCTGCTTCCTCCGTTACTCCGTCTGCTCCTTCTTGGGCAGGTACTTGTCGATATAGCCCTGCCGGATCCGCTTGAGCTCCGCCGTGGGCAGGATGGACAGCAACTCCCAGCCCAGGTCCAGCGTTTCCTGGATGGAGCGGTTTTCCTCGTATCCCTGGTTGACATACCGCTTTTCAAATTCGTCGGCGAATTTGGCGTAGAGCAGGTCGGTGGGGGTGAGCGCCGCCTCGCCCAAGATGGACATGAGCTCCTTGTTGTCCTTGCCGGTGGAGTAGGCGGCAAAGAGCTGGTTCATGGTGTCGGCGTGGTCCTCCCGGGTCTTGCCTGCGCCGATGCCCTTATCCTTCAGGCGGGACAGGGAGGGCAGCACATCTACCGGGGGATTGATGCCCTGGCGGTACAGCGCCCGGGACAGGATAATCTGCCCCTCGGTGATATAGCCTGTCAGGTCGGGGATGGGGTGGGTCTTGTCATCCTCGGGCATCGTGAGGATGGGGATGAGGGTGATGGAGCCGGGCTTGCCCAGCTGCCGCCCGGCCCGCTCGTAAATAGTGGCCAGGTTGGTGTACAGGTAGCCCGGGAACCCCCGGCGGCCGGGGACCTCCTTCTTAGCTGCGGACACCTCCCGAAGGGCCTCAGCGTAGTTGGTGATGTCAGTCATAATGACCAGCACGTGCATGTCTTTTTCAAAAGCCAGATACTCCGCGGCGGTGAGGGCCATCCGCGGGGTCGCGATGCGCTCCACCGCCGGGTCGTTGGCCAGGTTGGTAAACAGCACCGTACGGTCAATGGCGCCGGTGCGCTTAAACTCCTGCACAAAGAACTCGGATTCCTCAAAGGTGATGCCGATCGCCGCGAACACCACCGCGAAGTTGCCCGCGTCGTCTCCCAGCACCCTGGCCTGCCGGGCGATCTGGGCGGCCAGATTGGCGTGGGGCAGACCAGAGCCGGAAAAGATGGGCAGCTTCTGCCCACGGACCAGGGTATTCAGCCCATCAATGGTGGAGATGCCCGTCTGGATAAACTCGTTGGGGTAGTCCCGGGCGGCGGGGTTCATGGGCAGACCGTTGATATCCCGGTACTCCTCGGCCAAGATCTCCGGCCCGCCGTCGATGGGCCGTCCCATGCCGTTGAACACCCGGCCCAGCATGTCCCCGGACACCCCCAGCTGGAGGGGATGGCCCAGGAAACGCACCTTGGACTGGGCCAGATTGATGCCTGCGGCGGACTCGAAGAGCTGGACCACGGCAGTGTCGCCGTTGACCTCCAGCACCTGTCCCCGGCGCACGCTGCCGTCGGGCATCTCCACCTCCGCAAGCTCATCGTAGGTGACGTTTTCCACCATTTTCACCAACATCAGAGGGGATGCGATCTCCTGGATGGTTCTATATTCACGGATCACTGCTCTTCACCTGCCTTTGCCGCAATTTGGTCAATTTCCCGCTCCATCTCACCCCGGATGGCGGCATAGGTCTGGACATACTCGTCGGCGGGGACAGACTTGGCCCGGCCAATCTTTTCCCGGCTGGGGATGACGAACAGATCCGCCGCCCCAGCCCCCTTGGCAATGGCCTCCCGGCACAGCCGGTCGTAGTCCAGGATGATGGCCAGCAGCTTCTCCTGCCGGTCATAGCTGGAGAAGGAGTCCACATCCACAAAGGAGTTCTGCTGGAGGAAGTCCTCCCGCACCATCCTGGCAGACTCCAGAGTGAGCTGGTCGGCGGGGGACAGAGAGTCCTTGCCCACCAGCTGGACAATCTCGTTGAGGCTGGCCTCGCTCTGCAGCAGACTCATGGCCCGCTCCCGGTTCTGGAGGAATTCCGGGCCCAGGTTCTCGTCAAACCAGGGCTTTAAGGAGTCCAAATACAGGGAGTAGGAGTTGAGCCAGTTAATAGCGGGAAAGTGGCGCTTATAGGCCAGCTGGGCGTCCAGCGCCCAGAACACCTTGACGATGCGCATGGTGCCCTGGCTCACCGGCTCGGACAGGTCGCCTCCGGGGGGCGACACAGCGCCCACGGCGGTGAGGGAGCCCTTCCGGTCCTCGCTGCCCAAGCAGGACACGGACCCTGCCCGCTCGTAGAACTGGGCCAGGCGGGAGGACAGGTAGGCGGGGTAGCCCTCCTCGCCGGGCATCTCCTCCAGCCGGCCGGACATCTCCCGCAGGGCCTCCGCCCAGCGGGAGGTGGAATCGGCGATAACCGCCACATCATACCCCATATCCCGGAAGTACTCGGCGATGGTGATGCCGGTATAGATGGATGCCTCCCGGGCAGCCACCGGCATGTCGGAAGTGTTGGCGATAAGCACCGTGCGCTTCATCAGGGACTGCCCCGTGCGGGGGTCCACTAGCTCCGGGAACTCCCGGAGCACGTCGGTCATCTCGTTGCCCCGCTCGCCACAGCCGATATAGATCACGATGTCCACGTCGGACCATTTGGCCAGGGCGTGCTGCATCACCGTCTTACCCGAGCCGAAGGGGCCGGGGATAGCGGCAGTACCGCCCTTGGCCACGGGGAAGAAGGTGTCCACGATTCGCTGCCCGGAGGACAGGGGCCGGGTGGGGGGGTATTTATGCTTGTAGGGGCGGCCTACCCGCACCGGCCAGCGCTGGCTCATGGTCAGCTCCACATCGGTGCCGTCCTCTTTTGTCAGCACGGCCACCGTCTGCTTCACGTTGTACGTTCCGGCGGCGGCCACGCTCTTGAGCGTGCCCCTCAAATTGGGGGGCACCATGATCTTGTGGAGCACCACCGGCGTCTCGGGCACCGTGCCGATGACATCGCCCCCCACCACCTGGTCCCCAGCCTGGGCCGTGGGAGTGAAATCCCACAGCTTCTCTGGGTCAATGGGTGGCACCTCTACCCCTCGGGGCAGGTTGTTGCTGCCCGCCTTTTTCAGAATCTCCTCCAGGGGGCGCTGGATGCCGTCATAGATGTTCTCAATCATGCCCGGGCCCAGCTCCACGCTCATGGGGTAGCCGGTGGTCTCCACCTCTGCCCCGGGGCCCAGGCCGGAGGTTTCCTCATACACCTGGATGGAGGCGGAATCCCCGTTCATGGTGAGGATCTCCCCAATCAGGCGCTGGGGCCCTACCCGGACCACATCGGACATATTAGCCTCTCCCAGCCCGGTGGCTACCACCAGGGGCCCGGAGACCTTGACGATTTTACCCATAGGCTAACCCTTCTTTCTGTCGGCCTGTCTCCGTAGGCGCTCCCTCTTGACTGAGGGAACACTGCCGGAGATTCCCCCGGTACTCTCCCTCCTGCATAGGACCCATATAGGAAAAGCCAAGCCGTTCATAATAGGCGTTCAATTCTGCATTGTCCTGTCCACAGTCTAGGCGCAGGTATTTCTTCCCCCGTGCCCGCGCCAGCTCCATACATTGCAGAAGCAATCGCGCGCCCGCACCGGGCACCGCCGGATCAGCGGCTAGATTGTGAACATATAGGGCGTTGCCGCCGTCGGGCCAGCGAGAGTCCCGCTCCAACAGCACAGCCATCACCCGGGGACTCCCATCTGGCCCCCACAGGCCATAGAGCTCCCCATCCCTGGCCCGCTCTATAAAATAAGATAGGGGATAATAAGCCAAATAAACAGCCCGGTCCCACTGACGAATCCCCCGCTTCTCCATCCAGGCGATTCGCCGGAGAATCAGCTCAAACAGTGCCGGCGCCTCCTCCGGCGAGGCCGGGCGCAAGCGCTCTTCCCGTTCCGTCATAGGATATCCGCCCCTACGGCCCGCTCTACCGCCTGTTGGATGCTGCGCATCCCGATACCCAGACTCCCCTCCTTGCCTGGGATTAAAATAATGGCAGGGGTGAGGGCATCCTTATATCGGGCGATGTCCGCCTCCAGTTGGGCGGCGAGCTGCTCGGTAAGATAGATTACCGCGTAATTTTCCTTGGCTAAGCGGTGGAGAGCCGTTCGGGCCTGATCCGCTCCCCCGGCGGGAAACACATCCAGTCCCAAGGCCTGAAAGCCCAGGACGCTGTCCTTCTCTCCTACCACGGCAATACGGTAGCTTGCCATCCTCTCCCCCTCCTCAGCAATAGGTTCGGCGCAGGCGGCCACGAATGGTCTCTCCATCCAGGCCGGCTAGCCGCCCCGACATCACCGTGCGGATGGCCGTGGCCTCCGCCTGCCGGGCGCAGAGATAACCGATTACCGGCTCTTCTCCAAAGGGTACGCGCCGGGCCTGGCGCAGGTAATCCATCACTCCGTCGTCACACATCCGTTCAAACTCCGTTAGGCTTCCGGACCCGGCTGCGGACAGTGCCCCGCCCAACTCCGCGGCCCGGGCCAGAGGGCTGCCTCGAAACAGCCGGGCCAGTTCCTCTCCTCCCGAGGCCAGCAAATCGGCTGCCGGGATGGTCCCACCATCCAAAACCACCTGGCGCAGGAAGTCCGCTCCCCGTCCCAGCCGTCTGGCTCGCACAACCGCACGCAGATTGACCGCGTCGATGAGTAGCGCCGCATAACCTTGGAGAAAAGAGCTGCCGGTAGCCTTCGCCAAGGCGGTCAGTTCTTCATAACAGGCCCGGTCCAGCACAAAATCCGCCTGCTGAGGGTCGCCGGAGGCGGCCAGCACCTCCCGGGCCCGGTTCACTGCCAGTCGAAAGGTCTCCGTGCAGCCTTCCAGGCCGCTCTTCTGATAACCGTCCAGCAATTTCTCCGAGCTCCATCGTCCGCCGGGCATCAGAAGCCGCCCTATCCGCTCCCCGTCCCAGCCCAGAGCCTCCCCTTTCACCAAGACCTTGGCGTTATGGTAGTCGGTAGCACACTGAAACACTGGTAAAATAGCCGCTGCCTGGGGATAACTGGACAGATCCCTGGCCAGCTGGTCCTGGGCCTGATTGAGCAGCTCTTCTAAGCCGTCTCCCGTCAGTTCCGCCAGCTCGCCATAGCCGCACTCGGCCAGCACTTTGGCCGCCTCTGCCGGATCACGGGCGTCGATCATCCTGTCCAGCCGCTCTTGGGTCAGCAGGCGGTTTTCCATCGCCCGGACCCGGGCGGACAGAGCCAGGTAGTCCACGTCCTTTTCACGTCTGCCCGGCACGTTGAGCCCTCCCCTCTGTGTGGTTTCCACATCCTGTCATTCTTGAAACAGCACTTTGGCCACCTGGCCGGCCAACTCATTCCGCTGCAGGCGGATGAGGGCGTCAAAGGTGCAGTTAACCTCCACCCGTCCGTCTCGCAGCACAAAACCGCCGTCCATAGGCTGGGTCTCCTCCGCCAAGGTGAGTGCAGCAGACCCGGTGAGCAGGGCAGACGCCCCGGTGACCATTCGGTCCAGCAGCGCCCCAGCCGGTCCGCCGGTCAACTCCTCCGGGAGCTTGGGGGCGGATGCCCGAGCCAGCATCTCATTGGCGGCTACCACGACAGCCTTGCCCACTCGAGCCCGGTCCGCGGGGGAGAAAATGAGCTGGCCCCGGCCATGGGGCGCGGCCTTCACAGCCAGACCGGCCAGCAGCTTCACATATTCCTCCTGGGGCAAATCCAGCAGTTTCTGCCTTGCAGCCTCAAAGGCTTCGTTGATCAGGGCCTGCTTGGCTGCCAGATTGGCTTTCCGGCACTCCAGCTGGGCCATAGCGGCCAACCGCTCTCCGCGGGTCTGGGCATCCTGCCGCCCACGCTCCAAAATGTCGGCGGCCTCTGACTCGCCCTGGGCCTTGCTGCGCTGGGCGATCTGTTCCGCCTGCTCCCGGGCGTGAGCCAGGATGGCGTCGATCTCCGTCTGCGCGTCGCCGCTGATGCGGCCGATGATTTTGTCGATCCCGTTCATGGCTTGTTTCCGCCTTTCCCCGGTCTCACCGGCCTCTTACAGTTGATACATCAGCACCAGCAGGATGGTGGCGACCAGAGACAGGATGGCGTAGAATTCCACGATGCCGCACAGGATGATGCCCTTGGTGGATTCCTCCGGGCGCTTGGCCACGATGTTGATGGAAGCCGCAGCTACCCGGCCCTGGGCGATGGCCGACAGCCAGCCACCCAGCGCGATGGGCAGGCAGGCTGCGAAGATAGCCAGGCCGTTCTGCACAGTAAGCTGAGCCATCTCACCGCCAAAGACGTTGAGCTTGAGCAGCACCATGAACCAGGCCACAATGCCATACAGGCCCTGAGTGCCAGGGAGCACCTGCAAAATCATGCACTTGGAGAAGCTCTCAGGAGACTCGCTGATCACGCCGGTAGCCGCCTCGCCGGCCATGCCGGTGCCCTTAGCCGAACCGATACAGCAAAGAGCCACAGCCAGCGCCGCCCCCAGATACGCCAGGCCGATCCCTCCAAAGGATTCAAAAAAAGCTGCCATTTCATTCTTCCTCCTTGATCACGTTTACATATTTGGTGTCGATATCCAAAGGCCGGTATGGTCTCCCGCCCTCTTTATAAAATCGCCCAAAGAACTCCAGGCACTGCAACCGGAGGTCATGGACGTAGCCGCCCAACAGGCTCAGCAGCAGGTTCAGGGTATTGCCCAGCAAGGAGATCACCAGGAACAGTAGCACGTTGCCGAAGGTAGCTCCCAGCGTGTTGAACACCTGGGCAATCACGCTGCCCGACACCATCAGAGCCATTAGCCGGATATAGGACAGGGTATCGCTGAAAAAGCCGGTGACACCGTTGTAGACCAGTCCCACAAAGCAGGTGACCTTTCCAAATCCCCTGGCCTTCCGGGTGCCCCCCAGGGCCAGCATCAACACGCCCGCCACTAGGACGATCTGCCCCGCTGTGGCCAGGACCGCCGGCGCGGACGGCAGGGCCATGCCGCACACCATCACGCCCAGTCCCGCCAGGATCACCCACCAGGTCACCTCGTCGAACAGAGCGTCCAGTCCTTGTCCGTCCCGGATCTTCTTCACCACGCTCACCGTCATGCCGGTGAGAATCTGGACCGCCCCCAGCACCAGCGATCCAATCATAATCATCACGATGTCATCCAAGGGAGTAAACAGCGCCGGCATGGTGAAAGTACTCCCCGGATCCAGCATCGTCACCAGCCGGGGGATCAGATCCCCCAGGAAGCTGCCTGTGAGGGCGCCCCAGAGGAACGTGCTCACGCCGCACCACACGATCAATTCCATGAAGGCCGGGTCCTTTGGCCGGATCCGCCGGAGCGCGAAAAGCCCGCCGGCCACCATCACCGCTCCGTACCCCATGTCGGCCAGCATCATGCCGAAAAACAGGATAAAAAAAGGGGCCATCAGCGGGTTGGGGTCGATCCCGTCATAGGCGGGCAGGGAGTACATCTCGGTGATCACGTTCATAGATCGGGTGACGGCGTTGTTTTTCAGCTTCACCGGCACCTGCGGATATTCCTCCGGAGCCGGTTCGGAAAACTCCCAGGCACAGTCAAAGCCTGCCAACGCCGCATCCAGCCGGGGGACATCCTCTGTGGGTGCCCATCCCTCCAGGAAAAAGGTATCCGCCGTATCCACCAACCGGGCCTTGGCCTCCTCCTTCGCGATCTCCTGGGCCGCCCGGTCCGCGCAGCGCCGCAGTTGTTCCCGCTGGGGTGCCATAGCCGTCAGGTCTGCCCTGACCCGCCCTAGCTCCAAGTCCAGCCGGGATATCTGATCCGCCAGCCGCACCAGGTTTTCCTGTGCCGTCCCGGTCCATCCTTTCAGGTTGGCCTGGGAAAAGCCAAAGGGCCGCATGGCCTCGGCCGCCGCCTCCCGGGCGCTGGCATGGCACACCACCACAAAATATTGCAGTTCCCGGTCCGCCCCGGCCCATGTCAGCTGAGCCAGCTCAGCGCTGGCGTTCACCGCTCCCTCCATGGCGGCATAATCCGCCCGGGCAGGGATAGTGCCAAACAGCACCGATAGCGTTCTGTCCCCTTCCAGTTCCAGGGGAACATCCAGAGCAGCCCAGGGTCTCAAAGCCGCCTGCTGGCTTAAAATACGTCCCCGCTCTGCCCGAAGGGTGTTGAGCTGTCGTTCCTCCTCGGCCACCTGGTCGGCGGTATCCAGCGCCGCCCGGTATGCCTCATCGTCAAACAGTTCTTTCGTGCCGATCATGGGCCGGGGATGAAATAGGCTCTTCTTCTCCGGAGCATACCGGTCTAAAATCACCAGCGCCCCATTCAGCCGGGCGCTCTCATCCCTGGCCCGGGCCAGGCCTGCCCCGTCTGGCCGGGCCAGGGCAGACCAGTCCGGGTCAGACAGGTCGATCTCCGGCTCGTCTACCTCCACACAGCCCAGGGTCTGGAGCCTCTGCAGCAGTTCCTCTCGTTCGGTGTGCATGGCCAGCAGGCGCAGCCGTTTCATCTTTACAATGGCCATCAGCTGTCCACGACCCTTCTCACGATCAGATCCGCAGCCTCACTCAGCCGTCCGCGGGCCTGCCGGCACATGGCCTGGCAGGCTTGGTCATTGGCCGCCAGCATCCGGGCCGTCTCTTCCCGGCCCAGCCGCTCCGCCTCCTCCATCCACTGGCTCACCTGATCCCTGGCCTGGCGCCGGGCGGCTTCCACCGCAGCAGTCCCTGCCTTTTGGGCCTCGGCGATGATTTGCCTGGCTTGTGCCTGAGCCTGCAGCTTTTTTTCCCGGGTATCCTCTTCTATCCGCGTCACCCGCTGGATATCTTGAAAGGACATCGTTCCACCCTCTTTCCACATTCCGGCTTGTTCGAAAATTGCATCTGGAGGCGTTTCCATCCCGCTAACCTAAAACACTCCCCCATTTTCGTTTTATCATAGCACTTTTGTCAATAGATTTCAATACATTTTTGCAAGTTTTTCTGTTTTTTCGCCATCATTTTTAATGCGCTAATGCGCCATTTTCCCTTTCATTTTCTTCATTTTTTGTATTTTCCCCGAAATCATACTATGTTTTATTGCTGCACAAATTTTTTTACCGCCTGGCATCTTTAGTATATCAGTCCGCTTCTCATTGTCGCAATGGACACTCCACTGGACTGTGTCTGATTTTCTACATCTTGATTTCTGATCCCGTCTTAACTGTAAAAAGCCGGACCAGATACCCGGCCTTTTGGCCCGGCATCTGGTCCAGCTTCTCTCTTCTCAGCCGGCAAACCGTTTCCTGCCCGGCGGATCTCAGACAATATTCGCCTCATGGCGGTACCGCTCCATGGAAATGGCAAACAGCTCACCGTTGGAGGGCGGCGTAAAGGTAATGGCGTTTGCCCCAGCCCGAATGGTACGAAGAATGGTCTCATCCGTAGAGCCTCCAGTCGCGATAATGGGTACGTCTGGGTGCTTGTCCCGAATGGCTCGCACAATATCCGGGGTGGCCTGAGCGCCGGATACATTGAGGATATCCGCGCCTGCGGCCAGCCGTGCGCTGATATCCGTGCGCTCGGACACCACAGTGACCACCACTGGGATATCCAGTATCTGCTTGAGCTTTTGGATGACCTCGTTCTCCGTGGGGGCGTTGACCACCACGCCGAAGGCCCCCTCGTTCTCGGCGTCGTTGGCCAAGTTAAGCACCCGAAGCCCCCGGGTGACGCCGCCACCTACTCCGACGAATACCGGCATATCCGCCGCCTGCATCACCGCCCGGTGAATCGCGGGCTGAGGGGTAAACGGGTAGACCGCGATAATAGCATCTGCGTTGATGTTCCGAATAATCGCCACGTCGGTGGTAAAGGCCAGGGATTTGATTCGTCTGCCAAACACCCGGATGCCAGAGCACTCCGCAATGCAGGCCGGAATGGTAATCATATGGCTGCGCAGGGTGCCCTCATAAGCAGGCACACGTTTTCTTTCTTTCGCAGGGCCCGTCATGCCGGTCCACAACTCCTTTCTCTCGGTCGTTTCAATCCAGCAGGACGGCTGTGCTCCCAGTCCAAGCTATATCCCCGGGCAGCTCTCCGGTGAGCACCAGGCGCTCCCCGGCGCGCTCCATTCCCGCTCCAGCCAGAGCTGAGGCCAGCGCGTCAGCGCCAGCCTCTCCCGCCGTCCACACCCGTCCGGAGATGCCGGCCAGCGCCTTGGCGGACACGCCGCTGCCGGAGGTCTCTCCGGTCAGCTCCTCATCGGCCGCCAGCACCGACAAGGAGCACCCCGCCTGCTCCAGCGTCTGGGACAGCTCCCGGAGAAACGCGGCTACCGCATCCTCCCGCCCCTGGGAGGGATAGTTGTCCCCAGCGCCGATAGTGGCCACGCGGCCCTGGTCCGGGAAGCCCGCATGCTCCAGCAAAATCTCGTCAAAGCCCAGCTCCGCCAGCTCCAGGCATAGAGTGGAAAGATAGTCCCGCGCCTCCTGCTGGGCCACGCTCAGCCAGGAAATGCCGTTGGAATCATACCACAGCTCCCCCGCTCCGGTGGTGACGGCCAAGCTCCGGTTATATACGCTGGTCCACAGGTCCTGGAAGGCGGACACCCGGGCAACCAGCCGCAGCTGTCCATCCTGAGCCAGCTGGGAGACCGCCTGGCCAAAGGCTGCGTCTCCGTTCATTGAATCTTGGACCAACTCCTGATCCGACTGCCAGGCCAGGTTCCCTTCCTTATCCTTTACCCGAATCACCAAAGTGTCCGCTCCCGCCTGGCTGGCCAGCTCCGTTGCAGTGCCATTGGTGACAGCGTCAGCGGGCACCTCCAGCGCGGCGCTTACCGTCAGCGGCTCCGGTGTTGGGCTGGGGCTGGGTGACTCGGCTACAATCAGGGCCGAAGGGTCAATAGGATCGCTCGGCTTCGGCTCCTCTTCCGCACTCCAGGGAAAGCGAAGCCTCACCCCGTTGTCCGTATACTCCTTGGGCACAAACAACAGGAACAGCACCCCGGCGACCAGCAGTATGGCCAACAGCGCCACTAGAACTTTCAGCGCGCCGCTGCCCTTCCGTCGCCCATGGTAGGCCTGGTTGACCCCGTACCGTCTCCTGCTCATATCTGTCTCGCCACCCCGTCTCATCTGGTAAATTCACACAATCTTCTAAGGGTTATCATAACACAGGGGAACTGTCTTTGAAAAGCCCTGTTCCCCTCTTGCGCTTGTAAATTTTCTGTTACCGCAAAGCCCACTGGGTCAGCAGCAGCAGACCAAAGCCCGGCACACCTAAAACTCCTACCACCAAGGCGCTGACCAGGTTCACCCCTACCTGGATACCGATAAGGGCTCCCGCCTGGTTAAACAGCCATAAACAGCACAGCCCTATCCCAGAGCGAAACAGCAACCGCCACAAAAAGGCCAGGGGCTTGCGCAGCACAATGAGCGCCGCCAGTGCAAGCCCCCCCACCGCCAACAGTACCGGCCCGTCCATCAGACCTTGTCCTCCGGCCGCTCCAGCTCCTTGAGCCGACGCACCAGATAGGAGTACCGGCTGCGCAAGGCGTTGATCTCATAGACATAGGACTCCACCAGGTCCGGGTCGCTCTGACAGTTGAAGCCCGCGTAGGCCTGGTTGATCTCCACCTTGGTCTGCGCCATGAACTCCATGAGCTGCCGGCGTTCTTCTTCGTTTGGGTCTATCCGGCGCCGCCGCCGGGCCTTGACTGCTTGGGTCATCGTGTCCACCTTCCTCTCGGAGTAAATTTATGAACAGTTTGGACAAATATTCCTGTCTGCATACCCAGTGTTTTTTCGCCCCGGGCCCTGGCTGGCTTCTTTACGGAAATTTTACAGTTACAGGTGGTTGTGCTTTACATGAATTTTACTTATAATGGCCTTGTTCGACAAGGAGAGACACCCCCGCTGGGGGTGAATATGAGGTAGGAGTATTTTATGGATATCTTTGATTTTCTGACCATGCTGGGTGGGCTGTCCCTGTTCCTGTTCGGGATGTCCGTCATGGGCCAGGGCCTGGAACGGGCCGCCGGAAGCAAACTCAAAACGATTTTGGAACGTCTGACCTCCAGCCCTGTTAAGGGCTTTTTCCTGGGCGTGGTGGTCACCGCGGTCATCCAGTCCTCCTCCGCCACCACAGTGATGGTGGTGGGCTTCGTCAACTCCGGCGTGATGAAGCTGACTCAGGCGGTGGGTATCATCATGGGCGCCAACGTGGGTACCACCGTCACCGCCTGGCTCATCTCGCTGGCTGGCCTGGAGGGGGACGGCATCATTCAGCTGTTTAAGCCTTCCTCGTTCTCTCCCATTCTGGCCGTCATCGGCGTGGTGTTCTACGTCTTTTTGAACAACAGCAAAAAAAAGGACATCGGTGCCATTCTGCTGGGCTTTGCCACCCTGATGTTCGGCATGGAAACCATGTCCGGCGCGGTGGCCGGCCTGGCCGATGTGCCCGCCTTTACCAACATCCTGCTGATGTTCTCCAACCCCATTTTGGGCGTGCTGGCCGGAGCTGTCCTCACTGCCATCATCCAGTCCTCCTCCGCTTCGGTGGGAATCCTTCAGGCCCTGTCCTCCACTGGCGCAGTGACTTATGGCAGTGCCATTCCCATCATCATGGGCCAGAATATCGGCACCACCGTCACCGCCATGCTCTCTTCCGTGGGCGCCAATAAGAACGCACGCCGGGCCGCCCTCATTCATTTGTACTTCAACATCATTGGTACCGCAGTGTTTCTCATTTTATTCTACGCTGTCCGCCTGGTCATCGACCTCCCCATTCTGAATACCGCGGTCAATGAGGCCGGCATTGCCATCATTCACACCACGTTCAACATCGTGTGCACTGCCGTCCTGTTGCCCTTTAACAAGCTGTTGGTCAAGCTGGCCTGCCTCACCATCCGGGACGAAGCGCCCGAACCGGAGGTCAACCTGCTGGACGAGCGGCTGCTGGTCACCCCCTCCATTGCCCTGGAGCAGTGCAGCAAGCTCTCCTGCGCCATGGCCAATCTCTCCCAGGCCTCGGTGGACCGGGCTCTGGGCCTGGTGGCAGCCTACAGCGAGGACACCGCCAAGGTAGTGTGCGACGTGGAAGAGCAGCTGGACCAGTATGAAGATGGAATCGGCACCTATCTGGTGAAGCTGTCCAGCAAGAGCTTATCCATGGATGACAGCCGGAGCGTATCCCGACTGCTCCACTCCATCAGCGATTTTGAACGCATCAGCGACCATGCCAAAAGCATTCAGATCTCCGCCCAGCGTCTCCGGGACAAGGGACAAACCTTTTCGAAAGACGCTCAAGCTGAGCTGGAGGTGCTGTTCCGGGCTGTCCGGCAGGTGACGCGGCTGACCGCCAACAGTTTTATTGCCAATGATCCCGAACAGGCCAAACTGGTGGAGCCGCTGGAGCAAGTGGTGGATCACCTGTGCGCCACCATGAAGGCCCGTCATATCACCCGTCTCCAGGAAGGGGCATGCAATGTGGATCAGGGCATGCTGTTTACCGACCTGCTCACCGATTGCAGCCGCATTTCAGACCACTGCTCCAATGTGGCCGCCGCGATTATTGAACTGGGCCGCGACAGCTATGACACTCACCATTATCTGGATCATGTCCGGGAACACGACAATCAATTCAAGCAGCAGTACCAGACCTATCTCAGACAGTTCCCGCTCCCCTGAGCTCCCGGAATATACGTCAGGCAGCCATTTTTCAGCCGGCCTCCCCCCTTCTCCCGCAGCTCACAGAAAATCCCCCGCCGCCTTTCTTGACGGCGAGGGGATTTTTGCGCTATACTAGTATGAATGGATATGGGCCGGCCCCAGGAGTTTCCCATACCCCTGGGCCGGTCCGCTTCCTGTCAAACGCATCATAGGCAGGTGTCATCATGGCAAAGACCGCAAAGCAGACCTACGACAACCAGTCCATCTCCGCCCTGAAGGGAGCAGACCGGGTGCGCAAGCGCCCGGGGGTCATCTTCGGCTCCGACGGGCTGGAGGGGTGCGAGCACGCAGTGTTCGAAATTCTCTCCAATGCCATCGACGAAGCCCGGGAAGGCCACGGCGATCTCATCATCGTCACCCGGTATGAGGACCAGTCCATCGAGGTGGAGGACTTCGGCCGGGGCTGCCCCGTGGACTGGAACGAGGCGGAGGGCCGCTATAACTGGGAGCTGGTGTTCTGCGAGCTGTACGCCGGCGGCAAGTACAAAAACGGCGAGGGAGATAACTACGAGTATTCCCTGGGCCTCAACGGCCTTGGCTCCTGCGCCACCCAGTACGCCAGCGAATACTTCGACGCGGTCATCTACCGGGACGGCTTCAAGTACACCCTCCACTTCGAGAAGGGCGAGATCGTGGGCGAGATGAAGAAGGAACCCGCGGACCGGAAAAAGACCGGCTCCAAATTCCACTGGAAGCCCGACTTGGATGTGTTCACCGACATTGATATCCCCCTGGAGTACTACACCGACGTGCTCAAGCGCCAGGCAGTAGTGAACGCCGGAGTGACCTTCCGCCTGCGCGACCAGGTGAGCGGCAAATTTGAGACCACCGAGTTTCGCTATGAGAACGGCATTATCGACTATGTGAAGGAGCTGGCCGGGGACGACCCTCTGACCCAGCCGGTGTTCTGGCAGACGGAACGGAAGGGCCGGGACCGGGCGGACAAGCCGGAGTATAAGGTGAAGCTCAGCGTGGCTTTCTGCTTCTCCAACCGGGTGCAGGTCATCGAGCACTACCACAATTCCTCTTGGCTGGAGCACGGCGGCTCCCCGGAAAAAGCGGTAAAATCCGCCTTTGTCTCCGCCATCGACGGGTGGCTCAAGCAGAATGGCAAGTATCAGAAAAACGAGAGTAAGATTACCTTCAATGACATCCAGGACGCCCTGGTGCTGGTGAGCAACAACTTTTCCACCCAGACCAGCTATGAGAACCAGACCAAAAAGTCCATTACCAACAAGTTCATCCAGGAGGCCATGACCGACTTTCTCCGCAGCCAGCTGGAGGTGTACTTCATCGAGAACCCCTTCGACGCGGAGAAGATCGCCGGCCAGGTGCTGGTGAACAAGCGATCCCGGGAGACGGCGGAAAAGACCCGTCTGGGCATCAAGAAGAAGCTGTCCGGGTCGGTGGACATCTCCAACCGGGTGCAGAAGTTTGTGGACTGCCGTACCAAAGACGTGTCCCAGCGGGAGCTGTATATTGTGGAGGGCGACTCCGCCCTGGGCAGCGTGAAGCTGGGCCGGGATGCGGAGTTCCAAGGCATCATGCCCATCCGGGGCAAGATCCTCAACTGTCTCAAGGCCGACTACGCCCGCATCTTCAAAAGCGAGATCATCACCGACCTTTTGAAGGTCATGGGCTGCGGCGTGGAGGTCCAGTCCAAGAGCAACAAAGACCTGAACGCCTTTGACCTCAACAACCTGCGCTGGAACAAAATCATCATCTGCACCGATGGCGACGTGGACGGCTTCCAGATCCGTACTCTGGTGCTCACTATGCTCTACCGCCTCACCCCCACCCTCATCCAG
>URQA01000032.1 GCA_900549885.1 uncultured Eubacteriales bacterium | reverse complement strand
CGGAGGAGAAGAACGCCATCTCCCACCGGGGAAAGGCGCTGGAACAGTTCCAGAAAGAGCTGGAACGGTATTTGAAAAAATGATTAGGAGCTACCATCTATGGATCTGACAAGCAAACAGCGGGCCCAGTTGCGGGGCCTGGCCAACGACATTGACACCATCGTTCATATCGGCAAGGACGGCATCGGAGACAATCTCATCAAGCAGGCGGACGATGCGCTGGAGGCCCGGGAGCTGATCAAGGGCAAGGTGCTGGAGAACTCCATGCTGTCCGCCCGGGAGGGGGCGGAGGAGCTGGCAAAGGCCACCCGCAGCCAGGTGGTCCAGGTCATTGGAACAAAGTTCGTGCTCTACCGCGAGACCCACAGCAAGGAGAAGGACAAGCGGATCAAACTGGTGAAGTGACCTGGACCACAGACGCCGTCCGGCGGCCGGCCCGGATGCGCCGCAGTATGGTTTTGCTTAGCAAAACCATACGCGCAGGCGGAATTTATTTCCGCCGAGCAGGATGAAATGGGGTCCCCATGGAGCTTGCTCCGTGGGGGGAACGGGTCATTGGAACAAAGTTCGTACTCTATCGCGAGACCCATGGCAAGGAAAAAGATCAGCGGATCAAGCTGGTGAAGTGACCTGCCTCCGACTGGCATGGGAAACGGTTGATATCAGTTGTACGCTGTGGCGTGTCAAGTTTGCAGATGCAAACTTGACTGCTCCGGCCTGTTCACATAGGGAGGGGTCTTTGTGAAGATCGGTATTTATGGCGGGACCTTCAACCCGCCCCATCTAGGGCACCTTGCGGCTGCCAGAGCGGCAGCCGGGGCTTTGGGGCTGGATAAATTGGTATTCGTCCCTGCGGGAGTGCCGCCCCATAAGATCATGCCTGCCGGATCGCCGGACGACCGCCAGCGGCTGGCTATGACCTCCATTGCCGCAGACCAGCTGCTGCGTCCGGAGCTGACGGCGGTGTGGGACGAGGAGGTAAAGCGTCCCGGAAAGAGCTACACCTCAGATACCCTCTACCAAGCATCCTTGTTATGGCCCCAGGCGGAGCTGTGGCTGTTGGTGGGGACGGATATGTTCCTGACATTGCATACCTGGCACAAGCCGGACGCAGTGATGTCCTTGGCGGGAATCTGCACCTTTGGCCGGACAGAAAAGGACACGGAGGAAGTCTTTGCTCCCCAGCGGGACTTTCTAGCCCGGACCTATGGGGCAAAAATCACCACCATCACCATTCCCGGCCTGGTGGACATCTCGTCCACCCGCCTGCGGGAGCTGCTCTCCGTCGGACAGGGGGGGCAATACCTGGCCCCGGCGGTATATGGCTATATCCTGCGGGAAAAATTATACGGAACTTCTGTCGACCTTACCCGTCTGAGTATAGAGGATCTCCGGTGTGTATCCTATTCCATGATCAAGGCCAAGCGCATCGCCCATGTCCGGGGCACCGAGGAAACGGCGGTTCAGCTGGCCCGGCGCTGGGGCGCAGATGTGGAGAAGCTGCGCCGGGCGGCCATCCTCCACGACTGCACCAAGTACCTATCTCTAGAGGAACACCTTGCTCTGTGCAGCCGGTATGGAGTAGCGCTGGACAGGATGGAGCAGGTAACGGAAAAGCTCCTTCACGCTAAGACCGGGGCCATCCTGGCCCGGAACGTGTTCGGGCAGGACGACGAGGTTTATGACGCTATTTTCTACCATACTACCGGCCGGGCGGATATGAGCCTGGCAGAAAAAATCCTCTATATCGCCGACTATATCGAGCCAAATCGGGATTTTCCCGAGGTAGAGCAGATGCGGACTCTGGCCTTTGCCGACTTGGACCGGACGGTAGCTATGGGCGCCCGGCTGGCCATCCAGGAGATGGAGGAACGGGGCAGAAGCGTACATCACAATACACTGGAAGCCTATGAATTTTATCAGAAAGGAACCCAGCTATGACACAGCAGCCAAACAACCACAGCGACAGTCCCCGGCGGACGCAAAAGAAGAAGCCCGCACAGGGGAGCCGGAAAAAGAGAGAGAAGATTATCATGGTCGTGGCCATCATCCTGGCGGTGGTCATGGTGCTGGCGGCCACGCTGGTGGTGCTGTACCAGCGGTGGGGGCAGAAGCCCACACTGCCCGCCGGCAATACCCCCTCATCCAGCGTCCCGGTGAGCCTGGCCCCGGGAGAAAGCGACGCGCTCCCAGACATCGACGCTGTGGCCCCTCTGTCCAGCGGAGAGCGCAAGAGTGCGGATTACTTCACCATCCTGGTGTTCGGCGCAGATGAGACCTCTGGCCTGACGGACACGATTATGGTGGTGTCCTATGACGTGACCAACCAGAAGGCCACCGTCATGTCCATCCCCCGGGATACGACCGTCAATGTGCGCAGCTCCTACAAGAGCATCAACGGCGTCTACAACAACAACGGCAGGGGAGAGGACGGTATCCAGGCGCTGAAAACGCAGGTGTCTAAGCTGGTGGGGTTTGTGCCCGACTACTATGTGATGATCGACTGGGAGCTGGTGGGCCAGATGGTGGACGCCATCGGCGGGGTGTATTTCGACGTGCCCTACCATATGGGATATGATGACCCGTATCAAGACCTCCATATCCATTTTGAACCAGGCTACCAGTACCTGAATGGTGAGGATGCCATGAATCTGGTGCGCTGGAGGAAAAATAACGACGGTACCGCCACGCCAGGCGGCGGCGGAGATACCAGTAGGCTGGATGTCCAGCACCAGTTCCTCAAAGCAGTGCTGTCCCAGACCCTCCAGCTGAAAAACGTCACCCGCATTGGCCAGCTGGCGGAGCTGTTTGGGGAGAATGTGGTCAGCGATTTGACCATCGAGAACCTGTTCTGGTTCGGCTCCCAGGCCATCATGGGCGGGCTGAACGTAGACGATGTGAACTTTGTCACCATGCCCTATTCCGGGGGCTATGGAGCTTATGAGATGAAAGTCTGCCCCAATTGGAACCAGTTGCTGGAGTTGATCAACGAATCTCTCAACCCTTATGTGGAGGATGTGACCATGAAGCAGCTGGATCTCATCCGCATCAATAAGGACGGCAGTCTGACTTCCAGCAGAGGAAAGCTGGCGGATTCCTCCGCTTCGCGTCCCACTGTTGTCCAAGAGCCCAGTCCCAGCCCCAGCACAGAGCCAAGTGCCAGCCCTGCTCCCTCGGTTAGCCCCTCTCCCGGGATCAGCCCGGACCCGTCGGCCAGCGGCGACCCGGCTGTCAGCCCCACCCCCGTGGTGCCGGACGATCCCGGCGTGAGCGGCAGCCCCACTCCCAGCGGCGAACCTGTCCCATCCCAGCCTCCGTCGGAGAGCACCGCACCAGCGGTGGATCCCAATCCATCCGAGAGCCCCGCTGCGGTGAACAGCGTATCGCCAACAATCCCGGACTGGCTGCTTCCGGCAGAGACCCAGGCTCCGTGATATATCAGAATCGAAAGGAGAACCACATCAATATGACAGAACGCGAAATGGTCGGCACGGCCGTCAAGGCCCTGGATAGCAAGAAAGGAAAGGATATCCGGGTGCTCTACACCGCAGACCAGACCACCCTGGCCGACTACTTCATCATCTGCAACGGCACCTCCAACACCCAGGTTAAGGCCTTGGCCGACGCCGTAGAGGAGGCCATGAGCCAGCAGGGAGAGGAGCCCCATCATGTGGAGGGCCATCGGGGGGGCCAGTGGACGCTGCTGGACTACTCCAGCGTAGTCATCCACGTGTTTACCGAGGAGGCTCGGGAGTTCTACTCCCTGGAGCGGCTGTGGTCGGATGCCGCGCCGGTGGACGTGTCCCAGTATCTCACTCAGGACTGAGCAAGGCCGGCAGGAGGGAAATCCCTTTTCCTGTGAAGCGCCTACGCTCCAGCGGTTCCGTCCCGGAAGGAAGCAGGCATTCAAGCGATACCTCCCCCGCCCAGGGGGAGGTTTTTTCTTGCGCAGGGTCAGAAACAGAAGTTGTCACCGGCTGGAGACTGTCGAAAATCTGCAATCCAGGGGTTGAAGTGCTTGCGAGACTGGGGATAAATGTGATATAATTCTTTTACTTATGCGTATACGTAAGATTCGAGAAAAGGTCGTGACTATATAATGGAAGAACAAACCAAAAAGAAAGTGATGCTCTCTGGAATCCAGCCCAGCGGCGACCTCCATTTGGGAAATTATCTGGGCGCCATCAAAAACTGGAGCGCCCGGGCGGAGGAGTTTGACTGCTACTACTTCATGGCGGACCTGCACACCATCACCGTGCGGCAGAACCCGTCAGACCTGCGCCGGCGCACCCTGGAGCAGCTGGCCCAGTATATCGCCTGCGGCCTGGACCCGGAGAAGAATACCCTCTTTATCCAGTCCCATGTGCCCGCCCATGCCCAGTTGGGCTGGGTGCTCAACTGCTATACCATGTTCGGCGAGCTTTCCCGCATGACCCAGTTCAAAGACAAGTCCGCCAAGCACAAGGACAACATCAACGGCGGCCTGTTCACCTATCCCGCCCTGATGGCGGCGGACATTCTGTTGTACCAGCCGGACTTCGTGCCCGTGGGAGAGGATCAGAAGCAGCATGTGGAGCTGACCCGGAACATCGTGCAGCGCTTTAACGGTATTTATGGCGAGGTTTTCAAGATGCCAGAACCCTACATCCCAAAGGCGGGGGCCCGGGTGATGGGACTGACCACGCCGGACAGCAAGATGAGCAAGTCCATCCCCGAGGGCTGCGTGTTCCTCATGGAAAAGCCGGAGGACATCGCCCGTAAGTTCAAACGGGCAGTCACTGACAGCGACACCGAGCGCTGCGTCCGCTACGATCCAGAGCACAAGCCGGGAGTGGCCAATCTGATGAGCATTTATGCCGCTGTCACCGGAAAAAGCTATGACGACATTGAGCGGGAGTTCGACGGCCAGGGCTATGGCGCGTTCAAGCCCGCTGTGGGTGAGGCCGTGGTGGAGACCCTGCGGCCCATTCGGGAGGAGGCGGAGCGCATCCTCAAGGACAAGGCCTATCTGGAGTCGGTGTACAAGCAGGGGGCGGAGAAGGCCTCCTATGTGGCCAATAAGACTCTGCGGAAGGTCTATAAGAAGGTGGGCTTTGTGGCCCCGTAACCCAGGGTCTACAGCCTGGGACAAGTATTCAAAGGAGCTGCGTTTTCCATGCCTCAAGAGATCATCGGCCCCCTGCTAAGCATTGGGGCCGCTTTGGAACTGCCTGTCATCGGCTATGTGCTGCTGGCGCTGGTGCTGGCCGGTGTGGTGTCCTTTGCCACCACGCCGCTGGTAAAGGCGCTGTCGGTCAAGGTAGGGGCCATCGACGTCCCCCGGGACGGCCGGCGGATGCACGACCACCCAATCCCCCGGATGGGCGGCCTGGCTATTTTTCTGGGATTTATCATCAGTGTGCTGCTGCTCATGCCCCTGGACCAGCCCAAGCAGGGGATGCTGCTGGGGGCGGTCATCATTGTGGTGCTGGGCATTTTTGACGACATCTATGCCCTGTCTGCCAAGCTCAAGTTTGTGGTGCAGATTGCGGCGGCCTGCGTGGCGGTGTTTTCCGGAAACCGGATCGAGGTGCTGTCCAACCCCAATATTTTCAGCAGCAATCCCTATTGGGAGTTGGGTGTCCTGTCCGTCCCGGTGACCATCATCTGGATTGTGGCGCTGACCAACGCGGTCAACCTCATCGACGGGCTGGACGGGTTGGCCTGCGGAGTGTCCACCATCAGCTCCGTAACCACCCTGGTCATCGCCCTGCTGGTCAGCGAGGGGGATGTGGCCGTCATGATGGGAGCGCTGGCCGGGGCCTGTATCGGCTTTTTGCCCTACAACCTGAATCCCGCCAAGATTTTCATGGGAGATACCGGAGCAACCTTCCTAGGCTATATCTTGGGCACCGTATCGGTAAACGGCATGTTTAAGCTGCCCACTATTATTTCCTTTGTGGTGCCCTTTCTCATCCTGGGTCTGCCGATCTTCGACGTGTGTTTCGCTGTGGTCCGGCGGCTGGCCAAGGGGCAGAGCCCCATGAGTCCGGACCGAAGCCATATTCATCACCGGCTCATCGACATGGGCCTGTCCCAGAAGCAGGCGGTGGGCATCCTGTATGTCATCTCCGCCATCCTGGGGCTGTCTGCTGTGGTGCTGACCGCCAGCACTGCGGGCCGGGCTATGATTTTCCTGGCGGCCATGGCCGCGGCGGGGTTGGTGGCAGCCAAGCTGTTTTTGCACAATGATCCCAAGTCCGGAAAAGAGGAAAAACGTCCCCCCGAGGCGGAAGGTCCCGCCGGGCGGGGAGAGAACTCTGGCACAGAGAACGAGTCGGAGCAAAGCAGCGCCCAGGGGGAGGAGGACCGAAATGGATAAGATCAAGGTGATGACCATTTTCGGCACCCGGCCGGAGGCCATCAAGATGGCCCCCCTGGTGAAAGAGCTGGAGGGCAGGCCTGAGTTTGAAAGCTGGTGCTGCGTCACCGCCCAGCACCGCCAGATGCTGGACTCGGTGCTGGAGATCTTTGACCTGCACCCACAGTTTGATCTGGACATCATGGAGCCGCGCCAGACCCTGGCCACTATCACCACCAAATGCCTGCTGGGGATGGAGGGAGTGTTCGGCCAAGTCAAGCCTGACCTGGTGCTGGTCCATGGGGATACCTCCACCACCTTTGCCGGTGCTCTATCCGCCTTTTACCATCAGATTGCGGTGGGCCATGTGGAGGCGGGACTGCGGACCTATGATCGATACTCTCCCTTCCCGGAGGAGATGAACCGGACCTTGGTGGGCAGGCTGGCCCAGCTCCATTTCTGCCCCACCCAGAGCAACCGGCGGAACTTGGAGGCGGAGGGGATCTGCTCTGGCGTATTCGTCACCGGAAATACGGTGATCGACGCGCTCAGGACCACTGTACGGGAGGACTATTGCTTCTCTACCCCTGTGCTCAATGAGCTGGATTACCAGCGGAAAAAGGTGATCGTGGTCACCTGCCACCGGCGGGAAAACTACGGGGCGCCCATGGAACAGATCATGTCCGCCCTGCGGCGGCTGGCCCTGTCCTTCGACGGCCAGGCAGAGCTGGTCTACCCGGTCCACCTGTCCCCGGTGGTGCAGGAGTGTGCCCATCGGTATCTGGACGGGCTTGCCAACGTCCATCTTATCGCCCCCCTCACGGCCGACGAGATGCATAACCTCATGGCCCGCAGCTACTTGGTGATGACAGATTCCGGCGGGCTTCAGGAGGAGGCCCCCGCCCTGGGCAAGCCGGTGCTTGTCCTGCGACGGGAGACGGAGCGGCCCGAGGCCGTAGCCGCGGGGACCGTGCAGCTGGCGGGCACGGAAGAGGAGCACATCTTTTCCATGGCCGAGACGCTGCTGAAAGACCCAGCCGCATATGCTGCCATGGCCCATGCCGTCAATCCCTATGGGGACGGTCAGGCATGCCGGCGTATCGCGGAGGGCATTTTGTATCATTTCGGTCTGCGGCAGGCCCCACCGGACGCCTTTGGGGCTTGAGCAGGCGGTGACCACCCGGAGGGGGAATCGGAGTTGGAAGAGAAGAAACGGACCATCCTGGCTATCGTCATCTCCTGTATCATCCTTTTGGCGGTTTTTTACAGCTTTGGCCTGAATTTTTTCCGCTCTACTCCGGAAATCGAAGTTGCGGACACCCAGGCATCCCCAGATGTTTCCGCTGTGCCGGGCGCTTCCGGGCAGGGGGGGATCCCGGTGGAGGTAACGCCGGAGACGGTGCAGAGTATCCTAGCCAGTATGAGCCGTTACCAGAGCTACAGCAGGACCATCACGCTCCAATACAGCTGGACTGGGGGAACGGGCACCATGACAGCCCAGGTCCGGGCGGACGGCGGATGGAGCCGGTGCGATACCCTGCTGGCCAGCGGAGTCACAGAGCACTCCATCGTGGGAGGGGAACGGCTGTGGTACTGGTATGACGACGACAAACAGGCACTGGAAGGCGAAGCGGACCAGCGTAGCCAGGATTTGCTCCAGTATATCCCCACCTATGAGGATGTGCTGGCGCTGGATCCCGGACAGATCACCGGGACCGGATATGAGGAAAAGGACGGCGCCCGGTGTATCTATGTGGAGGTGTACCGGGAAGAGCTGGGTTACCTGGAGCGGTACTGGATCTCAGTGTCCAGCGGCCTGCTGACAGCGGCAGAGACCGAGAAGGACGGCCGTGTGGTATACGCCATGTCGTCCTCCCAACTGGTCAGCCCGCTGGCCGGGGGAGAGGACGCCTTTACGCTGCCGGAGGGACGGGTGCTGCACCGCCCGGGGGAATGAGGCAGATGCCGACTGGCTTCATCTTCCGCCTCTGGTAAAGGCAGAAGGACGGAAAGACCGCCGGAGCGCGTCAATGCGCCTCCGGCGGGTCGTCGTCTCCCAGCCCAAGCAGCAGCATCAGCCCCAGGGTGATGACTAGCTCCAGATCGTCCCCCTCCACCAGAAGAAAGAGGATGATGAGCACCAGCAGGATGTCCCCGGTGTCAAAGCGGTCCAGGGAAAAATTCTTCAAAATGCCCCCCAGAAAGTCCCCAACCCCGTCGGTGATCCCCTCCAGGAGATGACTGCCGCCCCGGCTCGGGGTGGCGTCACGACCGCTGCTGTGAGGCGGCGTCTGGGATCTGGGCCTTTGGAATGGCTGGGACCCGCGGCCGGAAGAGGGGCGCTGCCCCGGCTCTCTGGCCGGAGGGGAGGGGATGTCGGTGTGGGGCATCTGGTCCAGATAGCGGTTATACATGGTCCTGTCCACCCCCCCGCAGGACCTCTAGGGCCACCCGGATGAGCCGGGAGAGCTTGGCAATCTGGATTGCCCGGTCCAACTTGGCATAGCGCCGTTCCTTTACAAAGGGGCGCAGCGCTTGGAGCAGAGCGGTCCGTCCGCCGTCGTCGGAGTTGTACTCGCTCATAATACGCGCCCCTAGCGTGAGCAGACGGGGGTCCAGTCCTCCCCCCTCTCCGGTCAGGGAACCCAACAGGGCGGACAGGTCCGGTGCAGCGGCCGGTTCTGGGTCAGTGCGGGGGGGCTCATCCCCATATTCGGGTGGGGGCGGTGTTTCCGGCTGTTGCCGTTCTTTCCCGCCGCCCAGGGACTGGGCCAGCGCCATGATCTGTCCCATGGCCTGGGGGTCGCCCAGGATGGTGTTCAGCTTGTCTTCCAGTTCGCTCATGGCTGGCCGCTCCTTTCTGTGGGGTCACGGAATTGACGGGAGCAGGTCCCGCCCACGCCTTAGTCCAGGGACTGGCGCAGCCGCTGAATCAGGCGCTGTCCCTCCGGGTCCTGAGTCAGCCGGCGCACAGCGTCCATCAGCTGGGCGGTATCCCCATGGGCGGCCTGTTGAGCAGCCTGCTCCAGATCGCCTCCGGCGTTTTTGCTCAGCATTTGGAACAGACGCTGAGTTTCCGGGGCGTTTTGCAGTTGGTCCAGTTTTCCTTGGTCTTTCATGAGCCTGGCGGCCTGCTCACTGTTCAACATATCTCGAAAATCGGGCATATGACTCCCTCCTGTCTGTTTACCTCAGTATATGCCCCAAAGGAGCGATGGTGACCACTATGAAGCTATTACTTCTCTCTGACTCCCACGGACGGGTAGGTAGTCTGCTGGAGGCGGTGGACCGGGAGCTGCCTGACGGCGCGGCTCATCTGGGCGACGTAAGCCGGGATGCCGAGACCCTTGCCGCCGCTTACCCGGATCTGCCTCTGTGGTCGGTGTTAGGCAACTGCGATGGCTGGGGGAGCGCCGCCCCCGACGAGCTGGAGGCGACGCTGGGCGGGGTGAGATTCCTGTTCACCCACGGCCACCGATACCGGGTGAAGCTGGGGCCAGGGCTGCTGCTTCAGACGGGCCGGGAGCGGGACATCGGCTGCCTGTGTTATGGCCACACCCATGAGCCGGTGGCCCAGCTTCAGAGCGATGGACGGTGGCTCATCAACCCCGGTACCGCCGGAGGAATTGGGAACCGGGCCACCTATGCTGTGGTGCAGGTGGAGGACGGGCGGTTGTCCGTAGAGATCAAGGAGCTGTGAAACATGTTGTTAGCGATTGATGTGGGCAATACAAATACGGAGTTCGGCGTCTTTGAAGGGGAGAACCTGCTGGGTTCCTTCCGGATGATGACCAAGAGCAATGCCACCTCAGATGAGATCGGCCTGCTGGTGTGCCAGTATTTCCAGCGGTTCGGACTGGACCGGACCAGGCTGGAGGCGGTGATGGTGGCCTCGGTGGTGCCCCAGGTGATGTATACCCTCACCGCTGCCATGGTAAAATACCTGGGTCTCAAGCCCATCGTGGCCGATGTGGACGTGGACTCCGGTCTGCGCTACGGCCCCATGGTCACCGATGAACGGCTGGGCCCAGACCGGTCGGTGGCCTGTGTGGCGGCTATGGAGAAATATGGCCGGCCGGTGATCGTGCTGGACTTCGGCACCGCCACCACCGTGGATGCGGTGGGAGAAGATGGCGTGTACCAGGGCGGCTGTATTTCCGCCGGGCTTCGGGTGACCATGGACGCGCTGACGGCCAACGCCGCCATGCTGCCCAACGTGGAGCTGAATAAGCCGGAAAAGACCCTGAATTTCACCGCTGTAGGCCACATCCAGGCTGGCGTGGTGGGAGGTTATGTGGGGGCCATGGAGTACCTGATCCGCCAGGCCAAGGCGGAGATGGGCCGGGAGGACGCCAGAGTGGTGGCTACCGGCGGACTGGCCCGGTTTATCGCCGGGCATACCCCCCTTATCGATGTGGTGGACGGGGAGCTGATCCTGGATGGCCTGCGGATGATTTATGAGAGAAGGCAGACATAAAAAATACCCTCCGCATCCCTTAGGATGCGGAGGGTATTTTTATGCCCGTCTCAACGAGTCAGCTTACCCTGGGCTTTGGCTAGGAATTTTTCCGGCCTGATGATGAACCGCTCATGGGTGCCCCGACCGATCTCGCCAGCCTCGTCAAAGGCGGACACCTCAAAGGTGATCTTTTTGCCGTCCACGGCGGTGACCACGGCGTCGGCCCAGACCTTCATGCCGATGGGGGTAGCGGAGGTGTGGGCTACGTCGAGATGGGTGCCCACAGTGCCCTCGTCCGCCGCCAGATAGGGCAGCAGGGAGATGGAGGCGGCGTTTTCCATCAGGGCGATCATATAGGGGGTAGCGAACACGGGGACCAGGCCGGAGCCGACAGCGTCAGCGGTGTTGTGTTCTGTGACAACGGTTTCAGAGCGGCCTTTCAGACCGATGGTAATGGACATGGAAGATCCCTCCTGTGAAAGTTTCCCTCACAGTATACCCGACTGTGGAACGTTTGACAAGAAAAAACTCCCCCGGCAAGCCGCCAGGGGAGAAAGATGTGCGGAGTTTACAGAGAAAGGGCATCGTTGCGGCCAATTAGGTTCCCAGCTTGACCCACAGCTCGTTATAAAGCAACCGGGTCTCATAGGGGAGGACCAGATAGGCTTCACAGCGGTCCAGTACCTCCTGAGGGGCGGCCATGATTTCATACAGCTCCATGTCCAGAGGCTCGCCGTACTGCTCCTCATACCACTCAGGATACATTTCCAGAGCCTCAGTGTTGGGAGAGGCATACCAGATGAAATCCATATTCTGGAGATTGGCCTCGGTAGAGGCCATGAAATTGATCCATTCGTGGGCTTCCTCTACATTTTTTGCGTCTTTCAGAATACACATAGCATCCACAAACCAGTTGGAGCCTTCCTCAGGCACACAATAGGCCAGGTCTGGGTTTACCTCGTGCATGGAAAGAAAGTCTCCGGCGTAGTAGGTAGCCACTGCGGCATTGCCGCCCTCCATAAGCTGGAAAATCTCGTCCATCACCCGGCCCTGATATACACCGCGGTTCCAGGCGTCGGCAACCAGCTCGTAGGCCTCCCGAATCTGGGCCTCGTCCGTGGTATTTACCGAATAGCCCAAGCTGTACAGGGCCATGCCGAAGGCATCCCGGGAGTTGTCGATGAGCATCACATTGCCTTTGTACTGATCGCTGAACATCACATCCCAGCTGGTGATGGGTTCATCCACCATGGTGGTGTTATAGATGATGCCTAGAGTTCCCCAGGTGTAGGGCACGGTGTACAGGTTCTCCGGGTCATAGCTGAGGTTTTTAAACCGGGCATCAATCTTCTCAAAGTTAGGGATCTTGCTGTAATCCAACTCCTGGAGCATATCCTCTTCAATGAGCTGGGAGATCATATAGTCAGAAGGCACAATCACGTCATAGTTAACGCCGCCGGATTGGAGCAGGGAATACAGCTCCTCATTGCTGGGTACGGTGACATAGTTCACCTCAATGCCAGTGGCTTCCTCGAACTGTTCTTCCAGTCCGTCGGCGATGTACTCACCCCA
Organism: uncultured Eubacteriales bacterium; assembly: GCA_900549885.1. Classification (GTDB taxonomy): domain Bacteria; phylum Bacillota; class Clostridia; order Oscillospirales; family Oscillospiraceae; genus Enterenecus. Next base: position 9,321 of record URQA01000032.1, on the reverse strand, counting down.
GCTGCACACGTTGAGCACGCGCTTTCCGTTGCTGCTGCTGTTGTTGTCCGGTGCGGTGCTGGAGCTATCGGGGGTGTCTGTGGCGGCCTGGTTGCCGTCTACCCGCTCTACGGTGCATCCGGACAGGAACAGGCCCAGCGCCATAGACACGGCGAGGGTCAAGGCAGTCGTTTTTTTCAATTGATCATTCCTCCAGTGATAATATTGAATATTTCCACGCCCTATAGGGCGGTGGGAGCACCTCAATTCCGCTGGGCCAGACGCTTTTCTGCCTGGGCCTCCCGGATGTTGATGACAAGGAGCAGCACCAGCACGGTGATAAACAGAAGGCTTGACACGGCGTTCACCTCAGGGCTGACCTTCCGGCGGACTTCGCTGTAGATCTCAGCGGATAGAATGGATACATTGCCCCGGGTGAAATAGGAGATAACAAAGTCATCGATGGACATGGTAAAAGCGATAAGAGCGCCAGAGACAATGCCTGGCTTGATCTCGGGTAAAATAACCTTCCGGAAAGCCCGGAACCAAGTGCACCCCAAGTCCTGAGCCGCATCCACCAAGTTTTTGTCCATTTGGCGCAGCTTAGGCGTGACCGTGAGGATGATGTGAGGGATGTCAAAGACAATATGGGCCAGTAGCAGCGTCCAAAAGCCCATTTCCAGCCGGGGCATGAGCACCCGGAAGGTGCTGCCCAGGAAGGTAAAGCGGAAGCCCTCCACCCACTGGGCAAAAGTATTCCAGCCGCCAATGAAGGCCACGAACAGCAGGCATAGGGATACGCCGGTGACAATGTCGGCGTTCATCATGGGAATATTGCCCACAGTGTTCAACGGTTCCCGCCAGCGGCGGCGAATGTTGAACAGGCCGATGGCGGCAAAGGTTCCGGCGATGGTTGAGATGACGGTGGCCAAAATGGCAATGAGCAGGGTATTGGACACTGCCTCCATCATTTTTTTGTTGTGAAACAACGCCTCATACCACCGCAGGGAGAAACCCTGCCAAACCGCGTTGCTGTTGCCCTCGTTGAAGGAGAACACGATCAGAATGAGGATCGGCGCGTACAGGAATAAAAAGACTAGGATCATCAGGGCGCGGCTACCCGTGCGGTGTTGCCGGTTCATAGGACCACCGCCTGTTCTTCTCCGTCGCCGAAACGGTTCATTACATACATGCAGACCACCACAATAATCATCATAACCAAGGCGATGGCGGAACCCAGATGGGGATTGTATGCCCCGCCTAGGAACTGCTGTTCAATAAGGTCGCCCAGCATCATATGGGTGCCGCCGCCCAGCAGGCGGGAGATGGCAAAGGTGGACACCGAGGGAATGAACACCATTGTCACCCCTGAGAGGACCCCTGGCAGGGACAGGGGGAGGGTAATTTTTCGGAACACACGACTGGTGCTGGCCCCCAGGTCCCGAGCGGCTTCCACCAGCGAGTGGTCCATTTTCAGCAGCACCGTATAGATGGGCAGGATCATAAAGGGCAGGTAGTTGTAGACCATGCCCAGCACCACCGCCCCTTGGGTGCGGATCATACGGAAATACTGGATATCGGTGCCAAAGAGGCCGTTGACCAGGTCGAACAGGCCGATGGCGCTGAAAAACTGATTGAGAAGGCCATTGTTTTCCAGAATGGCCATCCAAGAATAGGTGCGCAGCAGAAAGTTGACCCACATGGGCAGCATGATGAGCACCATAGCAATGCGCTGGAAGCCGGGACCTTCCTTGGCCATGGCATAGGCCACCGGGTACCCGATGAGCAGGCAGACCAGCGTGGCCACGATGGCCAGCTGGAAAGAGCGGCTGAAAATACTCACGTAGGCACCCATGTCAGAAAAATTGTCCAGGGTGAAGCTGCCTGCGTTGGAGGTGAACGCGTAAATCACCACCATGATGACCGGGGCCACCACCAGCAGCGCCATCCATACCACATAGGGGACGGTAAACAAGGACAGTCTATTCCTCATCGGCGCTGTCCTCCTCCGGTGCCAAGGTGGCGTCGCCGATCTCCTCGTACTCCTCGGAATAGGAGGAGTAGTCGCCGAACATGCCGGAATACTGGCTCTTCTTCATCACATGGATGCCGTCGGGGTCAATCTTGATGCCGATGCGGCTGCCTACCGGCGACAGGTCAGTGGTCTGGATCAGCCATTTGAAGCCATAAAAATCCACAATAATATCGTACTGCATGCCTTTGAAGGTGACGGAGGTGACAGTGCCCTTGAGCTGTCCCTCCGCCTCCGGGACGATGTCCACATCTTCCGGCCGGATGACCACGTCCACGGCCTCGTCCTTGCCAAACCCTTTGTCCAGGCATTGGAATTTCCGGTTAAAAATTTCCACCACACCGTCCTGGCGCATGATGCCGTCGATGATGTTGGACTCACCGATAAAATCAGCTACAAAGGCATTTTTAGGCTCGTTATAAATGTCCTCCGGGGTGCCGATCTGCTGGATACGTCCTCCGTCCATGACCACCACAGTGTCGGACATGGCCAGAGCTTCCTCCTGGTCGTGGGTGACATAGATAAAGGTAATCCCCATTTCCTGCTGGATGCGTTTGAGCTCGTTCTGCATATCCTTGCGCAGCTTCAGGTCCAGCGCGCCCAGGGGTTCGTCCAGCAGCAGGACCTTGGGGCGGTTGACCAGAGCCCGGGCAATGGCCACCCGCTGCTGCTGCCCGCCGGACAACTGGGTGACCCGGCGCTTTTCAAAACCCTTGAGGTTGACTACCTCCAGCATTTCCATCACCCGGTCCTGGATCTCCTGCTTGGAGAGCTTGACCTTTTTGATCTGCTTTTTCCCGTTCTCTTCCGTTTCCCGGGCCTTGGGGATGCGCAGGCCGAAGGCCACGTTTTCGAATACGTTCAGGTGGGGAAACAGGGCATATTTCTGAAATACTGTGTTGACCGCCCGCTTATGGGGGGGAACATCATTAATCCTCACGCCATCGAAAAAAACGTCCCCGGAGGTAGGCGACAAAAACCCTCCGATGATACGGAGCGTGGTGGTTTTGCCGCACCCACTGGGACCCAGCAGCGTGAGGAACTCTTGATCGTTGATATACAGGTTAATGTGGTCGAGCACCACGTCTCCGTCGTAGGACATAACGCAGTCCGTCAGGCGGATCAGTTCTTTGGACATAGGTCCTCCCCCATTTCTCTGTTCTTGCGCGGCACAGCCTACAATCCGAACCTCCATCCTTGCGGCGGGCGGAGTTCCGGACAACCTGATTTATGTGGCCGGACGGCGACAAAAACAGCCGTTTCTAAAAATGTCAGCTCCCTCGATATAGTGCCCGGCAGGTGCCCTCCAGCGGACAGCCGGCGAAGCCGGCCCGGGGTTTCACGGATAGCGAGATACACTATATTATGTCGCAGAGAAATTGTCAATCATTTTATTGAAAAAATTTGGGGAGATCTTGGGAAAAACAGAAAATGCCCCGGCGGTAGGTTGACCGCCGGAGACTGACAGAGTGAGAGCGGTTAAAACAGGCGAAAAAAACGGCGCATAACAACAGCCAAAACGACACAATACGTCCCCAGTATAGGCAGACAGAGCAGGGAGAGGTCAGACACCCTGGTGACACAGGTTAGAAGGAAGGTCAGGAGGACAAAGGCGGCCATGGCGAGGCTGAGCAACCCTACCGCCTTGACCTGCTTGAGCTTCCGCGTCAGGCCGGGACCTGAATGGAGGCGGACCAGCCGCTGGCGGAGCTTGGAGCTGAGGGAGAGCATAGCTGTGCCGATGAAAAGCAACATAATGGCCCGCCAAGCGGCAGAGATCGGTTCCATACATTCATCCCGCCTTTCTCAAAATGGAAGGCTATTTCTGCAATAATAATGCCAAAAATAGGAGAAAGACCAACGAAATTTGCAACATCACGGACATCCGATAGGATAGTCTGGAAAGTATTCCGACACAAAGTCTACGTCCTTAACGGTCCATTCCCGCCCGTTGAGTTCGTTCAGGCATCCGGCGTCGGTGGTGAATTCAAAGCGCAGTTTATAAGAGTACAGCGCCTGGTAGGAACGGCCGTATTGCTTGTTGTCCCGTTCCCGGCCGTACTTGCCGTCTCCCAGCAAAGGGTGGCCGGCGGCTGCGAACTGGGCCCGGATCTGATGGGTGCGCCCGGTGATCAGGTCACATTCCAAAAGGGACAGGCCGTTTTCCACCGCCAGTGTTTTATATAAGGTAAGGGCGGTCTTGCCCCCGGGCACCGGGTGGTCATAGACCTTCACCTGGGCCTTGTTCTCATCCTTCAGGAGAAAACCCCTCAACTCCCCGTTGGGCGGGGTCATTTTGCCCCGGACCACGCACAGGTAGAGCTTGGTCAGTTCCCGGTCTTTGATCTTCTGGTTCATCACCCGCAGAGTCTCGGCATTTTTGGCCGCGATGACGATGCCTCCGGTGTTGCGGTCAATGCGGTTGCACAGGGCGGGGGCGAAGGAGCTCTCCCAGTAGGGGGACCACTCCTTCTTCTGATAGAGGTATGCCTGGATATGGGTGATGAGAGTGTTCACCCGCTCATGGTCGTCAGGGTGGACCACCATGCCGGGCCGCTTGTTCAGGAGTATCAGGTTCTCGTCCTCATACACAATGTCCAGCTGGGGTTTGAACACAGACAGAAAGGCATTTTCCCGATTGGGGGTTTCAAAAAACTCGTCGTTGATGTATAATTGGAGTACATCCCCAACGGCCAGGCGTACGTCACGCTTAGAACCCTTACCATTGATCTTCACCCGCTTGAGGCGGATATACTTTTGGGCCAGAGGGGCGGGGAGCAGGGGAAGGGTCTTGGCCAGCCAGCGGTCCAGCCGCTGCCCGGCGTCATTTTTTCCGATGGTAAATTCCTTCAAAAGGGAAGCCTCCTGTCCGGCGGGATTTGTCCTGTCCATCATATCACAGTTTTTCTCCGGAAAAAAGACAGAAAACGAAAAAAGTATTTGACAAGCCCTGTTCCGTTTAGTATAATATCATCCGTGCCATTATGCGAGGTGTGCCTATGAAGCTGGATTTACGGCAGATCGCCCGTCAGCCGGGCGCCGTCCTTCCCTTTGCTTGTGAGCTGGACCTGTCCGGCTTTGAGTGGAATGGGAACCGGCCGTTGGCCGCGCCTGTCCATGTGGAGGGCGAGGTCCGGAACATGGCGGGGGCCATGCTGCTGACGGCCACGCTGACCGGGGAGCTGTCCCTGGTGTGTGACCGCTGTGCCAAGTCGTTTTCCAAGACCAAGACCGTGGAGTATGAAACCCTCCTGGCTGAGAAGCTGGAAAATGGGGAGAGCGACGACATCATCCTTCTGGACAAAGACGGCCAGCTTGAGCTGGACGAACTGCTGGGGGATGTGTTTATCCTCGATTTGGACACAAAGAACCTCTGCTCTGAGGATTGCAAGGGCCTTTGCCCCGGTTGCGGCGCGGACCTGAATGTGGAGCCCTGCCGTTGCAAAAAGGAAGTTGATCCCCGGCTGGCCAAGCTGGCCCAGCTGCTGGAGCAGGATAACTGATGGAATGTTGTGTCTTCGGACATGGACCGACAAGGAGGTGTCAAAATGGCCGTCCCTAAGAGTAAAGTATCCAAGCAGCGCCGCAACAAGCGCCGCAGCTCCGTGTGGAAGCTGGAGACTCCCGGTGTGAACACCTGCCCCAAGTGCGGTGCTGTCCGGTTGCCCCACCGCGTCTGCAAGTCCTGCATGACCTACAATGGTCACGAGCTGACCGCCAGCAAGTGACCCGCCTGTGAGCAAGAAAGAGAGCTGTCGCAAGGATTGGCTTTGCGGCAGCTTCTTTTTTGCCCAGAGAAGTGCTTCTGAGATTTACCCTTTCTTTTTTTCAGAATTTTTGATATACTAAACTATGTATACGGTCTTGCCCGCCCCGGCCTGTGTGCTTGACGGCAGGCGCAATGCTTGAAATCATCTGGAGGGATCGCTATGGCAAAACCTCTTGTAGCCATCGTTGGCCGCCCTAATGTGGGCAAATCCATGCTATTTAATAAACTCACTGGAAAGCGCCTGTCCATCGTGGAGGACACCCCCGGCGTCACTCGGGACCGCCTGTACGCCGAGGCGGAATGGCGGGGACGGACCTTTGACCTGGTGGATACCGGCGGCATTGAGCCGGGTACAGACGACCAGATCTTGTCCTTCATGCGGGAGCAGGCGGAAATTGCCATTTCTTCCGCCACGGTAATCGTTTTCGTGTGCGACATCAAGACCGGCATGACCGCCGCAGACCAGGAGGTGGCCGGGATGCTCCAACGCTCGGGAAAGCCGGTGGTGCTGGCGGTAAACAAGATGGACTCCACCGGCCGGACGGACCCGGACATCTATGAGTTTTACAACCTGGGTCTGGGCGATCCCTACCCAGTGTCCGCTGTCCACGGCCACGGAACCGGCGACCTGCTGGATGCTTGCTTCCAATATTTCCCTCAAGAAGAGGAAGAAACCGAGGAGGACGACGTGGTCAAGGTGGCCATCATCGGCAAGCCAAACGTGGGCAAGTCCTCCCTGGTCAACCGCATTTTGGGCCAGGAGCGGGTCATTGTGTCCGATGTGGCGGGCACCACCCGGGACGCAGTGGACAGCTATTTTGAAAATGAAACGGGCAAGTACCTTATCATCGATACCGCCGGGATGCGCCGCAAGTCCAAGGTGGATGACCGAATCGAGAAGTTCTCTGTCCTTCGGGCTACCATGGCTATTGAGCGCAGCGACGTATGCCTCATCATGATCGATGCCAACGAAGGAGTCACCGAGCAGGATACCAAAGTGGCCGGCCTGGCCCACGAGGCGGGCAAGGCGTGCATCATCGTGGTCAACAAGTGGGATGCGGTGGAGAAGGATGACAAGACCATGAAGCGCATGGAGGAAAACGTCCGCCGGGACTTGAGCTATATGACTTACGCCCCCATCCACTTCATCTCGGCCCTCACTGGCCAGCGGGTGGAAAAGCTCTTTGAGCTGATCCAGAGCGTGGTCAATCAGGCGGCCATGCGCATTCCGACCGGAGTGCTCAACTCGGTGCTGGCCGACGCCCAGGCCAGGGTCCAGCCCCCCACGGACAAGGGGCGGCGGCTGAAGATCTATTATATGACACAGATCGGCGTCAAGCCCCCTCATTTCGTCATCTTCTGCAACGACGCCCGGCTGTTTCACTTCTCCTACCAGCGATACCTGGAGAACCAGATCCGAAATACCTTCGGCCTGACGGGCACCCCAGTGCGCATCACGATCCGGCAGAAGGGGGACAATGCCGATTCTTGAGGCCCTGCGATGGGAGGTGCCTGCGGTTTCCCACAGATGTGCGGCTGTTCCGCGGCCGCACAAGGGCGGCAGGCATTGCATGCTTTCCCTCCGCGCAAAGCGCGGAGGCCGCAGCTTTCTGGTTTGCGGCGCTGAAATACGGCCTGTGTTTCGGTGGAAAATAGTATAAGGAGGACTGACCATGTTTCAGCATTTGAGCGGCGTGTTGGACGCCTATCCCGGCTGGCTGGTGGTAGCCTGTATTGGCACGGCGGTGCTGGCCTATTTTCTGGGCTGTTTCAACGGGGCGGTGGTGATGTCACGGTATATCCTGCGGGATGACGTGCGCAATCACGGCAGCGGCAATGCGGGGCTGACCAACTTTTACCGTACCTTCGGCGGCCCGCTGACTGCGGCGGTGATTTTGTCTGACGTGGTCAAGGCGGTGCTGGCAGTTTTATTTTCCACCTGGATCTTTGGCATCCTATCCCCGCAGCTGGTTCCCTTTGGGAAGTATTGGGCGGGAATGTTCTGTCTGCTGGGTCACATGTACCCCTGTACCTTCCAGTTCCGGGGAGGCAAGGGCATCTTGTCCGGTGGGACCATTGCCATCATGATCGACTGGCGGGTGGCTTTGGTGGTATGGGGAGGCTTTTTGATCTTAGCCATCCTCACCCGGTACGTATCCCTGGGGTCCTGCTGGGCCGGATTGTCCTTCCCCTTTGTCACCGCTTTCGTCTACCGGGACGTACTGCTGGTGGTGATGGCGGTGGTCATTGGCGGCCTTATTTTGTGGAAGCACCGGGGCAATATTCAGCGTATGGTCCACGGCACGGAGTCCAAGTTTACCCTCCACAAAAAGAGAGAGTCTGCTGCCCCGGCACAAGGAGAGCGGGCGGAGGGACCGGAGCCGGAGGCGGGAGGGCCAGCCCAGGCCGTGGAGGCGGACGGCACCCCAGAGGAGAGCGCCGGCCATCCGGAGGAACCAGATGGCCCAGAGGCGGAGGAACACAAGGAGGAACGGCCATGAGGGCGGCAGTGATCGGAAGCGGAGCCTGGGGGACGGCCCTGGCGCTGGTGTTGCTGGAAAACGGGCACGACGTTGCCCTTTGGAGTTATACCCAGCAGGAGAGCAGTGTGCTCCGGGAAAAGCGGGAGAATCCCATGCTCAAGGGGGTGGCTCTGCCGGAAGAACTGGAGCTGACCACGGATATAACCTGCGTGAAGGACTGCCAGATGGTGGTGCTGGCCACCCCATCCTTCGCGGTGCGCGCCACCGCCCGGCAGGTGGCGAAACAGGCTGACCCGGGCACTCCGGTGGTGCTGGTGTCCAAGGGCATCGAGAAGGAGACCTCCCTCCTGCTCCACCAAGTGGTGGAGCAGGAGATGGAGGGAAGATGCCCGGTGGTGGTGCTCTCCGGACCCTCACACGCCGAGGAGGTGGGCCGCCATGTGCCCACGGCAGTGGTGGTGGCTTCGGAGCGGCGGCAGGCCGCTGAGCTGGTCCAGGACGCGTTTATGAATGGCCGGCTGCGCATCTACACCTCCCCGGATATCGTGGGGGTGGAGATCGGCGCGGCTATGAAAAACGTCATTGCCCTATGTGCTGGTTGCTGTGATGGCATGGGTTACGGTGATAACACCAAGGCCATGCTCATGACCCGAGGACTGACGGAGATCGCCCGACTGGGGGTGGCTATGGGCGCTCGAAAGGAGACCTTTGCCGGACTCACCGGCCTGGGAGACCTGATCGTCACCTGTACCTCTATGCACTCCCGCAACCGCCGGGCGGGCATTCTGCTGGGCCAGGGCAAGACCATCCAGCAGGCTATGGACGAGATGGGCGGCGCGGTGGTGGAGGGCTACTACGCCGCGGCCAGCGCCAAAGCCCTGGCAGAGAAAGCGGGGGTGGAAATGCCCATCACCTTTGGCGCCTACGAAACGCTTTACGAGGGCAAGGATCCCCGTGAAGTGCTTGCTCAACTCATGGCCCGTCAGCGCAAGGACGAGCTGGAGTTGGAAGAGTCCTGGATATAATACCACAGAGAAAGCGGCGGACTTTCCCAAGAG
>URQA01000031.1 GCA_900549885.1 uncultured Eubacteriales bacterium | reverse complement strand
CATAGCCCCGGATCTGCCGGGGGGACAGGCCCATGGCCTTGCGCTTTTCGTCCACCAGCACCCGTACGCCGCTGCCCCGCTCCCGGTTGACCATGACAAGATCGCTTCGGGTCAGGGCGGAGATCCCTTCCACTCCCTTGGGGTTACCTGCTGGGACATATAGGCCAGTGGTGCGGCCGAACAGGCGGACCACCGTCACCTCGATGCCAGGCAGGAGCTTTTCGATATAGGGCAAATTATAGGTGCCCGATTTTTCGTCCCACAGATGGGCGGTGGCTAGGTCTACCTTGCCGTGGTAGAGCATGGTCAGACTGTTGTAACTGCCCGCGTGAGAGCGGAGGACCACCGCTCCGTTGCCCGCGCTGGCGGTGACCTGGTTGGCAATGAGGTCCAGGGAGCTGTCCTGCCCGCACAGGATGACCCCGGCCCGGCCCCCCTCCCGCAGGGGAGGCTTGGCGGAGGGCTGTGAATGGGCGGCTCCCGTCATCCCCTCCAAGGCGGCCCGGGGGATGCGCAGCTGCTTGCCAATTTTGGTGGAGGGCAGGTCTCCCCGCTTTACCAGCTCGTAGACTGTGGTCTTTTTTACCTTTAAAAAGTCGGCCGCCTCTTGGGCGGTGAACAGATCATCGAACACGGAGTCCCCCTCCTTTGTTGTATTTGGTTTAGTATATCACAGTTTTGTGGGAAAGGGCAATGTGAGATTTGGTTGTGACCGGGCGGGGAAAGAGTGTGTCACGGAGGGGAAAAAGGGGTTGAAAAGCGGAGGAAACTTTATTATACTGTACAATATAAAACAAAAATAAACAAAACGGAATGAAACTATGCAAAAGAAAGGGGACCCCTATGAAACGCTTGCTTGCCCTGCTCATGGCGGTTGCCATGACCCTTGCCCTGACCGCCTGCGCCAATGACAACGGGCAATCCTCTCAGAATCCTTCAGAGCCCAGTTCCCAAGCCCCGGTCTCCGAGCCTCCCGCCACCCAGCCCGCGGAGGGCGAGACCCAGCCGCTGGAGGCTGCGGAGATTCAGGTGTTTATTGCCGCCTCCCTGGAAAACGCATTCCAGGACATCATCGCCCTCTACAACCAGCGGCAGCCCAACGTCACCGTGACCTACTCCGCCGATTCCTCCGGCACTCTGCTCAGCCAGATCCAGGAGGGCTTTGCGTGCGACATTTTCTTCTCCGCCGGCGCCAAGCAGATCAACCAGCTCCAGGAGGCTGGGCTGGACATCGAGGGCACCCGGGTGGACCTGCTGCAGAACAAGGTGGCCCTTATTACTTACAAAGGCTCCGGCACCTCCGTGACCACCCTGTCTGAGCTTGGCAACGCCTCCTCCGTAGCCCTGGCGGGCAACTCCGTTCCCGTGGGACAGTACACCCGCACCGCCCTCCAGGCCCTGGGTATTCTGGACGACAGCAAGGACGCCGCTGAGTTCACCGCCGAAGAAGTGTCAGAGGCCTTGGGCGGTGTGGAGATCAACGAGACCGCCAACGTCTCCGCCACCCTGAATGCCGTGGCCGAGGGCTCCAACGAGGTGGGCACCGTCTATTACTCTGACGCTTACTCCCGCATCGACGACGTGGAAATCATCGAGCTGGTGGACACTTCCCTCACAGGCAGTATTGTCTACCCCATGAGCCGGGTGGCCAACGGCGAGGCCGATGAGGCCCAGACCGCCGCGGCGGACGATTTCTACGTCTTCCTCCAGACCGACGAGGTCATGGACATCTTTGAAAGCTATCTTTTTGTCAGCAATATGGAGTGAGTCTTTCCAGCGTCCAGAAATAAATATGTAGTCCGCCGGGAAGGCCTCTTGAGGGCCCTTTCCGGCGGACGTGCGTCATGTTGCCAATATTCCTTGAGACGATAGGAGGCGAAGCTTGCCATGGAAGAGGTCCTGACGATCCTCGGGGATCTGGACTGGTCCCCCTTGTGGATCTCCCTAAAGACAGGTGCGGTGGCCACGGTGTTGTGCTTTTTTCTAGGAGTATGGGCTGCCCGGGGGGTGCTGAAGCTTGGCCCCCGGCCCAGGGCGGTCATAGACGGAATTCTCACCCTGCCCATGGTGCTTCCTCCCACGGTGGCGGGCTTTTTCCTGCTGCTGATTTTCTCCCTGCGCCGTCCCTTCGGCGGCTGGTTGTACGACGCCTTTGACATCAAGGTGGTGCAGAGCTGGGCTGGATGCGTGCTGGCCGCTTCGGTGATCGCCTTTCCCCTAATGTACCGCAATGCCCGGGCGGCCTTTGAGCAGGTAGATGTGAATCTGATCTATGCCGGACGCACTTTGGGCATGAGTGAGCGGGCCATCTTCTGGCGGGTGGTGGTGCCCGCCGCCGGGCCGGGGGTGGCCTCGGGTACCATTCTCACCTTTGCCCGCGCCCTGGGGGAGTACGGCGCTACCTCCATGCTGGCCGGGAACATTGCCGGCAAGACGGGCACTATCTCCCAGAAGATTGCCATGGTCATCCAAAATGGGGACTATCTCACTGCCGGCATCTGGGTGGTCATTATTTTGGTCATCGCCTTTGCCATCGTGTGCGCCATGAACCTCATCTCCGGCAGACATCATAAAAATCAGAAGCGGTGGTGAAGCGCCATGTCTCTGGAAGTGAACATCAAAAAGCGGCTGGGCGGCTTCACACTGGACGTTACCTTTTCTGCCGGAGACGGAGTGCTGGCCCTGCTGGGCGCCTCCGGCTGCGGCAAGTCCATGACATTGCGGTGCATCGCTGGCATCGAGCGCCCGGACGAAGGGCGCATCGTGCTGGGGGATCGCGTGCTGTTCGACTCAGCCCAAAAGATCAACCTGCCCCCTCAGAAGCGGCGGGTGGGCCTGCTGTTTCAAAACTATGCGCTGTTTCCCACTATGACGGTGGAGCAGAACATCGCCGCCAGCCTTTCCAAAAAGGACCGGGGACAGGTGGCGGAGTATATTCGCCGCTTCCGGCTGGAGGGCCTGGAACGGCGCCTGCCCGACCAACTGTCCGGCGGGCAGCAGCAGCGGACGGCGCTGGCCCGGATGCTCATTACTCAGCCTGATCTGCTCATGCTGGACGAGCCATTCTCCGCCCTGGACGCCCACCTGCGCTGGGAACTGGAGCAGGAGGTAATGGCGGTAACCCGCCAGTTCGGCGGCACCACCCTGCTGGTCAGCCACAACCGGGACGAAGTGTACCGCATTGCCGGCTCTATTGCGGTGTACGGCCATGGGAGCGTGGACCGGGTGGGGGACAAGTGGGACCTGTTCCGGGATCCCCAGACTGCCGTTACCGCACGGCTGACCGGGTGCAAAAACATCGCCCCCGCCCGATGGGAGGGGGACCGGGTGACGGTGCCGGACTGGGGCCTCACCCTCGCCGCCCGCCACCCGGGGCGGGAGGTGAACTGCGTGGGCCTGCGCGCCCACTACCTCAGGGGGGCGGACCGGCTGGGGGAGAATGTGTTCCGTTACCAGGTGGACGCCACCATTGAGGACACCTTTTCCTTTATCCTAATGATCCGTCCGGCAGACCGGCCCCAAGCTGTCCCCATCCGGTGGGAGCTGTCCAAGGCGGACTATGCCGCCCTCCCGCCGGGACAGTTGGCCTATATCCCGCCGGAGGCCCTACTCCCCCTGCGGGGATGAGCCTGCGGCCGTGAAATTCAGCGCCCAGAGCCGTGCCGATGCACGGCTCTGGGCGCTGTTTGCCAGACCGCCCCGCCGAGCGGAGAAAGAATGGAGGCCATTTGTGAAAAAGTTGTACAGCATCACGGATTTACACCGGGACATGGCGCTGATATAATGGAAATGACCCGCGGAAAGGGGCTTTTGTCGGCCTCTGCCCGAAAACATCGTGAAAATGGGGAATAACTTTGGAGAGGGAGAGCGTATGAAACCATTGACGTCCTTTGTATACGCCGTGCTGGCCGGGGCGGCCATCGCCATTGGCGGCGTAGCCTTTTTATCCTGTGAGAGCAAGGTGGCGGGCGCGTTTTTTTTCTGTGTAGGGCTGTTTACCGTGTGCACGTTCGGGCTGAACCTGTTTACCGGAAAGGTATGCTATCTCTTTGATCATTCGCCTTCCTACTTAGGTTTTCTATTGTTGGTGTGGGTGGGCAACCTGATTGGGGCCGCCTTGGTGGGCTATGGGGTGCGCACCACCCGTATCGCCTCCATCGCGGACAAGGCCGCTGAGCTGTGCCAGACCAAGCTGAATGATAACCTGTGGTCTATCTTTCTGCTGGCGGTTTTCTGCAATGTGCTCATCTTCCTTGCTGTGGACGGCTTTCAAAACAATCCCCATGAGTTGGGCAAGTACCTGGGACTGGTCTTTGGCGTGACGGTGTTTATTCTGTGCGGATTTGAACACTGTGTGGCCAACATGTTTTATTTCTCTGTGGCCAATGTCTGGAGCGGCAAGACGTTGCTCTACCTTGTGGTTATGACACTGGGAAATTCCTGCGGCGGGCTGATCCTTCCCCTGTGCCGGAAGTGGAGGGGGCGTACAGAAAAGGCGGTTGTCTGAGCGGGCTTTTTAAAAGAAGGCAAGGCTCCCCTCCAGTGTGTTCGGGGAGCCTTTGCTTTTTGCACTATTTCACCAGGTCGGCTACGGTTTGTGCAAACAGCCGGGCAGCGGTAATGGCCTCCTGAAGCGTATTGCCGTGGGTGCCCACCTCCACCAGAAGGGAGCCGCCGGGGCGCATCTGCTGATTAAACCGAGAAGAGCGCAGCACAATGGGACGGATGAGTGTGCCATAGCTGTCCTGGACCTTTTGCTGAATGCCCACCGCTAAGGATAGATTCTGCCGCCAGTTGTCGTGAGCCTGCCCCCCGGCGTCAGAGCCAACCACCAGCATGATCTGAGCGCAGTCGTCCACCGTGCCGGCCACCGTCTTGTAGATGGTGCCCTCGGTTCCCACCAGGGCGTCCCGGTGGACGTCCAGCACCAGTTGGATAGAGGGGTATTTTTCCAAAATCGCGGCGATCCCCTCAGCAGAACGGTCGTAAGCGCCGGAATACACCGGGTAGTCGTACAGAGTGTCGTCGTGGATGACCTCCAATCCGGCGGCCTCAAACACCTCTTTCATTTCTTCTCCGATCCGGATGGTGTTGAAGTTAGGGTCGGTGGTGCGGTGGTCGTCGCTCTCCTCATAGATGTCCGTGCCGTCCATGGTATAGGCCTCAGTGGTATGGGAGTGGTAAATGAGAATTTGAGGCCCCTCTGCCTGGGACAAGTTCAGATCGGGGCAGTCAGCGGCCAGTTGGGCAATATCCAGGGAGTAGTCGGTATAGTTGTAGATGTAAAGTCCATCTTGGCTGACGTACCGGGAGGAGGAGCCAGGCACCATGGTCCGGCCCACAATATCGTCCGGGGCGGAGGTAGTGGGAACATTCGGGTCCACACTGGGGGAGGGAGCCGGCGCTTGGGAGGGCTCAGGTTTGCTGCTTTCCTCAGGCTGCTGGATGTTTTCGTGGTCCTCCAGCCAGCGGGCCACCGCCTCCAGATTGGCCGAGAGCAGAGAGGACTGAGCCACAGCCAGCTTGTCCAGGCCGGCCAGAGGCTCTTCCCCGGTGCTCCCCAGTTCGGCCGAAAGCAAAGCGGTGGCCAGCCCCGCGTTGTCGGCCAACCCCGCCAGCGCCTGGGCCGCCGCTCCGAAGTCAGCCGTAAGGCACAGCAGCCAAACGGTGGCCAAGGCGACAAAAAGAGCCGCCCCCCGGCGGAGAATAGAGAGCCAGCGCAGTCTTGTCCGTTTCTTTCGCATATTGCTTCACCTCAGCAAAAGCCTATGAGGGAGACATAACAAATATTCCCGCCGAATATCTTCCGGCGGGAATATTTTACACAAAGACGAACTGGACCAGCACCATGTATAACAGCGTGCCTCCCACAATGGACAGCATATTGTTGCGTTTCCAGATATGGACAACGGCCACCGCCACAGAGGCGATCAGGGCCGGGGCCCAGCCCGCTGGCTGGGCAAAGGTGACGTTGCGCAGGCAGTACACAATGAGCATCGCGATGACCGCCGCAGGCAGGTATGTGCCCAGGTAGAGGATGATGCGGGGGGGAGTACCGCCCCGGCCAAAGAGTAGGAAGGGCAGAACCCGGGTCAAAAAAGTGACCAGGGCCATTACGGCAATGAGAGCGACGGCTTGCAGGGTAGTCATACCGGACTACCTCCCTTCCCGCACGGCTGGGCCGGCTCAGATCTGTCCAGCATGGGCCGAGCCAGCAGCAGCCCCGCCACCAGGATGCCCAGAGCGGGGATCAGGAACCGCCCGCCGTCCGGGCCCAGCCAGAGCAGGCACACCAGCGTTCCCCCGGCGCCCAGCAGGGCCGGAAAGTGCTTCCGGGCGGAACGCCACTGGTCCACGGCGATGACGATGAACAGAGCAGTCATGGCAAAATCAATGCCCTCGGTATTGATGGTGATGAGTGAGCCGGCCACGGCCCCTGCCAGCGACCCGGCGATCCAGTACGCCTGGTCCAGAAGGGCAATGATAAAATAAAATTTCTTTTCATCCACGCCGTCCGGAGGACGCACCCCCGCCAGCAGGGCATAGGTTTCATCCGTGAGGGAAAAAATCATGTACAGCTTCCGCCAACCCATACCCTTGAACTTCTCCAGCATGGAAAGACCATAGACCAGGTGCCGGAAATTGATGACTAGGGTGAGAAAGGCCACGTCGGCCAGCGGGGTGGCATTTTTCAGCAAATCCACCCCCAGATATTGGCCGCTGCCGGCGTAAATCGTGGCGCTCATGGCCACAGACCACAGGGGGTTATAGCCGATGGAGGACATCATCCAGCCGAACACAATGCCAATGGACAGATAGCCCATCAGCACCGGGACAGTGTAAGGGAAGGCGGCGGCCAGCGTTTTACGGTCCATGAGAGTTCACTTCCTTTTGTCCGCGAAAAAGGCAGGAGCGTTTTCGCGCTTCAAACACGGCCTTCCGCGCCGCGCTTTTTTTCTTTATTATACGAAAGAACGAGAACTTTTTCAAGCCAGAGAAAATTCATAGTTTGTATCTTGTACAACGGACTTCTTATGGCTATAATGATGACGTGAGGTGAAAACATGAAACGACTGCTCTTTATCTATAACCCCAGGGCCGGGCGCCAGAAAGCCCGCAGCGGACTGGCAGATATGCTGGACGTGTTCGCCGCCCAGGGCTATGAGATCACCGCCCACCCCACCCAGAGCCAAGGGGACGCCACCTGTGCGGCGGCGGGCAGCCAGGGCTATGACCGGGTGGTATGCTGTGGCGGGGATGGCACCTTCAATGAGACGGTCACCGGCTTGATGACCATTCCGAAGGAGCACCGCCCTGTGTTGGGCTATATCCCCACCGGCTCTACCAACGATTTTGCCCGAAACATCAGCCTGCCACGGGGCATGGCCCAGATGGCCCAGGTGGCCTGCGGCGGCGTACCTCGTGCTTGTGACCTTGGGTGGACCGACGGCAGGTACTTTACCTATGTGGCGGCCTTTGGCCTGTTCACCGACGTGTCTTATTCCACACCCCAGTCTACAAAAAACATGCTGGGCCATTTCGCCTATGTACTGGAGGGGGCGGGGCGGCTGATGAACGTACCCAGCTACCACATGCAGGTGGAAACCTCGGATGGACAGAGATGGGAGGACGACTATATCTACGGCATGGTAAGCAACACTGTGTCGGTGGGCGGACTGGTGAGCCTGCCCAGGGACAAG
The DNA here is from genome assembly GCA_900549885.1 of uncultured Eubacteriales bacterium. GTDB lineage: Bacteria > Bacillota > Clostridia > Oscillospirales > Oscillospiraceae > Enterenecus. Next base: position 14,523 of record URQA01000031.1, on the reverse strand, counting down.
GTGCTGCTGGACGACGGGGTGTTCGAGGCGCTGCTGATCCGCCAGCCCAAGAACGCCAAGGATTGGCAGAATATTTTGACCGCCTTGGCCACCCAAAAGCTTGTGGAAGGTGGGCCTGTCACAGGATTTTCCGCGGGCCGGGTGACGTTTACCTGCGATAAGGCAGTGTCCTGGACGCTGGATGGAGAATTCGGCGGAGAACGGACGGTTACCGCCATTGAAAACCTGCCTCGGGCCTTTGTGCTGGCCTGCGGCGCATAAAACCGCAAAGGCCCCGGACCGTTGCAGGTCCGGGGCCTCTACTCATCGGGAACGTACTCCAGAATATCCTCCACCCGGCAGTCCAGAATCTCACACAGGGTATCCAGGGTAGCGGTGGTGATACCTTTTCCATGCTTCATCCGATGGATGGTGGTGGGGGATATCCCCTGCTTGTAAATGAGATAATATTCTGTTATGCCTTTGCGGTACAGCGTCTCATAAAATGGACGGTAGCTGATCACGGCCATCACCAAAGCTAGGATACCATAGTCAAATTGTTGACTATACACAAAAAATACACTATATTTTTGGAAGACAATTCGGGGAAATAGAAGGCGGAAGATGGAAAATTTCTGTTGCAGTGTATTTGGAAATGGGATATAATGCACTCTGGAATGTGGTTGAAAATGTGCGTAGGGTTGGTATTAAGGGAATGCCCGCCCCCTGATACCTTTTTTGCGCAAAAAAGTACGCTGTCCGTGCTCTGCGGACAGCATGTCCATTCCAGACTGAAAGAAAGCGAGGGAAACAAATGAGAAAACGTTTTTGTTCCATCATTTTGGCAGCCGCAATGATTATGACTATGATTCCGTTTGCCATGGCGGCAGACCCCTCCGGCTTCGATGACGTCTCCGGCCACTGGGCCGAATCTTCTATCGAACGCTGGAGCGGTTACGGGGTAGTCGGCGGAGCTGGGGACGGCACCTTTGCCCCGGACGGTGTTCTGACCCGTGCCCAGGCGGCTCAGATTTTTGCCAACCTGCTGGGTCTGACCACCATGGCCGACATCGGCCAGTACGGGGATGTGGCCGTGGGCAGCTGGTACTATGACGCCATTGCCAAGTGCGTGGCCGCAGGCATCTTGACCGGGGACGGCGCGGGCGCCATGTCTCCCGAGGCCGTGGTGAGCCGGGAACAGCTGTTCGTCATGTTTGCCCGGGCTATGGGCATTGAACCCAAGGCCAGCTCCGATACCGCCTTTGCCGACAGCGGCGAGGTGTCCAGCTGGGCGGCGGGCTACATCAATGCTTTGGCTGACATGGGTGCGATCCAGGGCTCCGGCGACGGCACCCTGAATCCCAGCGGAGATATGAACCGGGCTTCCTTTGTGGCGGTCCTGGATCAGACGATCTCCGGCTACGCCAACACAGACGGGGCCACCGTGGGCGGCACCCAGGGCATTGTGCTGGTGGTGGCTGAAAATGTCACGGTGGTGGGCAACGTAGAGAACCTGGTGATCGCGGGCGGCAGCGCCGGCATCAGCGGATCTACCGTGGAAAACATCACGGTGTCCGGCGACAACGCTTCTGTGTCTGTGGGCGGCAGCGCCGTGGTGGGTCAGGTGAACGTTACCGGAGCCAACGCCTCTGTGGCTGTCTCCGGCCAGGCTTCAGTGGCCCATGTGACGGTGGCGGATACTGCCGTGAACGCGGGCGTTGCCGTAGATGGAGACGCCGCCGTGTCTGTGGTGGACAGCGCCGCCAGCAATGTCACCATCTCCGGAACCGGCACCGTGGAGACGGCCAACGTTTCCGGCGACAACACCACCGTGAACACCGACGGCACCGACCTGACTGTGTCCCAGGGGACCACCGGGGTCACGGAGAATAACAAGCCCGTCTCCGGCGGCGCCTCTGTGGAGACTCAGCCCGAGACTACTCAACCCAGCAATCCTGTGATTCCCCCCGTGCATTATCACAGCTACAATACCACGGAGATCAAGGCCAAGGATGATGAATCTGTGGTGGTGGGTATTCTTTATACCTGCTATGCCGGCGATGATTCCTACATCGAGTGGAACGGCAATGCCGTGGCGAAGGTTGGCGAGGATTATTATGTTGACCTCAACAATGCTATTTCCGCTGGCGGTACGGTTGACCTCTTAAAAGATGTCATTTCCCCCACTGAGACGATTGTTGTGGACGGCAAAACCGTAGCTTTGAATTTGAACGGGAATACGATTAGTGCTTCTGGCTATGATGGTGCGATTTATGCGAAAAATGGTGCTCAAGTCACCATCAATGGGGAAGGCACAATTATTGGGAATGATGTCAATAAATATGCAATGGCGGTCTGGTCCTGTGGGACTGGTACGCATGTTACGATTAATGGTGGTACCTATCAGAACAATAAAGCAGAAGGCAATACAGATGAGCAAATGGATATGATTTATGCCTCTGACGGCGGTACCATTACCATCAATGGCGGTACTTTTGATTGCATTACGCCGCAGTGGACGTTAAATGTAAGAGATAGCGATTATGCCAGCAATCCTGACACCATCCAAGTCACAGGCGGCACATTCAAAAATTATAATCCTTCTGCCAGCAAAACGGAGAATCCTGTAGCGAACTATTTGGCTGATGGATATACGGTGACCAAGAATGGCGAGTGGTTCACTGTGATTTCTGTTCCGGAAGGGGTAATTGCCGTTAACGATGAGGCGGGGCTTAAAGAAGCGTTGTCTCAGGTTACAGATGGCGGCACAATTATGCTTGCCGGAGATATTACGCTGACCAGTCCATTGACGATTAACCAAAATGTTACTTTGATGGGGTATGGAAATCAGATTGTAGCAGGCGGATTTGAAGGGTATTATGTCAGCATTGGTTCATCGGTTACCAATGTGACGATTCAAAATGTTGCATTTGCGAACCCGACGAATCAGAATAACAATGCGTCCTGCCTTTATGCGAGCGGATTTGGCGGAAAATTAGTGATTGAGGGATGCACCTTTACGGATACCCAGTGGGATTCCATACAGATTACGCCTGTTGATGGTGCGGATATTACGATTACTGGATGCACGTTTACAAATCCAAATTCCACCAGCCACAGGTATCTCCACATTGAGGCGACAGACACCAGTGGTGCATGCACTGCCAAAGTTACTGTGACCAACAATCATTTTGGAACCGGGGATAAAGTAGATAACTCTATTATTGATATCGATTATATTGATTACCATGTCAACTTGATTGCCGGTGGAAATACATTCGAAGATGAAACGGTTGCAGATGGTGATATTTTTGTGTGTAAGACTTATCCCGGTGATGTATTAGACTATGCTGAAGCGTACAACTGGTTTGTAAAAGCGATTTAATCAGATGCAATTCTTGATGAAAACCCCCCGGAGCAACGCTCCAGGGGGTCTCTTTTTTGATTCTGTTTTTATTCTACAGGGACGGTCCATCCATAGGGGTCCGGCTCAGTGCCCCACTGGATGCCGGTGAGGGTGTCGTACAGCCGCTGGGTCAGACGGCCGATCTGGCCGCCGTTGACCGTGACCACCTTGTCTCCCATGGCCAGCTCCCCGATGGGGGAGACCACGGCGGCGGTGCCGGAGCCCCAGGCCTCCTCCAGCTTGCCGCTTTCAGCGGCGTCAAACAGCTCCTGGGCGGAGATGAGCCGCTCCTCCACGCTTACGCCCCAGTCCCGGAGCAGCTCCAGGCAGCTTTTGCGGGTGATGCCGGGCAGCACCGAGCCGGTGAGGGCGGGGGTGACCACCTTGCCGTCAATTTTGAACAGCACGTTCATGGCGCCCACTTCCTCGATATACTTGCGCTCCACACCGTCCAGCCACAGCACCTGGGAATAGCCCTTTTCCTCGGCCCGCTCACCAGCCCGGAGGGAGGCGGCATAGTTGCCGCCGCACTTGGTATAGCCAGTGCCGCCCCGGACGGCCCGCACGTCCGCATCCTCCACGTAGATCTTCACTGGGTTGATGCCCTCGGCGTAGTAGCTACCCACCGGGCACAGGATGATGACGAACAGGTAGCTGTGGGAGGCGTGGACCCCCAGGGAGGGGTCGGTGGCAAACACAAAGGGGCGGATATAGAGGGAGGCGCCTTTTTTGTTGGGCACCCAGGCTTGGTCCACCTTCACCAGCGCCTTGACCGCGTCCACAAAGAAATCCGGATCAATTGCGGGCACGCACATGCGCTCACAGGAGCTGTTGAAGCGCAGAGCATTTTCCATAGGACGGAATAGCTGGACTTTGCCCTCGGGGGTGCGGTAGGCCTTCATCCCCTCGAACAGCTCCTGGGCGTAGTGGAACACCATGCAGGAAGGCTCCAGGGACAAGGGGCCGTAAGGGACGATGCGGGGATCGTGCCAGCCCTGCCCGGCATCGTAGTTCATGAGGAACATGTGGTCGGTAAAGGTCTTGCCGAACACTAGGGTGTCGGGATCGGGCAGGGGCTTGCGGGTTTCCGCCAGGGTGATCTTGATGTCAGCCATAGTGAGGACGTCCTTTCAAAGTAAAGTGCTAAATGATGCTCTTATTTTAGCACGGCAGGGCCTGGGGCGCAATGGTGATTTTCACCTTGTTTTTGGGAAATAGGTTTGCTATAATAATATATCTATGAAATATCGGCGGCGGACTGGATAGCCGGTCCGCGGGTGAGGTGAGGTCATGAGCAAAAAGATATCCTCCCTGGCGGAGCCCAGGTTCCAGCTGTATTTCCTTTGCCTGGTTTTGTTTGCCGGGGTGACCGCACTGCTGGGAGACTATTGGGTGGCGCTGGCGGAGCTGGCGCTGGTGGGAGTGCTGTACGCAGTGTACTGCCGCCAGGTCCGCCGCAGGCAGAAGGAGGTCACCCACTACCTGGAAAAGCTGGAGGGCAACGTGGACCAGGCCACTCGGTCGGGTATTCTGGACTGCCCTCTGCCGGTGGTGGTGTTCCGGCCGGACACGGACGAGGTCATCTGGACCAACAAGCAGTTTTTGAAGCTGTCCGGCGACCGGGACCGGGTATTCGATTTGAAGCTGTCCGCCACAGTGCCCGGCTTTGACAGCCGCTGGCTGATGGAGGGCAAGAGTGCCAGCCCAAACGAAGTGGAACTGGGGGAGCGGCGCTTCCAGGTATTCGGCCAGATGGCCCGGATGACCAGCGAGAATGGCTATATGGCCACCACCTACTGGGTGGACGTGACGGAGCTTTCCAACATCCGGGACGTGTACCAGGCCACCCGCCCGGTGGTGGCTGTGCTGCTGCTGGACAACTACGAGGATGCCATCAAGAGCCTGGACGAGTCCTCCCGGAGCCTGGTGCTCAGTGAGATTACAAGGAAGTTCGGCCAGTGGAGCCAAGATGCCAAGGGGGTGTTTTGCCGGCTGGAGCGGGACCGCTACCTGTTCATCTTTGAGCAGCAGTATCTGGACGAGTTCCGGGCGGAGAAGTTCGCCCTGCTGGACCAGGTGCGCGCCATCGAGACCCCCAACCACATCCCCGTGACGCTGTCCATCGGCATTGGGATGGACGGGGATACCCTGGCCGATCTGTACCAGTTTGCCAATTTGTCTGTTGAGATGGCCCTGAGCCGTGGGGGCGATCAGGTGGTGCTGAAGAACCGATTCACCTTCGAGTTCTTCGGCGGCCGGGCCAAGGAGACGGAGAAGCGCACCAAGGTCAAGAGCCGGGTAATGGCCTCGGCCCTGGGCGAACTGGTGGCTGACGCCTCCTGCCTGTTCGTTATGGGCCACAAGGTCCCGGATATGGATGCGGTGGGAGCCGCCATCGGCGTGTGCGCCATCGCCCGGAAGAAGGGGGTGCCCGCCTATATCATCCGGGACGAGAAGGACACCCCAGCGGAGGATCTGTACCAGCGGGTGGAGCGGATGGAGGAGTACAAGGGCCGCTATCTGGACACTCAGGAGGCCCTGCTCCGGGCGGATTCCCGATCTCTGCTGGTGGTGGTGGACACCAACCGGCCTGAGCAGGTGCAGAGCAAAGAGATGTTGGCCTCCTGCAACAAGGTGGCGGTCATCGACCACCACCGCCGGGCGGCCACCTACATCGAGGGGGCGGCCTTCAATTTCCACGAGCCCTACGCCTCATCGGCCAGCGAGCTGGTCACCGAGCTCATCAGCTATCTCATGGACCCGGCAGACCTGCTGAAGGGGGAGGCAGAGGCTTTGATGGCTGGGCTCATGCTGGACACCAAGAACTTCACCATGCGCACCGGGGCCCGCACCTTTGAGGCGGCGGCATTTCTGCGACAGGCTGGCGGAGACACCGGCGAGGTGAAGAAGCTGTTTCAGAACGACTTGTCCGACACCATCGCCAAGTACGGCATTATTCAAAACGCCCGGATGTACCGCCAGGACATCGCCATCGCCCCGGTAGACCATACCGTGAACCGGGTAACGGCGGCCCAAGCCGCGGACGAGCTTCTAAACATTGAGGGCATCAACACCTCCTTTGTCCTCTACCCAGACAGCAAGGGGCAGGTGATCCTGTCCGCCCGGAGCCTCAACGAGACCAACGTCCAGGTCATTGTGGAGGCGCTGGGGGGCGGTGGCAACGGCAGCGCCGCCGGGGCCCAGATCACCGGCAAAACGGTGGAGGAGGTATATCGTCAGCTACTGGCCGCCATCGACAGCTATTTTGACGGCCAGGAGGAGGACGGCCCTGAGGAAAAATAGCGGGATTTGACACGCGCGCAGGCGCATTTGATTAGGAGGAAACACACCATGAAAGTGATTTTACAGCAAGACGTGAAGGGCCAGGGCAAGAAGGGACAGATGGTCAACGTGTCCGATGGGTACGCCCGCAATTTCCTGTTGCCTCGGAAGCTGGCGGTGGAGGCCACGGCGGAAAACGTCAACACCATGAAGATGCAGGATAAGGCGAAAAAGGCCAGGGAAGCGGAAGAGAAGGCTCAGGCCCAGGCCCTGTCCGAGAAGCTCCAGAGTTGCCCGGTGAAGATCGCCGCCAAGGCCGGCCAGGGCGGACGGCTGTTCGGCTCCATCACCAGCAAGGAGATCTCTGAAGAGCTGAAAAAGCAGTACGGCCTGGACGTGAACAAGAGTAAGCTGGTGCTGCCCGAGCCGCTGAAGGCCTTCGGCTCCTATGAGGTCAAGTGCAAGCTGGGCTACGAGATCACCGGCACGGTGTATGTGCTGGTGGTAGAGGGATAAGTCAAGGGCCGTCCCTTTCCAAAAAAGTTCCGCCGAGGTGGGCGGCAGTAAGGAGGTGTTCCTGTGGACGAACTGATTTCCCGTCAGCTGCCCCACAGCGTGGAGGCAGAGCAGGCGGTGCTTGGCTCTATGCTTATCGACAGCCGGTGCGTGCCCGATGTGGTGGAGCGGCTGAAGCCCGATGACTTCTATATGCGCCAAAACCGGGAGATCTACGAGGTGCTGTACGCCATGTTCAGCCGGTTTGAGACCATCGACCCGGTGACCCTGCTGGACCGGATGAAGCAGGCGGGCATCTATGACGAGAACACCTCGGTGGCCTACCTGCGCCAGCTCATGGAGATCACCCCTACGGCGGCCAACGTGCTGGAGTATGCGGACATCGTACGAGACAAGGCCCTGCTGCGCCGGGTGGGGGAGACCGCCGGGGAACTGACCGAGATGGTCCGTACCGAGGCGGGCACCGCACAGCAGGTGCTGGAGGCGGCGGAGCAGCGCATCTACGCTATCCGCCAGGGCCGCTCCGCCAATGGCATGGAGCACATCTCCGGGGTGATGGCCTCCGTGTGGGAGACCATCAAGGAACGGCAGGCCCAGGGGGCAGAGTTCCCCGGTATCTCCACAGGCCTGATCGACCTGGACCGGCGCATCTCCGGTCTGAACAACTCCGACCTCTTGATCCTGGCCGCCCGGCCCGGCATGGGCAAGACCTCACTGGCGCTGAACATTGCCCTGGAAGCTGGGAAGAACTCCGGGAAAAACGTGGCGATCTTCTCCCTGGAGATGAGCCGGGAGCAGCTGGGCCTGCGGCTTATTTCCACCGAATGCCTCATCGACAACAAGAAACTGCTCACCGGACGGTTGTCCGGCGAGGACGAATGGGCCCGGGCCGCCATGGCGGTGGCCGCGCTGAGCCAGGCGAAAATCTATATCGACGACGATTCCTCCCTGACGGTGGCGGACATGAACGCCAAATGCCGCCGCATCAAGGATCTGGGGCTGGTTATCATTGACTACCTCCAGTTGATGCAGTCCGCCGGGGGCAATGCCCGGAACAACGAAAACCGCCAGCAGATCGTGTCCGATATTTCCCGCTCCTTGAAGATCATGGCCAAGGAACTGAATGTTCCGGTGATCTGCCTGTCCCAGCTGTCCCGCGCCAACGAGAGCCGGTCCGCCGGGCAGCGCAGGCCCATGCTGTCCGACCTGCGGGAATCCGGTTCCATCGAGCAGGACGCGGACATCGTCATGTTCATCTACCGGGAGAGCTACTACGAGGATGATACAGAGAACCCCAACATCGCCGAGTGCATCGTGGCCAAAAACCGCCACGGCGAGACGGGCACCGTCATGCTGGAGTGGCGGCCGGAATTCACTACGTTTCGCAATCTGGCGTATAATTATGACGAAGAGGATTACTGATGGCAGACGGATTCCGCTATGATTTGATTCCCCCAGGAACGAAGGTGCTGTGCGCTCTGTCCGGCGGGGCGGACTCCATGTATCTGCTGTGCCGTCTGCTGGACGGGGCGGAGGCAGGGGACTATGGGGTATGCGCCGCCCACTATAACCACAAGCTCCGCCCTACGGCGGACCGGGATGAGGCTTTTGTCCGAAATTGGTGTGCTGGCAAGGGAATTTCCCTGACAGCGGAGCGGGGAGATGTGGCCTCCCAAGCTGCTGCCCAGGGAATCGGGCTGGAGGAGTGTGCCCGGCAGATGCGGTACGCCTTTTTGGAGAGAACAGCGGAGCGGGAGGGCTGCGCCCTCATTGCGACTGGCCACCACCAGAGAGACAACGCCGAGACCGTTTTGATGAACCTGATCCGAGGCTGCGGGCTAAAGGGGCTGTCCGGCATCCCGGAGCGGCGGGGAAACGTCATCCGTCCCATGCTGGCGGTGAGCCCAAGGGAGATCGGCACCTATCTGGACCAGCGCCGCATACCTCATATGGAGGATGAGACCAATACCGACCAAACCTATGCCCGCAACCGGGTGAGGTACCAGTTGCTGCCGCTGCTGGAAGAACTCAATCCACAGGCGGTGTCCCACATTGCCGCCGCCGCCCTGCGCGTCCGGGAGGATGAGCAGGAGCTGGACCGGCAGGCGGCAGAATTGCTCCAAAGTGCGGCGGAGCGGAGAGACGGATGGACCATCCCGGCGGCGGCGCTGACAGACCATCCCCGCCCGATTGCCCTGCGGGCTGTCGGCCGGCTGCTGGAACGGGCCGGGCTGTCAGGGCAGGCTGGGCACTGGGAGAAGATTTTAGATCTGGCCGCCGGGGAGGATCCCTCCGCCGGGCTGGATGTGCCCGGGGGAAAAGTCCGGCGGGAGTATGGGTTGGTGGTATTTGATTCCGGGAAGGGCGCGACCGCTCCGCCGAAGGAACTGCCGCTGACGGAAGGAACTGTCCGCTGGGGGGGATGGACGGTGACATGCGTCCCCGCGCTGTGCCCGGACAAAGCCTATGCGGGGCCAGGCGAGTTCTATCTGCGCCCAGGGACCTATCTTCTCCGGGCCAGGCGGGAAGGGGATACCCTACGGCTGGGCCGCAGGCCGGAAAAGACGGTCAAAAAGCTGATGATTGAGGAAAAAGTGCCCGCCCTCCGGCGGGAGCTGTTCCCCCTGCTGGAGGGGGAGGGCCGGGCGGCGGCTCTGGCGGGCTTTGGCCCGGACTGGGACTTTCTGGCCCGGCCGGGCCAGGAGGCTCTGCATTTCATATTTGAGGAGATAGAGACATGATCAACGACGTGGAGAAAATCCTGTTTACCGAAGAACAGCTGCGGCGGCGGGTGGAGGAACTGGGAGAGCAGCTCACCGCCGACTATGCGGGCAAGTCCCCGGTGCTAGTGTCTGTCCTCCGGGGGTCCTACATCTTCATGGCGGACCTGACGCGGCAGGTGAAGCTGCCCATCACGGTGGATTTCATGGTGCTGTCCTCCTATGGATCGGGCACCTCTAGCTCCGGCCAGGTGGAGATTAAGAAGGACCTGTCCGACTCCATTGAGGGCAAGGACCTGATCATTGTGGAGGACATTCTGGATTCGGGCAACACCCTGTATTACCTGCGGGACGTGCTGAAGGCCAGAAAGCCGGCGTCCATCCGGATCTGCACCCTGCTGGACAAGCCGGAGCGCCGGGCCAAGCCCATCACGGCGGACTATGTGGGCTTTTCCATCCCGGACGCCTTCGTGGTGGGCTATGGTCTGGACTATGATGAAAAATACCGGAACCTGCCCTACATCGGCATTTTAAAGCCCAGTGTGTACGGTGGCTGAACCCAAAATTTGAAGCGAGGAGTTGTCCCCCTTGAAGCGTAAACTCAATCTGAGAGACGGCCTTTTCTACCTGCTGATCATCGCGCTGCTGATCTGGACGGTCGCCACCCTCAGCACCCGGAACAACCAGGAGTATGTGGAGTACTCCCAGGTGGTGGCCTGGTTCCAGGATGAACAGGTGGCCGCTTTCTCTGTCAGCGACAGCAATGTCCTCACCATGCAGCTGCAGGATGGCGCCATCTACCGGCACGCGTTGGCGGACCTGGAGCTGTTCCACGGAGACCTGGGCCAGCTGATTCTAGAGCAGCAGCAGGCCGGGATTCTCGCTCAGTTCGACTATCAGCAGAAATATGAAATGCCCCTTTGGCTCCAGATCACCCTGCCGGTGGTGCTGTCCCTGGCGGCGGTGTTCCTGCTGTGGTGGATCATGGCTGTGCGCCAGCAGAACGCCCAGAACGGCGGAGGCGGCGGGCAGGGCGGCATGAGCCGCTTCGGCAAGGCCCGCACCGTGTCCGGCGGCGAGGGGGAGCGCAAGGTCACCTTTGCCGACGTGGCAGGGGCGGATGAGGAAAAAGCGGAGCTGCAGGAGCTGGTGGACTTCCTCCGGGAGCCCCAGAAGTTCATCGACCTGGGCGCCCGTATCCCCAAAGGGGTGCTGCTGGTGGGCCCGCCGGGCACCGGCAAGACCCTGCTAGCCCGGGCGGTGGCCGGAGAGGCCGGAGTAAAGTTCCTGTCCATCTCCGGTTCCGATTTTGTGGAACTCTATGTGGGCGTGGGCGCCTCCCGTGTCCGGGACCTGTTTGACCAGGCCAAGAAAGAGGCCCCCGCCATTGTGTTTATCGACGAGATTGACGCCGTAGGCCGCCAACGGGGCGCCGGCCTGGGAGGCGGTCACGACGAGCGGGAACAGACGCTCAATCAATTACTGGTGGAAATGGACGGCTTTGCCGCAAACGAGGGGGTCATCGTGCTGGCCGCCACCAACCGGCAGGACATCCTGGACCCCGCCCTGCTGCGTCCCGGCCGGTTTGACCGGCAGGTATACGTGGGCCGGCCGGACATGAAGGGCCGGGAGGAGATCCTCCGAGTGCATACCCGCAATAAGCCGCTGGCAGAGGATGTGGACCTGAAGGAGATCGCCCGGGAGACCACCGGCTTCACCGGCGCGGACCTGGAGAACCTGATGAACGAGGCCGCCCTCCGGGCTGCCCGGCTGGGCCAGCCCTTCATCACCCTGGCGGACATCCAGGAGTCGGTGATCAAGGTCATCGCCGGCCCGGAGAAGAAAAGCCGCGCCCAGATCGAGGAGGACCGGAAGATCACCGCCTACCACGAGGCGGGCCACGCCGTGGTCAGCCACGCCCTGCCGACCCAGGACCCGGTGCACCAGATCACCATTGTCCCCCGGGGCCAGGCGGCGGGCATGACCATCAACCGTCCCCAGGAGGACCGCAGCCACGTCACCCGGCAGCGGCTGGTGGAAACCCTGTCTACTCTGTTGGGAGGGCGGGCCGCCGAGGAGACCGCCCTGGGATTTGTATGCACCGGCGCGGTGAGCGACCTGCAGCGGTGTACCGAGATCGCCCGGGACATGGTGACCAAGTACGGCATGAGTGAAAAGCTGGGCAACGTCACCTTCACCACTGGCCATAATGAGGTGTTTATCGGCCGGGATATGGCCCAGGCCAAGCCCTATTCGGAGGAGACGGCCGCCCTCATCGACGAGGAGGTCAAGGCCCTCATCGACCGGGCCTTTGACAAGAGCTGTGAAATTTTGGCCCGGGACCGGGACAAACTGGAACTGGTCGCCCAGTATCTGCTGAAAAATGAGACCATGACCGCCGACCAATTCCAGCTGGTCTATGACGACCCGGCGAAGCTGGCGGCTCAGCTGTAAGAAGGGAGCAGACGCTATGTCACAACAGCCGGAATTGACGGGAAATGAGGCCCCGGAAGAGGGGGAAGAGAAGAAAAAGAAAAAACAGGAGACTCTCACCTTGGGGCAGGAGCTGTTCCAGACCCTCCAGTCCTTGGCGTGCATCGTGCTGGTCATTATTTTCCTGTTCACCTTTGTGATGCGCATCACCATCGTGGACGGCCACTCCATGGAGAACACCCTCCACCACGGGGACATCGTGCTGGTGCGCTCGATTGGGTATACCCCGAAGCAGGGCGACATCGTGGTGCTCACCAAGACTACCTTCCGGGAGGCGTCGATCATCAAGCGGGTCATCGCTACCGAAGGGCAGACGGTGGACATTGACTATGCCACCAGCACCGTCTATGTGGATGGGGTGGCGCTGGAGGAGGACTATATCAAAGAGGCCCGCTGGGACCTGTATGCGGACAACGGGGTGAACCACATCACCGTGCCGGAGGGCCATATCTACGTCATGGGAGACAACCGCAACGGATCTTCCGACAGCCGGGACCCCTCTCTGGGGGTGGTGGACGTGCGATGCGTCATCGGCCAGGCAGTGATGGTCCTGTTCCCGTTCTCTGACTTTGGCTCCCTGTGAGCCGGAAAAAGGAGGCAATCGTGATGTCTGAAGGCAAAATCATCGCCCGCCGCCGGGAGGACCGGCCGGAGGTGCTCTATCTGGTAATCAGCAATCCCAAGGCTCTCAACGCTTTGACGGAAGAAATGCAGATCGACCTGATCGAAAAGCTCCGCGCCGCCCGGGATGACAAGAGCGTGCGCTGCGTGGTCCTCCGGGGGGAGGGGGACCGGGCGTTTTCCTCCGGCGGCGAGGTGCAGAGCCTGGAAAAGCTCACCGACCCGGCGGCCTGCGAGGCCATGTACCAGCGGGGATGTGATATCCGGGAGACCATCGAGACCTATGACAAGCCCATTATCGCCGCTGTGTCCGGCTACTGCGTGGGAGGCGGATTTGAGATCGCCATGTGCTGTGACATGCTTTACGCCTCCGATGACGCCCGCTTTTCTCTGCCAGAGAGCAAGCTGGGGCTGGTCCCCGGCTGGGGAGGCGCCATCCGCCTACCCCGGAAGCTTACGGTAAACCGGGCCAAGGAGATGATTCTCCTAGGGGAGCAGATGACTGCCCAAGAGGCTTATCTGTTCGGCATCGTCAACAAGGTGTTCCCCAAAGCCCATATTTTCGAGGACGTGGATTCCATCGTGGACCGGTTGCTGTCGGTAGCTCCCCTAGCTATCCGGGGGGTGAAGGCCATCGTGTCCCACGCCATCGTGGACGGCAACATCGACGCGGCTCATGAGGTGGAGAAAAAGCTGTCCATCTATCTGATGGAGACAGAGGACTTCCAGGAGGCAGTGCGGGCCTTTGAGGAAAAGCGGCCCCCAAAGTTTCAGGGACGCTGACCGGAGAAGAACGGGGAAAGATTGATTTTCCGCAAAAAATGTGATAAGCTGTGCTGAGCTTTCACAGGATCCGAGGGGAACTGTTCATATGTTGGAACGATTGAAATGGCCTGGAACCGCCGCCCTGCTAGGAGTGCTGGGCGTTCTGATGCGACGGTGGCAGATGACCACTGCGTTTGAGGGCGAGCTGGGCCTGCACATTCCGGGGGCTTCCGCAAGCTGGGCAATGATTGCCTTTTTCTTCCTGGCCGGGGCAGTGCTCCTGCTTCTGGCCCATAACGCCCCCGCCCGGCAGCAGCCAGAGGGACGGGTATCCCGGTGGGACGTGCTGTTTGCCGCTGAGGGGGACGGCGTGTATCTGGTGCTGATGATTCTGGCCGCCCTGCTTACCCTGGCCGCGGCACCCCTTCTGTTCCAGGAGGCAGCTCGGTTCATGGCCATACGGAAGGCAACCGGCGAGGGGGACAACGGACTGCTCCAGATAGTGCTGGCCTTGTGCACCATCCCGGCCTGTGTGGGAATGGTGGCCAGTGCCCGCAACGCCTACCGGATGCGTGGCCGGGGCCGGGAGAGCGGGGCGTTGCTGTTGCCAGCCCTGCTGGGCTGTGTGTGGTTGCTGGAGAGCTACCGGGCGAACGCCTCGGATCCGGTGCTGTGGGACTATGTCCCGCTGCTGTTGGCAGTGGGATTGGGGCTGTTGTTCAGCCTAGACTGTGCTGGATT
>URQA01000030.1 GCA_900549885.1 uncultured Eubacteriales bacterium | reverse complement strand
GTATGTGAAAGCCGAGGCACTGCCGGAAAAGGTTGAGGGAATCCAGGTGGCCTTCGGCGGTCAGTGGTGGTATGTGGTGGGCCAGGGGGAAAAAGGCTCGGTGCCCGGCCCGGAGAACACCGTCACCCTGTTTGAAAAGACCGGCGAGTTAGGCGGCGAGCTGAAGTTCGCCACCTACGTCTCCTTCAAGTGGCCCCTGCGGGAGTACAAGGACTACCTCATCGCCCAGGTGGGCAAGAAGCAGGGCGTCACCGTCAAGCTCAACACCGAGGCCACCCCTGACGACGTGAAGGGCTACGACGTGGTCATCGCCGCCGTGGGCGCCAGCCCCGTGGTCCCCCCCATTCCTGGCATCCAGGCCGCCCTGCCCGCCTGCGACAGCTACGGGAAAGAGGACACCTTGGGCAATGAAGTGGTGGTCATCGGCGGCGGCCAGGTGGGCTGTGAGACCGCCCTGCACCTGGCCAAGCTGGGTAAGAAGGTGACCATCATCGAGATGCAGTCCGCCCTGGCCCCCGACGCCTCCAAGACCCACCGGGACGAGATGCTGGTGGAGTTTGACAAGGAACCCAACTTTATCCCCGTGGTCAACGCCAAGGTGTCCGCCGTGGAGCCCAAGGCCGTCACCTATGAGCAGGACGGCAATTCTATCACCGTCCCCTGCGACAGCGTGATCCTGGCCGCCGGTATGCGCGCCCGCACCCAATTGGCCGACTCCTTCATGGGCATCACCCCGGAGTTCGACGAGATCGGCGACTGTGTCCGGGCCCGCACCGTGGAGTGGGCCACCAAGGAGGGCTTCTACGCCGCCATCCGCATCTGATCTGCCCCATCGCCCCTTCCTCAGCCGCCGCGTCTCCCTTAGGAGCGCGGCGGCTGTTTTTTGTTACTACCTTGTTACCTTTTGTTCCCGCTTTGTGGTAGATTGACAGACCGCTGATTGGTATACTGAGGTTACAAATGTAATCTGATACTCCCGGTTGAAAGGAGCATGGACATGAAGAAAAACCTCAAGTATCTGCTGCCCTTGGCGACCCTTCTTCTTTTGCTGTCCGCCTGCCAGGAGCCAGAGATGGAGGTATTCTCCTCCCACCCGTCCGTCCCCTCCACCACCGTCCTGCCCAAACCGTCTCCGACCATTGCCCCCACACCGGAGCCTACACCATCTCCCACGCCGGAGCCGGAGCCGGGCCTTGGCCCGGAGGAGCGGGAAGCCGCCCTCCAACAGTTCTTGGCGGCGGTGGAGGCCTCGTTCCCGGAGCCGCAGCCCTTCTCCGTCGTGCCGGATGAGCGGGGATACCGGAGCTATGGTAGCTTTGCGGTGTCCGATGTGGATGGCGCGGTCTACCTGGTTTCCCGGGACGGCCCCAATTACAGCGAATCCCTCTGGGCCTGGGAGGACGGGGTGGGGAATTGCCTTTATTCACCTGGGGAATGGACGAGGTGCAATGTCAATGTGGTCGGCGATCAGATTTTTATGCCGGCAGATATGCCCGATGGCTCTAAGGGCCTTTGCTCTATCCCTTGCGACGGCAGAGAGCTTCAACTAATATTTGAGGACCTGATCGATGTAAAGCTTGTTGGACGCACTGTGTTTGCCATGTATGAAGGGGTGTTGTTCACATTCCCGCTGGACCGCCCGGAGGAGAAGACCGTGATCTGGACTGTCCTTCCTGACGTTAGATATTATGAATACATCCCGTTTGAGGACGGTGTGATCTTGCATATCGAGGATTCAACTCCGGAGGACTATGTATATGCCAGCTGTCTGTACTACTGTGGAACGGACGGGACTCGTAAATTGTTGGATCATAATATTGGGAAGTACGGCAATGTCTACTTTAATTTGCAGGTTAGTGATGGGAGTGTCTATTTTAGCAATGATCCAGGATCTGATCAGGGTCCTCAGATATACCAGATAAACCTGGATACGGGCGAGAAAACGCTATGCTGTGTCATCCCTTCTCTCTATTGCTTTCAAGTCTATGGAGGCAAATTATATCTCGGTTTTTGGGGCGGCCTAGGCGGCAGCGACTATGACGGGAAATTTTCACAAGCTGAGTTGGATGGGAGTGAGATGAAAGATCTGGTTTTCTATCAGGACGGCGGAGAACAGAATGTCTTAGACATCATGGCCCCCATGGAGATGGCCGTGACAAAAGAGTACCTCTATCTGTACGGATATTCTTATACCGCCAGCGGCCAATGGATCACCCGCATCCCGCTCCGGGGCAATGACCGACAGGAGAAGGTCTTTTTTTACGGCGAGTGGCTGACGCCAACAGAGTTTACACAGGCATATTATGCGATCCCATTTCATCCAAAGGACGCTTAACTGGGGGAGATTCTTCTTCCCTTCTGCGGCGGGCCGAAAACAGTGTCGCAGGACCCGGTCCAAATGGTCCGGGTCCTGCGACTGTTTTCCATATACTCAGCTTAAAACAGCCCGGAAATCACACCGTTCTCGTCCACGTCGATCTTCTCTGCAGCGGGCACCTTGGGCAGGCCAGGCATGGTCATGATGTCCCCGGTGAGGGCCACGATGAAGCCGGCGCCGGCGGATACCTTCAGGTTGCGCACCGTAACAGTGAAGCCTCTGGGCGCCCCCAGAAGGGATGCGTCATCAGAGAAGGAGTATTGGGTTTTAGCCATACAGATGGGCAACTTGTCGAAGCCCAAGTCGGTGAGCTGCTTGGCCTGCTTGACGGCGTTGGCGGTCAACTGCACCCCGTTGGCGTGATAGATCTTCTTGCAGATAGTGTCCAGCTTTTCCTCAATGGTGAGGTTCAGCTCATAAGATTGGTGGAAGCGGCTGGGCTGCTCGCACAGGCGGACCACTTCCTCGGCCAGGGCCTTGCCGCCCTCGCCGCCCTTGGCCCACACTTCGCTCAGAGCCACGTTGACCCCCAGCTCATTGCACCGCTTTTCCACCAGGTCCAGTTCCGCCTTGGTGTCGGTAGGGAAGGCGTTGATGGCCACCACGCAGGGCAGGCCAAACACATTCTTGATGTTGTCCACATGCTGGAGCAGGTTGGGCAGGCCCTTCTCCAGAGCATCCAGGTTCTCTTGGTTCAGGTCGGCCTTGGCCACGCCGCCGTGGTACTTCAGTGCCCGAACCGTGGCTACAATGACCACTGCGGAGGGGGCCAGCCCGGCCAGCCGGCACTTGATATCCAGAAATTTCTCTGCACCCAGGTCGGCGGCAAAGCCCGCCTCAGTGACGGCGTAGTCGGCCACCTTCAGGGCCATGCGGGTGGCGGTGACCGAGTTGCAGCCATGGGCGATGTTGGCGAAGGGACCGCCGTGGATGAAGGCGGGGGTGCCCTCCAGCGTCTGCACCAGGTTGGGCTTCAGAGCATCCTTGAGCAAGGCGGCCATGGCGCCCTCAGCCTTTAGGTCGTGGGCGGTGACAGGCTTGCCGTCATAGGTGTAGGCCACGATCATCCGCCCCAGACGGGCTTTCAGGTCGGGAATGTCAGAGGCCAGGCACAGCACCGCCATCACCTCGCTGGCCACGGTGATGTCAAAGCCGTCCTCCCGGGGCACGCCTTGGGCTTTGCCGCCCAGACCGTCCACGATATGGCGCAGCTGCCGGTCGTTCATATCCACGGCCCGCTTCCAGGTGATCTGCTTAACGTCAATCCCCAGAGTGTTGCCCTGCTGAATGTGGTTGTCCAGCATGGCAGCCAGCAGATTGTTGGCCGCGCCGATGGCGTGGAAGTCGCCCGTGAAGTGGAGGTTGATGTCCTCCATGGGCACCACCTGGGCATACCCGCCGCCAGCGGCGCCTCCCTTGACGCCGAACACTGGCCCCAGGGAGGGCTCCCGCAGGGCTACAACGGCGTTCTTGCCGATCTTTCGTAATCCATCGGTGAGTCCCACCGAGGTTGTGGTCTTACCCTCCCCGGCAGGAGTGGGGGTGATGGCGGTGACCAGGATCAGCTTGCCGTCTGGACGGTCCGCCCAGTCCTTGAGCAGTTTATAGTCCACTTTGGCTTTGTAATTGCCATACTGTTCCAAGTATGCTTCCGGGATGCCGGCGGTCTTGGCGATTTCGGTGATTTTCTTCTTCTCACATGCCTGGGCGATTTCAATGTCTGTTTTGACGACCATTCGTATGCGACCTCCTTTGGGTTTTTAATACGTTGTTCTGCGTTCCTATAAGCAAAGAATAGCGGCCAGAGACATTCAAGGCAATTCGTAAAATTATGTATTCTTTGTCTAAAAAATTTTGTTGACATTTTACATGGATGTGCTAATCTAAAGGCAAGACGGATTCCGCGCTGCCGTCGTTGGGCGGGGCGTGGATATGAAAAACGGCGACTTCTGGATATCCAGAAGTTATGCTGTCCGACCACGGACAGCATACGGACTGGAGACGAAAGGAGGCCAAGGGAATCGTGGCAGCTGTTCTGCAGGAGGGATGTTATATGGACAGAACAGGAACGCAAGCCGTAGACTATCAAAAGATTTACGAGGTGGTTTTGGATTGCGGGAAGAACCACCAGCCCCAGCAGTTTGTGAAAAGCGTCATCGCAAGGCTCGACGCGCTGTGCCCCTTTGACCAGGCGCTGGCCTATTTCTTGGATGGAAATGGAAAGGTGCAGAACCAGTGCCTGGTGAATATCGATGACTCTTGGAGCATACAGTATTTGGAGTATTATCGCTATGTAGACGACAGAGAGTACAGCGTATCCAGGGGAGTACAAGACGGAAACGGGAGTCTTTCTGTCAATGTACGGGACTGGGACCACGAACCACCAACCAGAGAGTTCATCCAAGACTATATCCGTCCTAGAAAGTTAAAATATTCCGTCGGCTTCTCCCTTCAAGACCTCAATGGAGTTAGGCGGGTGACGTTTGCCTTGGATCGTGTGTGCAGCAGACGATACTCCGCCGCCGAGTTGTATAACCTCCACATTGTCTTACCTCAGTTAAATAACCTATATCAAAACTTTTACTATCAGGATACCAAACAGGTGGCCAATACGCAACTCCTATGGGCGGAGACAAAGCTGACGCCCAGAGAGATTGACATTGCGAAACTTTTGACGCAGGGAGTGACGCCGGCGAACATTGGCAAGACACTGTTTATCTCGTTGCCTACAGTCTATAAGCACATTTCCCATATCTATGAAAAAATGCATGTCTCCAGCAGGCAGGAGTTGCTGGTAAGACTGTTCCGGGAATCTGAATAGGTATCAAATCAAAAACGGCTGCCCCACAGGTGAACGCTACTGTGGGGCAGCCGTTTTTGATTTGGAAAAAGCAAAGCGAACCAGGTATTTCCACAAGAGGGGTGGAAATATTATCCAACCAAAATATTATACAGGAATTGAAACAGAAAGCATATACATAAAGTCGATAATCTATTGTACTAAATTTAGATAATTTTCAAAAAAGAAATTATGCAATATGCTAAAAATGAAGACGCGGATGGCGGTGAATGTTCGGCCAGATGCGAAGAACAATAAAGCTTAGGGAGGTTACTATTATGGCAAATCGTTTGTTGGGGAAATCGGCAGTTGTCACCGGAGCGGCTTCCGGTATGGGCAAAGCCATTGCGCTGGCCTATCTGAGAGAAGGCGCTAATGTTGCTGCCACGGACATGAATGAGGCACGCCTGAAGGAGCTGGAGCAGGAAGTGACAGAGCTGGGACTGTCCGACCACTTCTGCTGCTGTGCGGGCAACATTACCGTGGATGAGGACTGTGCCGCCGTGGTCAAGCTGTGCGCAGACCGATTTGGAACCTGCAATGTGCTGTCCCACAACGCCGGCGTTGTAGACGACTTCACGATGGTGGACAGCGTGGACAATGGGAAATGGGATAAGGTAATTGCCATTAATCTCACCGGCGCGATGAAGGTGGCCCGGGCGGCTCTGCAGTATTTCCTGGCCAATGAGATCAAGGCCAATATCGTGATGATTACCTCCAACGCTGCGTTTGAGAGTGTTACCGGCGGCCCGGCTTATTGTGCGTCTAAGGCGGGGGCCAATGCTTTGATGAAGTCCATTGCCTTCGAGTATGGCCGCAAGGGCATCCGGTGCAATTCCATCTGCCCGGGCCCAGTGGGTACCAACATCTCGGAATCCGCGCCCGACCGCAATCCTGCCGGTGTGGAAGTGCACATTAAGACCGGCTACAACGCTCACTGTCGGGAGTGGACGTGCATGCCTTTGGGCAAGGCGGATGACATCGCGCCTTTGGCGGTCTATCTGGCCAGCGATGAATCCAGATTCATGAATTCCGCGTCTATCGTCATCGACGCCGGCGTGTGCCTGAGCCACTAAAATCACCCAACAGACACATCGCCTGCGGCATGAGCGTAGACGGTGTAGGGAAGGAACTAAGCGACAAAGAGAAGGAGGAGAATATTTGTGGCTGACACAATAGAAACCAAGAAGAGAAATTGGATCTTTATTATCGGCGTTCTCATTATGTGTGTGGGGATGCAGGTGGCCAACTACGGAACCGCCGTATGTCTGTCCGGTGAGATGAACAGCATGGGTGCGACGGACTTTTATGTCCTGGTCAATGCATTCGGCTCTCTGGGTATGATGCTTATTCTGCCCATGGTGGGAAAGTTCACCGCTATGTTCGGTCTACGCAATATGATCACAGCAGGCATCATTGTCCAACTGGCGGGCCGTGTGCTCATGATCTTTTCCGGTGCCTGGGTGCCTTATGCCATCGGATATCTCATTCAGTCTGTGGGCGGCGGTTTCTACGTGTCTTCTGCCTACGTGAACATGGGGTCCGCCGTGGAGCCCCAGGAACGGGCGAAGTTCTTCGGCTACATAGCGGTGGCCAACGCCATCGGCGCCATCTTCGGCCCCATGATGGTCAGTTCCATGTACGCCGCTGGCGGCTTGGCGGCAGATTTGGCTTATATCATTAACCTGCCTATCACTGTGATCGGCTTTATCCTGATGTTCAAGCATTGCTCCAACCAGAAAACCCCCGGTGCCGGCAAGGGCTTTGACTATCTGGGCGTGGTGCTCACCGCCGTAGGCATTGCCTGTCTGGTGCTGTGGCTGAATCTGGGCGGAAAGGCATCTTCTGGCGGCTTTGACTGGTTGAGCGCCCCATCCATCGTCATGATCGCGGTAGCGGTGGTCATGCTCGGCGTTTTGTTTAAGCGGGAGTCCTCGATTGCCAATCCGGCCGTGCCCATCAAGATGTTCAAGAACAAGCGCCTGACCTACGCGTTCATCGGCGCTATTGTGGCGGCGGCATACTCCACCTGCTCCGCCTCCTACAGCATCATGTGGATCCGCATCAACTACAGCTCCTTCCCCGGAGCTACCCTCTTTAACGGTACGGCTTCTCTGCCTCAGCAGGTGGTCATCGTCATGTTAGGCTTGTTCTTGGGTGCGTATATCGGGAAGAAGTTTGTCACGCGCTTCCGCCCCTTTGGAATCCTGTCCATGCTGGCAGCCATGATTGCCACTGGCATTCTCTTCTGCCTGCAGTTTACTGGAACCGCAGCAGAAGGCAATATTATGACCATCGGCGACATCCCTGTTGGTATGATTATGATCTGGGTGGCCGTGGCCATCGGCGGCTTCACCTCTTCGGTGTCCCAGTCCACCTTCTCCGCATTCTGGCAGTCCAACACACCCCGGGAGGACATTCCCTCCGGCCAGGCTCTTTACAGTTTTGGCTCCACCGGCGGCTCGTGCATCTTTGGGGCCGTGGTCGGCGTAGTGCTGGGGACCAGCGGAGACTACAGCCGCGCCTTTGCCACTGGCTTTATCTTTGCTGTAATTGGCCTGATCTGTGCCATTGTCGGCTTCCGGTTCTCCAAAGAAGAGGTGGAAGCGGTTGGCGCGAAGCGATAAGATGCGGGACCGATGTCGGCATAGGTGGAACCTCCATGAGAAGGCAGGATCCGTCATCCATCTTAGACTGATTCCCACTTTTTCAGCCCACTTGGCCGGACTGTCTGGATGTCATGGACACCAGCCAGGTATTTTACAAGGTGGGGGGAGGGTTATTGGGGCGGTTTGTACCTTCTGCTCCGGTCTCCAAACCTTGGCGGCCAGACCAGACATATGAGAAGAACTGGAACTCATGACAAAACGAAGCAATGGTATGTGCGATGGATGAAGATAGCACAAGACTTGAGGAATCAGGCAGCGAGATGCCCCATGCCTGTATCTTACCATCATAAACTGAGGGGCAAATCTAAAAGACAGGAGACTGCACCATGAGCGACGAGAAGAAAGCCTATTTCAGTCCGCTTCCTAAGATGTCGATGGGCAACAAAAAGCGTAAGTCCATCAATTATCTCCAGCAGTGCAAGGAAGAGGGAAAAAAGATTGTACAGCACTGTCCCAGCATGCTTTCCCCTCTTTTTTCCATGGCCGCCAGCATGGCTGATGTGGATATTGCCCGGCTCCCGCCTGCGGCAATCACCGGATCTTCGGAAAAGGGCATTCAAGATGCTCCGGCCTACATTGGCAGCTACCGTCAGATGGCGCCTTATCTCCATCTGAATTATGTGACCGATACTGCTGCGTTTGCCGGTAAAGAGACCGCCCTTAGGAACTTCTCTGAATTCCACAAGGCAGAGGCGGACTCCATCCTTCCCATGGGAATCAACAACGAGACGCTGAAGTATGTGGCAGACAACCACTGTATCATCTATGGACATGTAGGCGCTTTGTCCGGCTGGCAGACCAACGGGCTTTATGGCGGTTACAAAAAGCTGGGAAAAACCGCCGAGGATGCTTTGAAGGTGTACAAGACGGCCTATGAGTATCAGGAGAACGGCATGAAGGCCATGTCCATTGAACTGACTCCGGGCGAGGTAAGCGCAGTGATTGCCAAGAAAATGAGGATACCTGTCATTGGGATCGCCTCCGGCACCACCGGCGATGGAATTGAAGTAGATGGGTATGAAATGGTAGACGCAGACCTCTTTGGCCTGATGGCCAAGCCCGCTATGCACGCCAAGACCTATGGCAATCTGCTGGAGTTCGCCACTAACGTCTATGGCGCCTGGGTCAACGACGTGCGCACTAAGGCGTATCCCACGGAACAGAATGGCTGGCACATGGATCCCGCTGAGTATGAAAAATTCCTGGATGCGGTGGAAAAGCTGTAAGAAAATGCACGGTTCTTTGTAATTGAACTTAAAGATTTTTTCAAAGCGTGTACGTCCATAAGGGCAGGCCGCCGGAGCCGCAGCCTCGGCGGCCTGCCCACTTAACTTGACCAACCATGTGGAAAGTCAAATCAGGTGAAAGAAAGTGGTAATAATATGCGCGATTATTGGGGTTATGCAGGAAAAGTATGCGTAGTGACCGGCGTTTCTTCCGGCATGGGCAAGGCAACGGCAGAGATGCTGCTGGATCTGGGGGCTGAAGTATATGGCTTGGATTGTGTGCAGCCTAACGATTTTTTAGGTAAGTTTATTCAAGTAGATTTAAGCCAGAGAAATTCCAT
Source organism: uncultured Eubacteriales bacterium (assembly GCA_900549885.1). Taxonomy (GTDB): domain Bacteria; phylum Bacillota; class Clostridia; order Oscillospirales; family Oscillospiraceae; genus Enterenecus. The sequence continues at coordinate 12,820 of URQA01000030.1, read as the reverse complement.
TGATCAGGCATTTACTCAAATACCCTCAACCATTGACAATTTTTTCGGCATTGCGGGCCTAACGGGGAGAAGTACGGATTATACGACGACATTCTTGGTTGACTATACGGCAAATCAATATATTGTACAGCGCTATCTTTTGGACCGTATGAGCAAAGGCAGCAGTATCGGATTCATCAGTTCTTCTGCCGGGCTGCGTTGGGAAAAACCAGAAGTACAGGAGAGCTATATGGACTTTGTCAATGCGGATTGGGACGAGACGATTCGGCTCATTGAGGAAAAGGGATTGAAGCGTGAGCTGGGCAAATTGGCCTATCCGGTTGCCAAGCGGGCGCTGAACTATTTTTCGGCCCAGTTGGCCGACGAACTGGCCGGGCGAAAAATCCGGGTAAATGTTCTGTTGCCGGGCAGCACCGATACCGGGATGACAGATGACTTTGTACAGAGCCTTGGCAGTATGGAGCGCTTGGTACAGTACACCGGAGGGGGCCGCCTGGCGACTCCGGAGGAGATGGCGGCGCCTATCGTATTTTTGGGCAGTGAGATGGCCAGTTATATCTCTGGTGTGGATCTGGTAGTGGACTATGCTCTGAATGCGGGAATGCTGACGGGACGAAAGCCAGATATGTATTTACCAAGAAAAAGGTGATGGGCGAAATTACATAGTTTTGTGTATTTGTTATTTGCGTATTTTGACGTATCATACAAACGAGGTGAAGCTTGACACAAGTCGGGCCGACTGCGGAAACTGAATCATGCAATCTGAAAGGAGAACAAAGTTATGGCAGAAGAGAAGAAGAACAACGAAATTGAAATCGACAAGAGTAAAATCCATGCTTCCAAGATGAAGAAGGGGCGCAAGACTATCAATTATCTACAGAAGTGCAAGGATGAGGGCAAGAAAATCGTTCAGGTTTGCCCGGCAAACAGAGACCAATATTTTGCGATGGCGGCGGATATGGCCGATTGTGACATCATCCGTTTGACGGTTCCCGGTGAGAACGTCAGCATGCAGATCGAGCACGCCCCTTGGTGGATCCGTACCGTGCGTAATGCTGCCCAGTACATTCACATCAACTTCTATATGCAGACTCCCACTTACAGCTCCAAGGAGAAGGCCATGGAGTACGGCTCCCTCTACATGAATAATGGCGCCAACTCCCTGTTGCCTATGGGCGTGAGCAATGAGACGCTGAAGTACATGGCGGACAACTATCTGGTAGTGTTCGGACATGTAGGCGCTCTGTCCGGCTGGCAGACCGACCGCCAGGGCGGATATAAGAAGATGGGAAAGACCGCCGAGGACGCTATGAAGGTGGCTCGGATGGCCTATGAGTACCAGGAGAACGGCATGATGGCTATGACCATCGAGCTGGTACCCGGCGAGGTCAGCGCGGCCATTGCCAAGAAACTGCGGGTGCCCGTGATCGGCATCGCTTCTGGCTGTACAGGCGGGGCCTGTGACGTGGACGGTTATGAGATGGTGGACTTTGACACCTTCAACATGATGCCCTCCTTGGCCTCCCACGCGAAGTCCTATGGTGATTTCTTCAAATTTGCCACAGAGACCTATGCCGCCTGGGCCCAAGATGTCCGCTCTGGGAACTATCCCCAGGAGCAAAACGGCTGGCACATGGATCCTGCCGAATTGGAAAAGTTCTTGGCAGAGATGGAGAAGCTGTAAGGAGAGATTCTTTCTTTTTGATACGACACCCTCCAAAAAGTGCAGACCGCCGAGGCAGCCGCTTCGGCGGTTTGCGCGTTCAGAGGAGTGAAAAATAGGGCCTGTTCTTTTCCTGATGGACTGATTATAATAAAAGCAAGGCAAAACGGTGCCCGTACAAGGGGATTGGGAGGTAACATTATGACTGCGACATTGATTGCCAGAGAGAAAAACCGTGTGTCACTGCGGCTGGCGTTTACAGCGGAAGAGCTGCGGGAGGCCTGCGGAAGTGCCCCAACCGCGCAGGCCGTTTTGACAGCGGTGAAGACTGAGGGGAAAGAGCAGCTGCAGAGGATGGGGCTGCATACTATGGCCGACCCGGAGGTGGACCTGAACGGTGAGCAGCTCTCCGCAGTGGTGACTGCCCTGTGCTTGCCGGCATTAACGCAGGCAGATTATCAGGGGCTGCCGTTGAGGGAACCAGAGAAATACGGTTCCGAGCAGGAACGAGAAGAGAGAATTTGGATACAGTTACTGGAAGAATTGATGAAACGGGTGGATTTTGATTTGCCTGAGTCCATGTATGAAAATGAGGTGCGGCAGTTGGCCACCGGACTGTTTCAGCAGATGCGGTATGACGCCATGGCTCAGGGCAAGATTTTGGATACAGTGGGGCCACAGGCGGAAGAGTATATCCGGCAGGCACAGGAAGCAGCTGTTTGGGAGATCAAGCGGGATATACTGATCGATGCTCTGTTAAAGGCAGTGCCAGTGGAGGTGACCGGAAAGGATCTCCAGGCTGAGGGAGAAGCGATTGCCCAGAGACAGAATACGACATTAGATGAGGTGCGCAACCTCTTTGGAAAAGATCTAAGTCTTTTGCACAGAGACCTGCAGGTGAGGAAGGTATTGAGATTACTGTGGGATTGGGCGGAAAAAACGACATAAAGGGAACGAAGCGTCTCTCACCCTGGGCATATACATCACCTCGACAGGACGTCCTGGCAATCTGCCAGCGGGAAACAGCCCTAACCGTTGCCAACGAGGAAAGGGGGAAAGAAAAGCCGGTCGCTTACCCAGGGCCGTTTGGAGCATTAGCTTCAATAAGCGTTTTAAGGTGCGCCGGAATGCACGGGATAGGCTGAAATATGCTTTTAGGTGGAAATACACCGATTGACCAGTCTTGCGTTAATTTTCTATTTGATGCGTAAGAAACCAACGTAAAAAAGGGACCCGAATGGCCGAATGCCATTCGGGTCCCTTTGCATACAGAGAGTTTGCGCGTTAGGAAGTCAAGATGATCCCGAGCCGCTTTGTTTCCAGAACAGAAGCGGCTCAGAATAGAGAAAACCCAGTGGTTTCTGGTTTTATGGGTGACATAGGACCGTGTGGCACAGAAACCATATTATAGGGAATGACTGCGATAAAGAAAAATGGAGCCTCAGATTTCCATATCCAGCAGGTAGGAGCTCAGCCCCTTACCGTGCATATCCACAGAGAGGGAGCGGGTAACGCCGCCGCCTAATGCGGCGTACATGACGAAATTGAGGGCTTGAATATTGGGCAGTTCATAGCGGACCACATCGCCTTTGACCATGCCATTGAAGTGCGCCTTCACGCGCTCGGCGGTGACTTTCTCCCGGAGCATCTCATAGTCCTTGGGATCATAGGCGATGAGAGAAATATTGGAGATATTGCCCTTGTCCCCGGTGCGGGAGTGGGCGATTTCCCAGAGCTTCATATCGGTATTCCCTCCTTGTCAGACTTCGAAGATTTCTACTTCAGGCTTCACATCGTTGCGGTCCACCAAGATGGAGGCCACGGAGACAATATCACGGGTACGCTTCACTGCGCCGCAGCCGCCGGCAGGGCCATTGGTATACAGGGCCTCCACCTCATTGGGCACCAGGTCGGCGATGGCCTTGGTCTTGGCCCGGCCCGCCACGCGGACCCGGACCTCACTGGGCTCATCATACTTGTAGTCGGGATTCCAGTACAGGCTGTTGCAGCCGATGAGGTCGTATTTCATCTCGTCGAACTGGCTAGGCGCCACCAGCTCCAGGCGTTCCCTGATGATGTCCAGCGCCAGCTTAGCCCGCTCCAGGCAGCCGGGGCCGCCGTAGCTGATCTCGCCGTCGCCGATGAAACAGTCCCGATAACCGATGGAGCACTTGAAGGTGTCGGTCTTAGGCTTGCCCTTGGCACCCTCTACCACCACCTTGTCTTTCTCCACCTCTGTGAACTTGACTTCCTTGAAATCGGCGACCACGTCGGGGGTGAGGTAGTTCTCCGGGTCGTGAATCTCATAGCAGATCTGCTCAGAGCAAGTGGCCTTGGTGACCATGCCGCCAGCTCCGGGGACCTTGGTGACGAAGAAGGATCCGTCCTCGGCCATCTCCACGATGGGAAAGCCCAGGTGACCCACGCCGGGCACATCCTTCTTGCCCGGCTCGGCGAAATAGCCGCCGGTGACCTGGCCGCCGCACTCCAACAGGTGGCCCATCATGGTGCCCTTGGCCAGTTTATCCCAGTCCTCCAGGGACCAGCCGAACTCATAGATGGCGGGTGCCATGAAGATGGCCGGGTCGGCCACGCGGCCGGTGATGACCACATCGGCCCCATGCTCCAAGGCCTTCAGGATGCCCTCCACGCCCATATAGGCGTTGGCGGAGACGATCTCGCCGGGCAGCTTGGACAGAGGTTCGTGAGTCTCCCACACCTCCACGTCCATGTACTTGTCAATGACAGGCAGCAGGTCGTCGCCGGTGACGCAGGCGATCTTCATGCCGGTCAGACCATGCTTGCGGGCGATCTCCACGCACTTTTTGGCTGCGGCTTGCGGGTTGGCGGAGCCCATGTTGGTGATGAGCTTTACCTTATGTTCCCAGCAAAGGGGAAGGGCTTTTTCCATGCGGTGCTCCAGCAGGCCGTTGTAGCCCTTGGTGGGGTCTTTCAGCTTGGCCTGCTGGCCGATGGCGATGGTGCGTTCGGCCAGACACTCATAGCTGATATAGTCCAGGTTACCCTTCTCAATAAGCTCCAGAGAGGGCTCCAGGCGGTCGCCGGCATAGCCCGCGCCGCTTCCGATACGAATGGTTTTCATGGGACAACTTCCTTTCCGATAATGTCAGACAGGGATGGATAGCGGCTGCGTTACAGGGCCACAGCGCCGGTAATCAGCGCCACGATCACCATGACTAGGGACACGGCCCAGGCCCAGGGGATCGTTTTCTTCTGGTGCTCGCCCAGGTCTACGCCGGACAGGCCCACCAGCAGGAAGGTGGAGGCGGTCAGCGGGGAGATGGGGAAGCCGATGGTCATCTGGCCCAGGATGGCGGCCCGGCCCACGTCGGCACCCAGGATACCGAAGCCCTCGGCGGTCTGGGCCAGGACGGGCAGCACGCCGTAGTAGAAGGAGTCGGGGTCAAACAGCAGGGAGGCGGGCATACCGATGATACCCACGATAACCGGGAAGAACTTGCCCAGGGAGTCGGGGATGATGGATACTAGGGCGGCGGCCATCTCGGTGATCATGCCGGTGCCAGACATGATGCCGGTGAAGCAGCCGGCGGCGAACAGCACGGAGCACATCATCAGGCAGCTCTTGGCGTGAGCGTCCACACGGGCCTTGGAGTCGGACACCTTGGGATAATTGATCAGGGTTGCCAGCACGTAGAATACCATAAACACCACGGCGGGAGCAAATCCGGAGAACAACAGGGACACGATAGCCAAAACAATCAGGATGATGTTCACCCAGAAGAGCTTAGGACGGGCCAATGCCTTCTCCTCGTCGGTCAGCTCTGGCTCCACATACTTCTTGCTGGTCAGCACCACGCTGCCCAGGCGCTTCTTCTCGCCACTGCCCAAGATGATTGCGACTACCAGCACACATACCAGGCCCACCAGCACGGCGGGGAGCACAGGCATGAAGAATTCGGTGACAGTCGGCTCGGTACCCGTCATGCTGGCCAGGGCGGTGTGGGCCCGGATAGTGGGACCGCCCCAAGGCAGGATATTCATGGTGCCGGCAGACAGAGCCACTATGGTGGCCAGAGTGGTACGGCGCATGCCTAAAGCATCATACAGGGGCAGCAGAGCAGGCACGCAGATCAGGAAGGTCACCGCGCCGGAGCCGTCCAAGTGGACAATGGCAGCCAAAACAGCAGTGCCAATGGCGATTTTGATAGGATCGGTGCCAACCAGATTCAAAACGGTGCGAATGATGGGGCGGAAAGTGCCTGCATCCGTGAGAATGCCGAAGAACAGGATGGAGAAGATGAACATGACGCCGGTGGCGGCTACCGAGCCGATGCCCTTGGCGCCGGTAATCATGCCGCCCAGGCTTTTGAAGTTGGTGATGAAGTCTACCACACCGGTTTCCGCATCTGCGATGAAGAAACAAGCGATGATGCCGGTGACTACGGGAACAGCAATCAGTGCCACCAGCGGAGACGCTTTCTTGGTCATGATCAGTATCAGCATGACAATGACGGTCACAAAGCCCAGGATAGCCAGGGGTAGAGATGTCATAACAATGCCTCCTCGTTTTCTCATTCTTGGTTGGATGGGACCCAATGGCGCAGACTGCGCTCGTAGCTACATCAAACTAGAAAGCAAGCTGCGTGCCAAGATGGAAGAGCGGAGGCTCATGCCGAAAAGGACTGGTATCTCAGGCTTTCTGAGGGAGGGGTGAGGAGAAGATGGGAGCGGTCCAATTCTAACAATTTAGAATTGGACCGGCAGAAAACGGAGAAAATCATGTCTAAACTGTGAACAGAGACTGATTTCTAAAATATTAGAACGGCATTCCGGAATTTTAGAATTCTGGATCTGCCAGCTTGTTGTAAAGGGTGGCCAGAGAAATACCCAACTGCCGGGCGGTCTCTTTTTTTCCGGCCAGATCGGCCCCATTTTTCAATAGCAGCTTGCTGATCTCCGCTCGCTCAAACACCCGCACCCGTTGGGCCAGAGAGATCTCCGGCTGTTCCACAGCGGGGCGGACGATGTGTTCGGGCAGAGAATCCCGGACGATGGCGCCATTGTCGGACAAGTAAGCGGAAAACTCCAGGACGTTTCGCAGCTCCCGCACATTACCCGGCCAATCGTGAAGTGCGAGGCACCGTCTGGCCTCCTGGGTGATGGTGATGGATCGTTTAAGCTTCTTGGACAACTCGGACAGCACCACGTCGGTAAGGGCGGGAATGTCCTGCCGCCGGTCCCGCAGGGGGGGAATATGGATTTGGAAGGTGGACAGGCGGTAGTACAGGTCCCGGCGAAACCGCCCCTGCTGGATGTAGGTGTTCAAGTCGGCGTTGGAAGCGGAGATAAGACGCACATCTACCTCGATTTCCTGTACGCCGCCCACCGGGCGGATGCGCCCCTCTTGGATCGCCCGGAGCAGCTTGGCCTGAAGGGAGTAGTCCATCTCAGACACCTCGTCCAAAAAGAGTGTGCCGCCATTGGCCGCCTCAAACAGACCAATCTTACCGCCCTTTTTGGCGCCCGTGAAAGCTCCCTCCACGTATCCAAACAGCTCAGATTCCAGAGTATTTGCGTTGAAGTTGGCGCAGTTGATGGCCACGAACACCTCATTTTTTCGGGCGCTGGCGTTGTGGATGGCTTGGGCATAAAGCTCCTTGCCTGTGCCGCTCTCCGAGGCCAGCAGAACTGTGGCGTCGGTCTCCGCCGCTTTCTGAGCCAGGGCCTTCACAGCCTGAACGTTTTCTCCAACCGCAACAATGGAATCAAAGGTATACCGAGCGGAGTTGGCCTTGTTGACCCGGTGAAGCACCTGCTTATTGCGCTTTTCATACTGCTCCAGCTCAGTTTGAAAGGCATAGGCATCCTTGAGAAAGGTGACCACGGACAAGCCCCCCACCATTTCTCCGTCCTGGAAAATAGGGTACATGTTGACAAAATAGATCTCATCTTGTTTCTCCATCCGAGGGGCGTGAAGGATGGGTTTTCCGGTGGCGAGCACCTCGGGCAGCCGGGCTCCCGGGCGCAGGTCCCGCAGGTATTGACCTTCAATGGAACCGATGCCGATTCCCGTCTCTTTGCTCAGAAAATCCAGGTAGGCCTTATTGCCGAATATAATGCGCCCCTCCGCGTCAATGATGTTAATGCCTTCCCGCATGGCATCCAGCACAGCGCGGGCATCCTGATTCAGTTCCATTGATCAGACCATTCCTTTCCGCTGGGGCCCTGGTGCAGGGAAGAGGACCCACGCACATCGTCTCCATTTGACAACACAACTTTATGATACACAAAACGAACGTGCAGGTCAAGAAAGCGCAGCGCGCGTTTCGCCTGGAGCCTCTAAGGGAGCGTCTGTACCCGGAACGATATAAACCTGGCCGGCGGGCTGTGAGACCAGGAATCATGGGTGCGCCTATGGTGTTCCAGACCGGGCAGCATCCCCGGCGCTTCAAGGACGCAGTGTGTCCTCCTGGTGGGAGAAGTGGAAGTTCTTTCAGGCAAAAACGTGTAGAAATAAGCATTGATAGGAGCCGGATCCAGCTTGCAGACTAGAACTTTATCTTAGGCTAGTTCCCGGAAGAACGGCAGAAACGGAAATATATAACCAAGCAGATTTCCGCAACGTGTTTAAGATCTGACAGCAGTACTATTTCAGGCAGTAGAGTAGCCAGGGCAAGCGTGTCGGCAGTCACCCTGGTAATAGTATGAAATGCATTAGCCGCGCCTCCGAGAGTTCCGTCTGTTTTAGAGAACGGGACTCACGGGGGAGCGGCTAATGTTTAAGGATGGGAACATGGAATAAGACAAAAGAGGGGCCGGTGACTCCGGTCTCCACCGTACTTCGCCCCGCGAAAATCGGAAAATGGTCCAAAAGTCCGCTACCACACCAATGTGGCAAAATAATCATCAGGCGTTTCAGCTCTCCGTATCAGCTCCACGCTGCCGTCCTCCTGAAGCAGCAGCTCGGCCGAGCGCAGCTTGCCATTGTAGTTGTACCCCATGGAGAAGCCATGTGCTCCAGTATCATGAAGCACCAGGATGTCTCCCATGTCGATTTTGGGCAGCATCCGGTCGATAGCGAACTTATCGCTGTTTTCACACAGAGAGCCCACCACATCATATTTGTGGTCGCAGGGCTGGTCTTCCTTGCCCAGCACCGTGATGTGGTGGTAGGCCCCGTAGATGGCCGGGCGCATCAGGTTGGCCGCGCAGGCATCCACACCGATATACTCTTTATAGATATGCTTTTCGTGGACGGCGGTGGTCACCAGATGGCCGTTTGGGGCCAGAAGGAAGCGGCCCAGCTCGGTGTAGATCGCTACGTCGCCCATACCCGCGGGCATCAGGATTTCCTCATAGGCCTTGCGCACTCCCTGGCCGATAGCCATGATGTCGTTCGCACTCTGGTCGGGGCGATAGGGCACTCCTACGCCGCCGGACAGGTTGATAAAGGCAATGTGGCACCCTGTTTCCTCCGACAGCTCCACCGCAGTCTGAAACAAAATCCGGGCCAGAGCAGGGTAGTAGTCATTGGAGATGGTGTTGGAAGCCAGGAAGGCGTGCAATCCAAAGTGCCTTGCCCCCAGTTCCTTGAGCCGCCTGTAGGCCTGGGTGAGCTGTGGCCGGGTCATGCCGTATTTGGCGTCTCCCGGCTTGTCCATCACCTGAAATCCCTCTTTACTCTCCCCTAGGGTAAAAGTGCCGCCTGGGTTGTAGCGGCAGGAGATGGTTTCCGGGATATGGCCCAATGTCTGATACAAAAAATCCACATGGGTCAGATCATCCAGGTTAATGACCGCTCCCAGCTGGCTGGCCAGCTGGAATTCCTCCGCCGGAGTCTCGTTGGAGGAGAACATGATGTCATGTCCGGAAAAGCCGCAACGCTGGCTCATCATCAGCTCCGTGAGGGACGAACAGTCCACCCCGCATCCCTCGTCCCGCAGGAGCTTCAGGATTCCCGGCGTGGGAGTGGCTTTGACGGCAAAGTATTCCTTGAACCCCGGATTCCACGCAAAGGCAGCCCGGAGAGAGCGGGCTGTGGCGCGAATGCCTTTCTCGTCATAGATGTGGAAAGGGGTGGGGTAGGTCTTAATGATCTCCCTGGCTTGGTCCAGGGTGAGAAATGGACGTTTCATCTGTCTTTGTCTCCTTTGGGCGCTGCGGACCCTCTTTGGCCGGACAGCCCGCCCTGTGCTCACGGTCAGAGCCGCCTGAGAGGGAAGCCCTGACCATATTATCATATGAGATTTTCCCCTTTTTGTCAATTCTCCCCCCAAATCGACGGCCGTATTCTTTACCGTTTTTTTACTTCTCGATGACCGCTGTATGATTGTGCCCGTTTCCGGATATTCCTATAATATCACGTTGAAAGAGCATGAGTATCGACAAGGAGATCCTTTCCTATGTACGCAGTTATTGACATCGGTTCCAACAGCATGCGCCTGGTCCTGTACAAGCTGGCGGACGGGGAGCCTCGGCAGATGCTCAACAGCAAGCAGCCTGCCGGGCTGGCCGGATATATCGACAAAGAACAGCAGCTCACCCCAAGGGGAGTGCAGAAGGCCGTGGAGGTGCTGCAGCGGTTCCAGGCAATTCTGGACAGCGTACACCCCAAGCGGGTCTATGTGTTTGCCACCGCCTCTCTGCGCAATATCATCAACACCCAGGAGGTGCTGGAGGAGATTCGGAGGATTTGCGGCCTTGAGGTCCGGGTCCTCACCGGCCAGGAGGAGGCCATTTTCGACTATTTCGGCGCCCTGCGAACCCTGAACGGTCCCGACGGTCTGTTGGTGGATATCGGCGGCGGCTCCACAGAACTGGTGCTGTTTCACGACCGGCAGGTGACCTCCGCCTGCTCTTTGCCCATGGGGTCCCTGAATATGTACACTAGATTTGTCCGTGACATCATCCCCACCGCCGATGAACTGCGGGATATTTCCCGGCATGCCGAAAGCCTGCTCAAGACGGTGGAATTTCCCGCAGAAAGAGACTGCATCCCCGCCCTGTATGGGGTGGGAGGAACCTGCCGGGCCAGCTGTTCGCTGAACGACGAGCTGTATGGGGACCAGTCCGGTTACGGCGGCTATCCCTGCAAACGGATCCACAAGATGCTCAAGCGGCTCAAGACAGACCGCCGGGAGCTGCTTTCCGCCATCGTCAAGACGGCCCCGGACCGGCTGCATACCCTGCTGCCCGGCTTGGCAATTTTGGAGGCGGTGGCAAACCGCTACCAGTGCCGGTCGTTTGCCGCAAGTCCCTATGGCGTCCGGGAAGGGTACCTCATGTATATGCTAGAGGAGGAGAGCCGCCATGACTGAGACCCATCTGCGGTATACCCAGAACCGGGAACTGTCCTGGCTGCGGTTCAACGAGCGGGTGCTGCTGGAGGCGATGGACAATACGGTTCCCCTTCTGGAGCGGCTGAAATTTGTGTCCATTTTCACCAGCAATTTGGACGAGTTCTTCATGATACGGGTGGGAAGTCTCCACGACATGACCCTCATGGGAGAAAATTCGGTGGATAATAAGTCGGGACTGACCGCCCGGCAGCAACTGGAGGCTATCTTTGACGCGGTCCGCCCCCTCATCCGGCGAAAGGACGAGATCTGCGCCAGCCTCCAACGGGAGTTAGAAGAATACGGTATATGTGAACTGGACCTAAACCGCCTGGAAAAGCCGGAGCACAAATACCTCAAGCACTACTTTGACCAGGAAATGGATCCCATTCTCTCCCCGCAGATCGTGGACAGTCACCATCCCTTTCCCCACCTAGTAAACAAAGTACTCCATGTAGGCGCCCTGCTCCGGGATAAGCGGGGGGAGATGTTCGGCTTTATCCCAGTGCCCGCCTCTCTGCCGGAGGTGGTATTCCTGCCTGGGGCCCAAGTGCGCTATATTCATACGGCAGATATTCTGCTCAGCCAAGTGGAGAAGATTTTCCGGGGCTACGAAGTGGTGGAAAAGACGGTTTTCTGTGTCACCCGCAACGCCGATATCACCCCCAACGACGAGGCCTTCGAGGTGGATGAGGATTTCCGGGCCCAGATGAGAAAGCTGCTGCGCTCCCGAACAAAGCTGGCCCCCGTCCGGCTGGAGCTGAGCTGTGCGGTCAGCGGCCGGTTCCAAAAGTATTTCTGCCAGCGCCTGGACCTGACGGCTGCCCAGGTGTATGTTACCGCATCCCCGATGAAAATGGGATATGTATTCTCCTTGGCGGACAAGCTCTCTCCTGCCCTGCGGGAAGAACTGACCAATCCCCCCTTCACGCCCCAGTTTCCCGCCGGGCTGACGCCGGGGGAGAACATCACACGCCAGGTCTTGCGCCATGACGTGCTGCTGTCCTATCCCTATGAAACGATGGAGCCCTTTCTCCATCTGCTTCGGGAGGCGGCGGACGACCCAGCGGTTATCTCCATCAAAATCACCATCTACCGTCTGGCCAAACGGGCCAAGTTGGTGGAGTACCTGTGCAACGCCGCAGAGAATGGCAAGGATGTTACGGTCATGATCGAGCTGCGGGCCCGGTTTGACGAACAGAACAACATCGACTGGTCCCAGCAGCTGGAGGAGGCGGGGTGCCGCATCCTTTATGGCTTCGACTCCTATAAGGTCCATTCCAAGGTGTGCCTCATCACCCGGAAGGACCGCAGCGGCGTGTCTTACATCACTCAGGTGGGCACCGGAAATTACAATGAAAAGACCGCCGCCCAGTATACGGACCTGTCCTATATTACAGCGGATCCGGAAATCGGCGCGGACGCAGTGGAATTTTTCAAAAATCTGGCCATCGGCAACCTGGAAGGGGAATACCGCCGCCTGCTGGTGGCACCAAACGCAATGAAGAGCCGCTTGCTGGCGCTCATCGACCGGGAGATTGCCAAAGGACCTCAGGGATATATCTTTCTCAAGCTTAACTCCGTGACCGACCTGGAGCTGATTCGCAAACTTCATCAGGCATCTCAGGCAGGTGTGGAGGTGGAGATGATCGTCCGGGGGATTTGCTGTCTGTTGCCCGGTGTAGAGGGGGAGACGGAGCACATCCAAGTGACCAGCATCGTGGGCCGATATCTGGAACATGCCCGCATCTATCTGTTTGGCAGGGAGGGGGATGAGCTGATTTACCTCTCATCCGCTGACTTCATGACCCGAAATATGGATCGCCGGATGAGAGGTAAA
>URQA01000029.1 GCA_900549885.1 uncultured Eubacteriales bacterium | reverse complement strand
CGTCGCAGGCGGTCTCGCAGTCCTGCCGGGACAGGTAGGCCGCCGCCCACACCAGGGGGTTGAACCACTGCACCGCCAGGCAGGCGCACCGCGCCACCGCCCACCAGTGGTCCCGGTGGCGGTAGTGGACCAGCTCATGGGTGAGGATGTGGTCCAGGTGGCCGCTGTTCAGGGCGGCCCGGTTGAGGTAGATGGCAGGCCGGAACAGCCCGGCCAGACAGGGGGTGGACAAGCCGTCCACCACATACACCGGCAGGGGGCAGTCCATGGGCAGCCCCTCGGTGTAGGGCACGCCCTGCCTCCGCAGCCGCCGGGCAAAGCGCAGATTGACAAAGAGGAACCACACTGCCACCAGAGCGATGCCGGCGTACCAGATGTAGCGCAGGAAGGCGAATCGGTCCCGGGTGACCTCCAGCTCCAGGCGCACATAGGTGCTGCCGCTGTCCGGGTCTCCCCCGGCCTCCTCCGCCGGCACCTCCTGGGCATCCACCACCTCCACGTCGGTGATGTTCTGGGATCCCAGCCAGCTCTCCCGCCGGACCCAGTCCATGTCCTCCAGGCCGTGGATGTCCTCCACGTCCGCCTGTCCGGAATGTTTGGAGCCATAGGTCTCCTCTCTCTGGGTGGCATAGCGTGCGTCCTCTACCGCTTGGGTCACCCCGGCGCTCTCCGCCAGGCCGGATACGGACACCGGCAGGTCGAACAGGGAACCCGGTACCAGGACACGAACCGCAGCCAGCAGCCACAGGGCGTACACCAGCCGGGGGTCCGCCCTGCCCCGCAGCGCCCGCCGCAGCAGCATCAGCACGGCGATTAGCACACAGGTGGACAGCAGCCACACGGTCATTTTGACTCCTCCTCTCCCTCCTCCGCCTGCCGCAGGATCTCGTACAGGCCGTCCAGGTCGGACTGAGTCAGGGAGTTCTGCTGGATGAGGGTGTTGACCAGCAGGCCCACGCTGCCGTCAAAGGCTTTGTCCAGCAGGGTGCGGGTCTCGGCCAGGGCGGTCTCATCCCGGGATAGGGCCGGGTGGTACACCCGTGCCTTGCTGCCAGCCTCATGGCGGATGAGGCCCTTTTCCTCCATGCGCCGGACCATAGTGGCAGTGGTGCTTTTGGCCCAGCCGGGGGGCTCCTGCCCCAGCTGACGCACCAGCTCCATGAGGGTGGAGGGGTGTTCCCACAGCGCCTCCATGACCAGCCACTCATTCCTGCTCAGCGTAAACCCCGTATGCTTCATCCTTCATCCCTCCATCGTATGACATCTGTCACATATCTATTTCCAGTATAGTTCAAAGGTTTACATGTGTCAACTATAATTTGCCGCCCCATCGGCCTTTTCTGCCAATGGAGCGCATTTGGCCGGACCGCGGTACGTACCCCTTGTGGACAAAACGGTTTTGGGCTATAATGTGAGATAGATATGATTTTTCAAATAAAGGAGGCCCCGCAATGCAACTGCGTGTTTTGGCCGTGGGAGACGTGGTGGGCGACTGTGGTGTGGAGTTCCTTCATCGCCATCTGCCTGCGCTTCGCAAGCTCCATGAGGTACACTTCACCGTAGTCAACGGAGAAAATGCCGCCTGCAACGGCCTGCTCCCCCGTCAGGCAGAGGAAATCTTCGCCGCCGGAGCAGATGTAATCACAATGGGCAATCACACCTGGGATAAACAGCAGATCACGGCCTATATGGACAACAGCCGCTACTTGATCCGCCCGGCCAACTATACCCGCCGGGCCCTTGGCCGGGGCTGGGGAATCTTTGACGGTCCTCGGGGCCTGCGCATCCGTGTGGTGAACCTGATCGGCCGGTGTGAGATGGACGCCAACTTTGACAATCCCTTTTTCAAGATGGATGAAATTCTCGCCCAGGATGAGGCGGACGTCACCCTGGTGGACTTCCATGGGGAGGCCACCAGCGAAAAGGGGGCCATGGCTTGGTATCTGGACGGCCGAGTCCAGGCTCTGTGGGGCACTCACACCCATGTGCCCACCGCCGATGGTCAGGTGCTGCCCCAAGGGCTGGGCTTTGTCACCGACCTGGGCATGACCGGGCCGGCTCAGTCGGTCATCGGTATTCGGCCGGAGCAAGCCATCAACCGTTTCCTAGGGGGGCTTCCCCAGCGGTTCCAGCCCGCCGACGGTCCTCAGAAACTCAACGCCGTGCTGTTCACCATTGATACCGCCGCTCGCCGCTGCACCCAGGTGCAGCGCCTGGACATCGTGGAGTGACGGGGCTTATGCTGAACATTCTTCATGCCGCAGACTTCCATCTGGACTCCCCTTTTTCTGGCCTGACGGCGGCTCAAGCCGCCCAGCGCCGTCAGGAGCTGCGCCAGCTCCCCGCCCGGCTGGCCCAACTGGTCCAAACAGAACAAGCGGATCTGGTACTGCTCCCCGGCGATCTGTTCGATGGGGAGCGGGTTTATCCGGAAACTGTGGCCGCTTTGGCCCAGGCCCTGGGGGAGATGGCTGTCCCCGTGTTTATCGCTCCAGGCAACCATGACTTTTACGGCCCCCAGTCCCCCTATGCCCGGGTGAACTGGCCTGGTAACGTACATATCTTTACCACTCCTGACTTGGAGTCGGTGGAGCTGCCTGATCTGAACTGTGTGGTCCACGGCTGCGCCTTCACCGCCCCCCGGCGGGAGGACGACCCGCTGGCGGGCTTTTCCGCATCTAAGGACGGGAAACTCCACCTGCTCTGCATCCACGGAGAGGTAGCCCAGGGCGGCTGGTACGCCCCTATCGCCCCCGCCTCTCTGGCCGCCTGTGGCGCGCGATATGCCGCCTTGGGCCATATTCACGCTGCTACCAGCGGCAAGCAGGGGGACACACTCTGGGCCTATCCTGGCTGCCCAGAGGGACGGGGCTTTGACGAACTGGGAGAGAAAGGCGTACTGTGGGTCCAAGTAGACGGAGATGTCGTCTCCACACGGTTCCTTCCCATCTGCCGGCGGCAATATCGCGTCGAGGCGGTGGGTCTCAAGGACTTTGAGGCCGTTCTCCCCGTCCAGCCCTCCCCCGATTTGGTGCGCTTTCGCCTTACTGGGGAGAGCGAAAGCCCCCTGAATGTGGAGTCCCTAACTCGGTTGGCCGCCCCCCGGTTTTTCCATGTGGAGCTGCGGGACGAGACTACGCTGCCCCAGAACTTGTGGGCCCGGAGTGGGGAGGACAGCCTCACCGGGCTGTTTCTGCGCCGGATGAAGGCCCTGCTGGATGGGGCTGGCGATGAGGAACGTCCTCGCCTGCTGTTGGCTGCCCGCTTTGGCCTGGCCGCTTTGGAAGGAGGGGAGGATCCCCGCCCATGAAGATCAAAAAAATGACCGCCACCTTCGGTGTCTTGGACCATGCCGTTCTCACCCCCGGAGAGGGTCTGACCGTCATCACTGCTCCCAACGAGGCAGGTAAATCCACCTGGGCGGGCTTTCTCAAAGCCATGTTCTACGGCATTGACACCAGGGAGCGGGACAAGGCCGGCCACCTGGCGGACAAAAACCGCTATCAGCCCTGGTCGGGCGCACCCATGGAGGGAGAGCTCCAGCTGGAGTGGGAGTGCCAAGACATTACCCTGCGCCGTTTTGCCGCTAAGGGCAGCCCCTTCAGCGGGTTCGAGGCGGTATACACCGCTTCGGGGGATCCGGTGCCCGGCCTCACCTCCGCCAACGTGGGCGCTGCCATCTTGGGTGTCGGACGGGAGGTATACCTCCGCTCTGCCTTTGTGGGACAAGGGAAGGCCGCCGTCACACCCAATGGAGAGCTGGAAGCCCGCATCGCCGCCCTGGCCACCTCGGGACAGGAGGACGTGTCCTACTCCACGGTGGAGCGCACCTTGAAGGACTGGCGCAACCGCCGCCGGGCCAACCGCTCTAACGGCCTGCTGCCCGAGCTGGAGGAGGAACTGGCCCAGGCGGAGCAGGCCCTCCAGGACATGGGGCGCATCCGCGCCCAGGCCCAGGCGGACCAGGAGCGGCTGGCCTCCCTGGAGGCAGAACAACAGCGCTTGAAGGACAACGTGGCCCTGTGGGACCGCATCGAGAAGCATGACCTGAACCGCCGGTACGGCCAGGCCCTGGCTGACCAGGAGGCGGCCCAGGCCGCCCTAGATGCCCTATCGCCCCCTGCCCCGGAGATGGATGGCTGGACCGCCCAGGAGGCCAGGGAATGGGCCCAGCAGGAACAGGAGCAGTACCAAGCGGCGGTGGATGAGCACAGAAAGCTCCAGGAGCAGCGGGACGCCATCCAGGCTGCCAGCCAAAAGAAAGCGCGCATCGCCGTCATTCTGGCCGCCGTCCTGGCGGCAGCCGGCATTGTGCTGGGCGTGCTGGGCGGCCTGGGCCTGGTAACGCAGCTTCCGCCGGAAGTCTGCTTCTATACTCTCCTGGCTGCTTTTGCCGCCCTTATCTGGCGCAACCGCACGTTGATGGACGCCCAGCGCAAGCTGGACGGACTGGAGCTGCCCGATCCGCCCCAGTCTCAGGACTGGGGCGGTCAGGCCCAGGCTCACGCCGACTACCTGGCCCGACAGGAGCGGCTGGAACTGGAGCTGCGCCACGCCAGCCAGCGGGTGGACGACTTGGCCGCCCAGGGGGGGCGGGCCTTTGACACACTGGAATATCTGACCCCTCCTGCCCGAAGCCGGGTGGACACCGCCGCCCGGCTGGCTCGGGTGGAAGCTGAGATTGCCCAGCGCCGTCAAGTGCTGGCTCAATCCCAGGGCCGCCTGGAGCAGCTGGGAAACCCGGAAGAAGCGCAAGCCAGAGCTTCCCAGCTAGAAGGGCAGCGTCTGGTCCGGCTGGAGGAATACGACGCGCTGGAGCTGGCCATGAAAGTCCTGTCGGATGCCAACGACGAGCTGCGCCAGCGCTTCTCCCCCGCTCTCAACCAGGAGGCAGCCCGTATCCTGTCCGCCCTCACCGGAGGGCGGTACCAGCACCTCACCCTGAGCCGGGACTTCTCCGCCCAGGCCGGGCCGGGGAATGCCCTGCCCCGCTCTGCCCTGTATCTGTCCGCCGGGACCTTGGATCAGCTCTACCTGGCCCTCCGGCTGGCCATCTGCCAGCTCACCCTGCCCGGGATTCCCCTGGTGCTGGACGACGCGCTGGCCAATTTCGACGATCAGCGGCTGGACCTGGCCCTGACCTTCCTGGAACAGCTGGGACAGCAGCGGCAAGTCCTGCTCTTTTCCTGCCAGCACAGGGAGGAATCCTGGGCCTGTGCCCACCAGATCCCCGCCCTCACCCTAGGTGGAAGCAGTCAACACTGAGAAAGGGGAACGATTATGGAATATCCCATTCAAATTCTCATCATCGACGCCCAAGGAGGTGGCGTGGGCCGGCAACTGGTGTCTGCCGTCCGGCAGGCCCTGCCTGACGCGGCAGTCACTGCCGTGGGCACCAATTCCGCCGCCACCTCCGCTATGCTCAAGGCAGGCCCGCACCGGGCCGCCACCGGGGAAAACGCCGTAGTAGTGGCCTGCCGTACGGCGGACATCATCGTGGGTCCCCTGGGCATTGTCATCGCCGACGCCATGCTGGGGGAGGTCACTCCCGCCATGGCCGCCGCCGTGGGGCAGAGCCGGGCCAAGCGGGTGCTCATCCCCTTCAGCCACTGCGACAACATCGTGGCCGGAGTCCCGGAGCTGGCCACCGGCGCTCTCATCCAGTGCGCGGTCCGCTCTGTCACCGCTCTAGCGGGCGAACTGGCCGACGGCCCGCTGGAGTCGTCCGAAGGGAGGGCCTGACCATATGCTGGCCTATACGTATCTCGCACCAGGGGCCTTTCAACTGCTGGACAAGCCAAAGCCCGCCCTCCGGGACGACCGGGACGCCATCGTCCGAGTCACCTTGTCCAGCATCTGCACCAGCGACCTGCACATCAAGCACGGCTCTGTGCCCCGGGCCGTGCCCGGGGTCACCGTAGGTCACGAGATGGTGGGCGTGGTGGAAGAGGTTGGCTCTGCTGTCTCATCTGTCCGGCCCGGAGACCGGGTAACCGTCAATGTGGAGACGTTTTGCGGCAGCTGCTTTTTCTGCCAACACGGCTGGGTCAACAACTGCACGGACGCCGAAGGCGGCTGGGCCTTAGGCTGCCGCATCGCCGGCGGCCAGGCGGAATATGTCCGGGTGCCCTATGCCGACCAGGGGCTGAATCAGATTCCCCACTGTGTCACCGACCGCCAGGCCCTGTTCGTGGGGGACATTCTGGCCACCGGCTATTGGGCGGCGGACATTTCAGAGATCCAGGCCGGGGACACCGTGCTCATCCTGGGAGCGGGTCCCACGGGGATCTGCACCCTGCAATGCGTGCTGCTCAAGGAGCCAGGCGCGGTCATCGTCTGTGAGCAGGATCCCTTGCGCCGCTCCTGGCTCCAGACCCGCTATCCCCAGGTGGTAGTGGTGGGGCCGGATCAGGTGTGGGACTGCGTCATGGCCCACAGCGCCCATGGCGGCGCGGATGTGGTCCTCGAGGCGGCCGGAGGGGGGAATTCCTTCACCACCGCCTGGCAGTGCGCCCGGCCCAACGCCGTGGTAACGGTGGTGGCCCTGTACGACGGGCCGCAGGTTCTCCCCCTGCCCGATATGTACGGCAAGAACCTGACCTTCAAGACCGGGGGTGTGGACGGCTGCCGCTGCGGGGAGATCCTGGACCTCATCGCCGCAGGCAGGCTGGACACCACCTCCCTCATCACCCACACCTATCCCCTGGCGGACATCGCCGCAGCTTATGAGCTGTTTGAGCACCGCCGGGACGGGGTCATCAAAGTGGCGGTGGAGCCATAGAAAACCCGATTCGCCCAAAACTTGAAAGTCCATTTTATCGGACATCTATTCCTGTATTCTCTAGGTACAGCAACAGGAAAGGATGTGTCCGGCATGTATGAACTGGAATTTGTAAGGGGCCATGTAGAGGTCTATCTCGACGGCGCGTTCTGCTTTTCTGCGGACACCCGTGGAGAGGCGGAGGCAGAGATCGCCCTGCTCACCGCCTGACGGCAAGCCCGCACGCTCTGCGTCAGGCAGAGCGGTCCTATAGCGCAAAGGGCAGGGCCCGTGGGAAGATTCTCGCGGACCTACCTTGTTGGAATTTCCCCTATCAGAGTCGTTACAACGGGAAACGCCCCGCCGGAATTATCCGGCGGGGCGTTTCCCGTTATCGAGAGATACAGGAGGTAGAAAAGAGAAATCAGTTGAAGAAGTAGTCCCAGGGGTTATAATACTGACCGCCTTGCCCGTTCTGACTGCTTGTCTCCTGGGGAGCGGGATCCTGCTGAGTATTGTTTTGAGCAGTGGTCTGCTCGTCAAAGGTGAGAGTCAGCTCCACATACTGGCCCGAGCGGTATACGGTCACGGTGACGGTATCCCCCGCCCGGTAGCTGTTTTTCACTGTGGTGAGCTGTGACACGCTGGTGATATCGGTATCGTCAATCTTGGTGATAATATCTCCAGGTTGAATACCGGCGGTTTCAGCGCAGGAACCCTCTTCCACATCGTTCACATAAACACCCTCAGGCCAGCCGAAAATCTGCGCATAATCATCCGTATCCTGCGGATTCAGGATCCCCATGTAAGGCCGTCCGGTCACATAGCCGTACTGCATATAGTCGGTGATGATGTCGATGACATCGTTGATGGGGATGGCAAATCCGATGCCTTCGATGGAGGCGTCCGTGCTGCCGTCATTGTTGGACAACTTGGCCGAGGTGATGCCCACCACACGACCGTATTTGTCAAACAGGGGACCACCGGAGTTACCGGAGTTGATGGTGCAGTCGGTCTGGATCATGTTCATGACGGTACCGTCACTCATGGTGACAGAGCGCCCTACTCCGGACACATACCCGGAGGTCTGGGAGAAGGAGTAGCTGCCCAAGGCGTTGCCGATGGTGGACACCTGCTCACCCACCACCAGGTTGTCGGAGTCGCCCAGCACCACGGGCTTGAGACCGGACACGTCGATCTTGAGCACCGCCACGTCGTTCAGCTCCTCGCCGCCGATGTAGGTGGCGTCATAGCTCTCGCCGTTGTTCAGGGTGACCTTGATCGCAGATGCGCCATTGATTACATGGTAGTTGGTGACGATGTAGCCGTCCTCACTGATGACGAATCCGGACCCGGCGGAGACGCCCTGGTACTGCTGCCAGCCCTGCTGGACCATCACCTGGGCATTGATATTCACACAGGAATCCACATAGGAGGCGTAAATCTCTTCCAGACTCATCTCCTTCAGACCGTCCGCCTGCTGGACATTCACCTGAGTGGTGGGGGTGTTGTTCTGATAGATGGTGGTGGAACCGGACGGCCCACTGAACAGAGCGTTGAAAGCCGCCGCGCCGCCCACGCCTGCGCCGCCGCCCACCAGGGCGCAACACAGCACCAGGGCCACCACCTTACCCGCCCCCTTATGGCTTTTCTTGGGTTTGCGCTGAGGCGCTTCAGGCCCGGAATCCAGGTTTGACTGGGGATTGGAATACTTGTAATGATACGTTCCACTGTCGCTGTCCCAGTTGGCGGAACCGTTGTTATTTTGGTTGTCGTAAGGATACATAACACTCACTCCTTATCTGTTTGTGAGTATAAGATACAATGAAAATATGTCTGTATTATGACCTAGCTCCAAATTGATTTTAAACTTTGGCTGAAAAAAAACTGAAAATCCGGTTCAAGCCGCTCACGGGCCGTCCGACGGATCAGGGGCGCCGCCCTTTAAAATGGCGGTCACATCCCGCACCGCCAGGCGTAGGTCGGCCGCCACCGGGCGAAAGATGCCCAGCTTGACCAGGTTGATGCAGACCAGCAGCAGCAGCGGCCCCACCACCATGCCCAGCACACCCGCCAGCCTCATCCCCGCGTAGATTCCCACCAAGGACAGGATAGGGGAAAGCCCGGTCTGTCCGCCCAGGATCTTGGGCTCCCCCACCTGGCGGAAGAGCACAATCGCCCCCCAGATCACCATGAGTTCGATGGTCTGCCGGTAATCGCCCGTAATCAGATCCACCGCCGCCCAAGGCACCATGACCGTGCCCGCACCGATGATGGGAATAAAGTCCATCACCGCCAGTACGAAAGCCAGCAGCAGGCTGTATGGCTGGCGGATGATAAGAAATCCTGCCGTCAAAATCGCAAATACCCCCAGAGACAGCAGCAGTTGGCTTTTTAGATACCCTCCGAACGCCTCCATGAAGATACGCCGCACCTGGCTTCCGAACTGCCGCAGATTTCCTGGAAGTTGATCCGTGAACAGGTAGCGCAGCCTTGGATAATCGCTGGTAATGAAATAGCTGGCCATGAGAAACGCCACCACAGCCACGGCAAAACCTGGTATGCCGGAAACCAGTCCGGTGGCCCAGCTGGCCAAGCCTGCAATCTGGCTGGACAGGTCCAGGCTCTCCAGCCAGCTGGCCAGCGCCCGCACCAAGTCGTCTCCAGTGGCCACCAGGCTGTTTGGAAGGATATCCCCCAGCCGGTCCAGCCAATGGCCCACGTTGTCCACCGTGGCCATCAGGCTGTCCAAAATCGGCTGCCAGTTGTCAAACAGGGAGATGACCTGGTTGACTAGCGCCCAGCAAAGTCCATAACAAAGTCCACCCACGGTGCCAAACGCTAAAACAAGCACCGCCAGGGAGATAACCTTTCGGGATATGTTCAGCCGGTTTTTCAGCCACCGCACCACTGGATTGAGCAGCCAGGCCAAGACCAGGGCCAGCACAAAGGGCATCAGCAGGGATACCAGCGGCACTGCCACAAATACTGTCAGCAGCACCGCCCCGATAACCAGCGCGGCCCGAATTCCCAGCCGCAGCCAGAGTTGTCCCCGCTGGGGCCAGGTAAGCAGATCCGGATTCATCTTAGGTACTACCTCCTTTGTCAAGGGCGGTCTACACGCTCAGCACACCATTTGGGCCAACAGGGCTACCATGGGAAGGGTGACCATGGACAGCAGGGTGGACAAAGTCACCAACTGCGCGGCGGATGCGGTATCCTGGCCGAACATCTGACAGAACATGCTGGTGGTGCCGGCGGTGGGGCAGCCAGCCAGAATCACCAGCGTGAGGTACATCATAGGATCCAGTCCCAGGGGGAACAGCGCTACAATGGTCACCAGGGGCATCACCACCAGCTTGAGAGCCGCAGCCCCATATAGCCGTCCAGCCCGGAAGGTGGCCGCCAGATCGGCTCCTGCCATCTGACCGCCGATGACCACCATGGCCAGGGGCGTATTCAGTCCGCTGATGTACTCCACTGCCGACCGCACCGGTCCAGGCAGGGCCACCCCTCCCACAAAGAGGGCCATGGCAATGGCAAATCCAATCACTCCGGGGTTGAGTACCGCCCGCCGGAGGCTTCCCTTCTGTCCCATAACCGTGACGCCATGGGTCCAGTTGGCCACATTGAACACTGCGATGCCCATGGCACAGTAGGGTACCGCTCCCTCCCCCAGCACCGACATGACGAGAGGCAGTCCCATAAACCCCACATTGCCATACACAGTACCGAAGCGCAGCGCTGCCCGCGTGGGGGCGCTCTGCCGCGGGAACAGAAAATGGGCCGCCCCACCAAACACCACATAGCTGACTGCCACCAACAGCAAAGCCTGGCCCATTCCAGCCAGAAGCTGGGTGGAACGCTCTACCTGAAGGGCATTTATCACCGTGCAGGGGCATACCACGGTCAGCAGCAGCCGCGACAGCTGAGACAAGGTATCAGAATACAGCATCCCCCGTTTTCCAAAGAAAAAACCCACGCCCATCATGAAAAATAGGGTGACCACGCTGCTGGCCACCACCAGAAAATCCCCCAGCATATCCGTTCCCTCTTTCTCTCTTGCCAAGTATGCTTCCCAGCACATCTTAACTATTATAATGTACGCGTTTCAACGCTGCAAGAACAAAAAAGGGAGCTTCCGTTTCTTTTCCCCTTAGGCCCTGCGTTGACAAGAGCAGGTCGCTTCCGCTATACTATTATAAAATAGCAATGAGAGATCAACGAAAAGGAGCATTACTTTCATGGATCACAAAAGATTTGAAAAGGGGTATCTCCCCCTCTTTCTGTCTTATTACAAACCGCATTTGAACCTGTTTCTCCTGGACATGTGCTGCGCCCTGGGTATCGCCCTGGTGGACCTGGCCTTTCCCTATGCCTCCCGTATGGCTTTGAATGAGCTGCTTCCCCAAAACCTCTTTGGGGCCTTTTTCGCCGTCATGGCGGTACTACTGCTGGCCTACGGCCTGCGGGCGGGGATGAACTATGTCGTCACCTACTGGGGCCACATGATGGGTGTGCGCATCG
This sequence comes from uncultured Eubacteriales bacterium, assembly GCA_900549885.1. Classification (GTDB taxonomy): domain Bacteria; phylum Bacillota; class Clostridia; order Oscillospirales; family Oscillospiraceae; genus Enterenecus. The sequence continues at coordinate 11,384 of URQA01000029.1, read as the reverse complement.
AAGCGGATATCCGAAGGGACCTGTTCTATCATATGCAGGACCTGTCCTTTTCTTTCTATGATAAAAACCGCACTGGTCAGTTGATGAGCCGGGCCACCAACGATCTGTTTGAGATCACGGAGCTGTCCCACCACGGTCCGGAGGACTTGTTCATCTCGGTGGTCACCTTGGGAGGCGCCTTTGTACTCATGTGCACCATCCAGTGGAAGCTGGCTCTCATCGTGTTCGCCGTGGTGCCGGTGTTCGTGCTGTTCACCATCTTCCAGCGGCGGAAGATGGTGAGGGCCTCCCTCCAGGTCAAGCAGAACATGGCGGGCATCAACGGCCAGCTGGAGTCGGCCATCTCGGGAATGCGCACCGCCAAGGCCTTTGCCAACGAGGAGCAGGAGGGGGAGAAGTTCCGGGCATCCAACGACCAGTTTAAAGGGGCCAAGCGGGGCTACTACAAGGCGATGGCGGGCTATATGGCAGGGCTGGAGTTTGCCCTTCCGGTGATGAACGTGCTTACCATTGCCGCCGGCGGCTTCTTCATCATGCGCGGTGAGATGGACCTGGTGGACCTGGTGACCTTCTCCCTGTATATCTCCACATTCCTCACCCCGGTGCGCAAGCTGGCCGCCTTTGTGGAGCAGTTTCTCAACGGTATGGCGGGCTTCAAGCGGTTTGTGGAGCTGATGCGGGTCGAGCCAGAGGTAAAGGACGCCCCAGATGCCCAGGTCATGGGCACCGCCAAGGGGGACATTTCCATCGAGGACGTATCCTTCGCCTACAACAATGGCGAACCTGTTCTGGACCACATCTCCATCCACATTCCCCAGGGGGAGACAGTGGCAGTGGTAGGCCCCTCCGGGGGCGGCAAGTCCACCCTGTGCCAGCTCATTCCCCGGTTCTACGATGTCACCGGGGGCCGCATCCTGGTGGACGGCGTGGACGTGCGAAGCGTCACCCAGCACTCCCTGCGGCAGAACATCGGCATCGTCCAGCAGGACGTGTTCCTCTTCGCCGGTACCATCCTGGACAATATCCGCTATGGCCGGCCCGACGCCACCGAGGATGAGATCATCGAGGCGGCCAAGCGGGCGGAGATCTACGACGATATCATGAACATGCCTGACGGCTTCCAGACCTATGTGGGTGAGCGAGGCGTCATGCTGTCCGGCGGGCAAAAGCAGCGGGTGTCCATCGCCCGCATCTTCCTAAAAAACCCGCCTATTCTCATTCTGGATGAGGCCACCTCCGCTCTGGACTCGGTCACCGAAGCCCGCATCCAGGGGGCCTTTGACGAACTGGCCAAGGGGCGTACCACCCTCATCATCGCCCACCGGCTCAGTACCATCCGCAACGCCCACCGCATCATCGTAGTGGATGATAACCGCATCGTGGAGGAGGGCACCCATGCCCAGCTTCTTGCCTCCGGCGGAGAGTATGCCCAGCTGTACAACACCCAAAAGAGCGTCAGCGTATAAGGAGAACGTCTATGGAGGTCAAATTCTATGAGCAGACGCCGGACTATCAGCTCAAATTTGCCGTCATCATCGCCAAGGCCCATGGAAAATGGGTCTTTTGCAGGCACCGGCAGCGGGATACCTACGAACTGCCAGGGGGACACCGGGAGGCAGGAGAAAGCATCCTGGACGCTGCCACACGGGAACTCCAGGAGGAAACAGGGGCGTTGGATTTTTCTCTGGTTCCGGTCTGCGCATACTCCGTTGTTGGAAAAAATCAGGTCAATCCCAGCGGGGAAGAAGCCTTTGGAATGCTTTACGCCGCCGATATCATCGCTTTTGAACCAGAATTACACCATGAAATCGAACAGGTATTATTCTTGGATGAGCTGCCCCGCGACCTGAAACCGTGGACCTATCCCATGATCCAACCCAAGCTGGTGGAAGAAGCCAAACGGCGCAACTTGGTGTAACATGCTATGAACAAGACAGAACTGCTGAACAGATTTTCCAAAGACTCGGAGGAACGGGTGGTGCTGGCCCGGGTGCTGGACCAGATGGAGCGGGCCCAGCGCCGCTCCATCCCTTGTGCCACTCAGTTCCTCTCCTCCGCCCAGCGCGCGGCGGCGGAGCCTCTGCTGGCCGCCAGCGGGCACCCCAAATGCCTGTTCACCGGCGGTTATGAGGGGGCGGAGCGTACTATCTGTGTGTTCCTCCCCGATTGGCAGGAGGCCGAGGACTATGACCCCGGAGATGATCTATCCGCTGTAGAGGCCGCTTTCCCCCCCAACGCCCAGCTGAGCCACCGGGATCTGCTGGGCGGACTCATGGGCATCGGGCTGACTCGGGAAAAAGTGGGGGATATTCTGGTACGCAAGGAAAACGCCCAGGTGATCGTCTTGCGGGAGGCCGCCCCCATTCTCTTGTCCCAGTTCGACCAGGCTGGACGGTACCGGCTGAAGCTGCGGGAGATTCCTCTCTCCCAGCTCGCCCCCGTCCCAGTGCAGGTGAAGGTGGTCCACGACACCGTAGCCGCCCTGCGCCTGGACGCAGTGCTCGCCTCCGGCTTCTCCATCGCCCGGGGTAAGGCTGCCGACCTCATCTCCGCCGGTCGGGTATCCGTCAACCACCGGGAGTGCGTCAAGGGGGACAAGGCAGTGGCAGAGGGCGACGTACTCACCTGCCGGGGGCTGGGCAAGTGCGTGCTGACGGCCGTGGGCGGCCAGTCCCGGAAGGGACGCGTCATGATCGAGATTGAGAGGTATGTGTAATATGGAACAGAGCAAGATTGACCGCATCAACGAGTTTGCCCGCCGGGTGAAGGCGGGCGAGACGCTCACGACGGAGGAACAGGCAGAACGGGCCGCCCTGCGCCGGGAATATATCGACAGCGTCAAGGCCAACCTGGCAGCCCAACTGGACAGCACCTATCTTGTGGAGCCGGACGGCACTAAGCACAAGCTGCCCAAAAAGCCATCCTGATTGCAAAAACAGCATTGCCGGAGCAGTCAAACTGCTCCGGCAATGTCTTTTTTCCACTTAGGGGATGAGGGTATTCTCTTGGGTAATGCCGGTAATGGCGGCATCGCTGCTGAAATAATAGTCCAAAATCTGATAGGCCACTGAGGCCAGGGAGCTGCCTGACGCTCCCTGCTCCATGACGATACACAGGGCGATCTCCGGGTCGTCATAGGGAGCGAACACCACTAACAGGCCATTGGTCTCGCTATCCTCGCCGCCCTGGATTTCGGCGGTCCCCGTCTTGGCCCCCACCCGCACTGGCAGATTGTTGAAATACCGGGCGATGGCGGCGTTTTGGGACACCTGGTACATTCCCTCCTTAATGGTGGCCAAGTAATCCTCGGGGATGCCAATGGAGCTGAGCAGCTCCGGCTCATACTGATAAAGCAGCTCGCTGTTGTCATGGCTGCGCACCGAGTCCAGCAGGTGGACGGAATACCGGTCTCCACCGTTGACCAGGGTGGCAAGATAATTGGCGATCTGAAGGGGGGTGAACTGGTTGTTCTCCTGGCCGATGGCGGCATAAAGGGTAGCCCCATCATACCAGGCCTGGTTGTTGGCCTTGGACGTTTCCGGCCCTGCTATCGTGCCCTCGGCATCCCCAGTCTCGATGCCGGTATGCTGCCCCAGGCCAAACATCTTGGCATACTCATTCAGCTTTTCAATGCCCACCCGGCGGCCCACATCATAAAAATATACGTTGCAGGAGTCTTTAATCGCCTTCACCAAATTTTCTGTCCCATGGCCCGACCTCTGATGGCAGTAGGCCCGGAATGGCCGTCCATCCCCCATGGTCCACCCCTCCACGGTGTAAGAGCCGCCGCAGAAAATCGTGTCGCTGGGGTCGATGATCCCTTCCATAAGTCCGGCGACGGCGGTGACCAGCTTGAAGGTAGAGCCGGGAGAATAGATCTCACTGGTGGCCCGGTTGAACAAGGGCTTGAGGGGGTCAGCCGAAAGCTCCCTGAGGTCCTGTCCATAGGTGGACAGGTCGTAAGTGGGATAAGAGGCCAGGGCCTTCACCCCCCCGGTCATATCCACCACGGCCACCGCCGCCCCTCCGGCCTTCTCCAGAGAGGCCGCATGGGCAGCTATGGCGTCCTCCGCCACTTTCTGCATCCCGATATCCAGAGTGAGTGTGACATTGCTTCCGGGCACCGGCTCCTCCTCCCATTCCTGGGAGACAATCTTGCCGCTGTCGCTGGTGACCACCTTTCGGTTTCCACTGGTGCCGTGGAGATACTCCTCAAAGGCCAGCTCCGCCCCCTGCAGTCCCACTACCGCATCATAGGGATAACCCAGAGCCTTATACTTCTCCCACATCTCGTCCGATGTGTACTTCCCCGTCCGCCCCAGCACGTGGGCGGCGTACGTGGTGTTGTACTTACGGGTGGTTTCCGTTTCAAAGGCTACGCCATCCAGGCCGAATTCCTTCACTTTTGTAATAAAGGTGATGTCCACATTCTCGGCAAACACGTACTCGCTGTATGTGATCTGGCGGCTGCGCAGACTCAGTTCATAAAGCACTCCCAGCAGGTCCCGGATCTCAGGGGTAATCTCGGCATTCTCCTCGTCCAGCTCAATCCCGTAGGTGCCGCACATCTTCACCATCAGCGTCTCGGCGTCCAGATAGGTCACCGCGTCCTGCTTCGGCTCATCATCCAGCGGGTCATCCATCCACTTATAGGACACCGCCAGCGCCCCCAGATTAGTGCGCCGCTGCTCCTGGCTGACCGTGTTGCCCTGATCGTCCTTTTTGGTATAAAGATAGGTGTATACATCAGGCTTTGTAAAAGAATAGGGTGCGCTGTCTGTCACCGGGAAGGTATCCGTCCATTCCACCCCTTCCTCCCGGCACAACGCCAGCAGCTGCGTCAATATCTCGTTGCGCGCGTCTCCCATCAGGGAGGAATCCAGCGATACCTGATAGGCGGACTCATTGGTCACCAGCACCCGGCCGTGGCTGTCCAGAATATCTCCGCGGACAGCGTCCACCGTCTCTGTCTGCATCGAGGTGTTGGCCGCCGCGATTGCCTGATAGTCCGCTCCGTGGACCACTTGAATATTATACAGCACCCCGCAATAAACGCATAGCGCAGCGGCAAACAGGCCCACCATCACGCCGCTGCGCCAGCGCAGCTGGCGTCCCTCCGCCTCAGTGCGGTCCTCCGGCTGCCTGTGCCCATATCGCTTCTGGTCTTTACTCATGATAGATCCTCCCGCATTTCTGACAGCACAGGTGGTACAGGCCATACACCGGAATGGCGAACGCCGCCGTCCACAGGTACTCCAGCCCGGCCACCCGCAGCAGCACCGGCAGTCCGGCGGCGCCTGACACCAATCGGGGAAGTACCTGTCCCGCTTCGTACAGCAGCCCCGCCACCAAGCAAGCCAGCAGATATCCTACAAAGTCCCGCCGGAGGACATACAGGGCCAGCAGGCCGCAGATCCAGCCCAGTACACACAGCAGGAAAACCCATGCCATGCTGCCATGGGTGGCGGCAGCCATCACTATGCCCGCGGCCATCCCATAGCCCGCGCCGCTTTTCGGCCCCTCCAGCACCCCCACCGCCACCGCGGTCACCGGAAGAAGCACAGGTATCGCGCCCAGAGGCAGTTGGTTGAGGACGCAGTAGTTGATTACGGTCACCAGTGCCAACGACAGGCCGTAGGCCAGCCATTTCCACATCAAATCTCTTCTGGTCAGCTTCACCGCCCTCCTCTCCGGTGGATTGAAAACCAATGTGCGTCATTTTTACAGTTTCCGCGTGCGCCGTACGTCCTTCGAAGCCCCGCAAAAACCCAGCGCCAGCAGCTTTTGTGGGGAAAGGAGCCTCAAGGGAACGGACGTAATTCTCGCCGCAGGCGGAAATGGATTCGAGCGAACTTTGCGGCGACGTTGTCACGCTTTGGGTTATGCGTATGGCTGGGACGCTTTCGCTCTGTAAAGATCAACTGCACAGAGCCTGTTTTTTGTCCTCCCTACGCTCCAAGCGACCCTATGCCCCTATCCTTCACGCTTCCTGCCAAACAAGGCCCAGGTGGAGCAGTCGGTAATCTCCACATCCACAAACTGTCCAATCAGCCCCTTGTCTCCGTCCAAATGGACCAGCCGGCCGCCGGGGGTGCGGGCGGTGAGATTGTGCCGGGGATCCTCTCCTTCCCCGTCCACCAAGCACCGCTGAACGGTGCCGATGTACGCCTGGTGCTTCTCCAGGGAGATGCGGTTCTGAGCTTCCACCAGGCGGTTGAAGCTAGCCGACTTCTCCTCCTTGGAAATGGGGTCGGGCATCTCCGCCGCCGGGGTACCCTTTCGGGGAGAGTAAATAAAGGTGAACAGCGCGTCGAACCGAACCTGTTCCACCAGAGAGAGGGTGTCCTCAAACTCTTCTGTTGTCTCTCCGGGAAAGCCCACGATGACGTCGCTGGTGAGCACCACGTCCGGAATCCGCGCACGCAAGGCCCGGACCTTGTCCAGATACTGCTCCCGGGTATACCGGCGGTTCATCGCCTGGAGCACCCTGGTATTGCCCGACTGGAAGGGCAGGTGGATCACCGGGGCCACCTTCTCGCACCGGGCCATCACATCAAAGAGCCTCTCGGTGGCGTCCTTGGGATGGCTGGTCATAAACCGAAGCAGAAAGTCGCCCGGGATGGCGTTGGCCATTTCCAGCAGGGTGGGAAAATCAACGTTCTCCCCCAAGTCTTTGCCGTAGGAGTTAACGTTCTGCCCCAGCAGGGTGATGTCCTTATACCCCTCCCGGACCAGCTGTCGGATCTCCGCCAGGATGGCCTCCGGCTCCCGGCTGCGCTCCCGGCCCCGGACATAGGGCACGATGCAGTAGGTACAGAAGTTGTTGCACCCATACATGATGGACACCCAGGCCTTTACTTTCCCGGACCGGCGCACGGGCAAGCCCTCGGCAATGGCTCCGGGCACGTCTCCCGTCTCAAACACCCGGCCCCGGCGCAGGTACACCCGCCGCAGCAGCTCGGGGAAACGCCAGAGCACCTGGGGACCGAACACCAGGTCCACATGGCGGTAAGACTGGCGCAGCTTGTCCGCCACATGCTGCTCCCGGGCCATGCAGCCGCACAGGCAGATGATCTGTTCCGGGTTGCGCCGCTTACCGTGAACCAGAGCGCCCACGTTGCCCAGCACCCGCTGCTCGGCGTGCTCCCGGATGGCGCAGGTATTGATGACGATGAGGTCGGCATCCCGGTCTGTGTCCGTCATCTCATACCCCATCTCGGTGAGCATACCCCGGAGCAGCTCGGAATCCGCTTCGTTTTGTTGGCAGCCGTAAGTGTCCACATAGGCCAGGGGCACCTGCCTTCTCTGTGCGTTGAGGGCACGGAGTTCCGCGCAGTACTCCTTCTGCCGGCGGATGTCCTCCTCCGGCACCACAGGGGTCTTTCTCTCCATGGAAAAACTCCTCCATTATCATACAGAATATTGAAGAGGTATTATACCATCAAATTGTAAATAAAACAAGGCAGGCCCTATATTTTCCAGCCTGAAATTCACCTGAATTCACGTTTTCTTTAAATTTTTCCCTAGATTCGTTCAAATTTATCCGGGATAATAGCGCCTGAGGCCGCACCCCGCGGCCAGTACCCCGTCCGGGCGGAGGGCCCGCCGCCCGGCGATCCGTTTCATCTGACGAACACGAACAAAGGAGGATCATCTCATGAAACACTTCACATTACGTAAGTTGCGCCCGTTGGCGCTCGCCCTGGGCCTGGTGCTCTGCTTTGGCCTGTTTGCCGGCTGTTCCTCTCAGGATGGCGAGCCCAGTCAAGACCCTTCCCAGGTTGTTTCGGAAAGTCCCAGCCCCAGTGTTGACCCCTCAGACGAACCCAGCGACACCACTGACAACGGGACTGCCAACAATGGAACTAACGGGAATGACGACACCGCTGGCGTCAACGACGTGGTGGGTAAGGTGACCGCTATCGACGGCAATACCGCCACCCTTCAGATCTACTCCGCCCCCGAGGGCGCAGTCATTGAAAGCTATGCCTCTGTGGACATGACCCAATACTCGGCCACGGAGGAGACTGACGAGGTGGACCTGACGGACGCCATGATCGGCCTGGCTCAGAACGGCGCCCTGGACGGCGCTGACGCCAGCCAGATCGCCGTGGGCGACATGCTGCTGCTGTCCTATGACAAGGACACCGGCGAGCTGCTCCAGGCGGTCATCTACCCCCAGGACAGCGGCGAGACGGACGCCGCCTGATGCATCCCAGCGCACTCTTTCCGCATCCCGGGAGGGGGCGGCCGATGGCCGCCCCCTCCCGGCTTTTTTTGTTCTGAACGGAAGTCCCAGACCAGCTCGTCCCAGTATTCCTTCAGACTTTACTGACTGTTCATTGCATTTTCGGGAAAAATGGTGTAAACTATCTTGTCCTTATGAAAATCTTTCCGGGAGGTCTTATGATGGACTACACCTTTGAGCAGTATCAGGCCAGCGCGGATACCATCCGTTCCCGTCTGGGCGGTTTCGTCCCAGAGGTAGCCCTGGTGCTGGGTTCCGGCCTGGGGTTTCTGGGCGACGTGGTGGAAAACGCCATCGCTGTGCCCTACGGTGATATTCCCCATTTCAAAGCCTCTACCGCTCCTGGCCACCAGGGCCGGCTGGTGTTCGGTACACTGGCGGGCCGGCCTGTGGCCGTGATGCAGGGCCGGATGCACCACTATGAGGGCTATACCTACGAGGAGACGGCATACGCCGTCCGAGTGCTGCGGCTGCTGGGCTGCGCCCACCTCATCGTCACCAACGCCGCCGGCTGTGTCCGCACCGACTGGCAGGCCGGCGACCTGATGCTCATTACCGACCAGATCAAGCTGTTCTCCGAGTCTCCCCTCCGGGGAGAGAACCTGCCCCAGTTTGGTCCCCGCTTCCCCGATGCCTCCCATCTGTACACTCCCCGGCTCCAGGCCCTGGCCCGGGAAGTGGCCGCCGCCCAGGGGCTGCCCCTGCGGGAAGGGGTCTATTTCTACTGCTTCGGACCCCAGTATGAGACGCCTGCTGAGATCCGTGCTGTCCGCGCCCTGGGAGGCGACGCAGTTGGCATGTCAACTGCCCCGGAGGTCATTGTGGCCGCCCACTGCGGCATGGAGGTCCTAGGCTTCACCCTGCTGAGCAACATGGCCGCCGGCATCCTGGACCAGCCGCTGAGCGAACAGGAGGTGCTGGACGCCGCTGAGGCTGCCCGGGAAACGTTCTCCGCCCTGGTGCTCGGCTGTCTGGAAAGGCTGTGAGAGGCGCGGCCGTCATGATCCATCTGTTCAACCGCGCCGAACTGCTGCTCACCTACGATCTGAGCCGCTTGAACCAGGTACGGGACGCTTTGGCGGCTGCCGGCATTGACTATCAATACCGTACCAAGGACATGTCCAGTCCCACGGCTTTTAGCGGCCGGGGGCAGAGGAGTACGCTCGGCCTGAACCAGGAATTCATGGTGGAGTATAAACTCTATGTCCGCCGGGAGGACCTGTCCCGCGCCCAATCCCTGCTGTAAAGGATGTCTGCCCATGTCAACATTGTTCACCCATGTCACCGCCCTGCTTATGGACGACGGCCTCACCACCCTGCAAGACGGCTTCGTAGCCGTGGAGGGCACCCACATCGCCTATGTGGGCGCGGAGCGGCCGGAGGGCGGCTATGACGAGTTTATCGACTGCTCCGGCAAGGTGATGCTCCCCGGCCTGGTCAACGCCCACACCCATCTGCCCATGACCCTCATGCGGGGGTACGCCGGGGGCCACGACCTCCAAAGCTGGCTCAACGACTACATTTTTCCCGCGGAAGCCAGGCTGGATGACCGGGCGGTAGCCGCCGGCGCCGCCTTGGGCCTGGCGGAGATGATCGCCTCCGGCGTCACCACCATCGCGGACATGTATGGCCACACCGACGCGGTGGCCCAGGAGGTGGCGGCCTCCGGCATCAGCGCCAACCTGTGCTGCGGCGGCGTGCAGTTCACCGACACCTTCGACCCCGCCACCCACCACGACTGTGTGGTGCAGCGGGAGCTGACCGAGAAGTGGCACGGCTACAACGACGGGCAGATTTTGGTGGACGCCTCGATCCACGGCGAGTACACCTCCCACCACCCGCTCTGGCAGTGGATGGCGGACTACGCCCGGGAGCACGGCCTGGGTATGCACGTGCACATCTCCGAGACCCGCACCGAGCATGACGAGTGCCTGGCCCGCCACGGCAAGACTCCCATTCAGGTGCTCAACGACTACGGCGTGTGGGACGTGCGGGCCATCGCCGCCCACTGCGTCTGGACCACCCCGGAGGACTGGGCCATCATGGCCGAGAAGGGGATTTCGGCCATCCATAATCCCATGTCCAACCTGAAACTGGGCAGCGGTATCGCCCCGGTACCCGCCATGCAGAAAGCTGGGGTCAACGTTTGTCTGGGTACCGACGGAGTATCCTCCAACAACTGCACCGACTTCTTCGGTGATCTGAAGCTGGCCGCCATCCTCCAGAACGGCGTCCGCCACGACCCCATGGCCCTCACCGCGTGGGACGCCCTGGAGATGGCCACCGTCAACGGCGGAAAGGCCCTGGGCCGCAAGACCGGGCGCATTGAGAAGGGGTATGACGCCGACCTCATCCTCCTGGACGCCGAGGCCGTCAACCTCATCCCCTGTCACGACGCGGCCAACAATCTGGCCTACGCCGCCCACGGCTCCAACGTGGTGATGAATATGGCCCGGGGCAAGGTCATATACAAAAATGGGGAGTTTCTCACCATCGACATCGAGCGGGTGAAAAAAGAGGTGGAGGGGTACGCCCTGCCGCTGCTGTTCGGCTGAGTCTGCGCCGCGCCCCACAATCCATGCGAAAGGCTGTGCGCCCATTGGGTAATCGAGAAAAGAAAAGCACCTTCTTCGGCGGCGCCGCCGTGCTGGCGGCCGGGATCCTGGTGGTCAAGCTGATCGGTCTGTTTTATAAGATCCCGCTGCTCAACATCATTGGCGAGCAGGGGACCGCAGACTTCGGCAACGCCTATAACATCTACGCCGTGCTGCTTACCATCTCCACCGCGGGACTGCCGGTGGCGGTATCCAAGCTGGTGAGCGAGGCCAACGCCCTGGGCCGTCAGAATCAGGTCCGGCGGACCTTCCGGCTGGCTATGGCCCTGTTCTTGACCCTGGGCGTGCTGTCCTTCCTGGTGATGTTCTTCTGTGCCGACCAGCTGGCCGGTCTGATGCACGACAGCATGGCCGCCCCGGGTATCAAGGCCCTGGCCCCGGCGGTGATCTGTGTGGGCTGCCTGTCCGCCTTCCGGGGCTATGCCCAGGGACATGGCCGCATGACCCCCACCGCGGTGTCCCAGATCATCGAGGCCCTGTGTAAGCTGACGGTGGGCCTGGGTCTGGCCTACTGGCTGGGG
>URQA01000028.1 GCA_900549885.1 uncultured Eubacteriales bacterium | reverse complement strand
GTCGTCCGGGTCCACGCTCATGCCGCCGGTGCACAAAATCAGGTCCACCCCGGCGGCCTGGAAGTCCAGGACAGCCTGGGCGATAGCTCCCCGGTCATCCCCGGGCGTGCGCTCCAGGATGACGGAAATGCCGTACTGGGCCAGCTTGTCCTTGACCACCGGGGAGAATTGGTCGGCGATCAGGCCCTTTTGCACCTCGCTCCCGGTGACAACCAGGCCGCAGGTTTTGCACACATAGGGGTGCAGAGACAAAATGGGGCCGCCCGCCCCCACCGCCGCTTCGGCGGCCTGCACCTTTTCCTCCGCAATCACCAAGGGAATGACCCGCATCCCCGCCAGCTTATCCCCTTTTTTCACCGGGGTGTTGGTGTGCCGGGTGGCGATCATTAGCTCCTCCTGGCTGTTGACCGCATACAGTCGCTCCACATCCACCCAGAACAGGCCGTCGCACTCCGCCCTCAGCTCGATCTTGCCCTCCTTGGGCAGAGTGGCGGACATGTGCGCACCCTGACACAGAGCGCGCAGGCGGTCCGCCCCCTCGTCCTCGTGGAGCATCCCCGGCTCCTTCTCCCAGACATACAAATGCTCCTTGCCCATGCTCAGCAGCACCGGGATATCCTCCTCCGCCACTACATGGCCCTTGCGAAACCGGGCATCCTTGATGACGCCGGGGATAATCTGGGTCATGTCGTGGCACAGGACATGGCCCACCGCATCCTCAGTCTTGACCAGCCTCATGTCGTCGTTTCCTCCATTCTCACGCAAAAAGCGGCCCCGCCAAAAAGGGCAGGGCCGTCCAAAGGCGCGCAATCCCTGACCCTTTTCAAACGAGGAAGGCGGCGCCGTTTCCCGCCCCGCCGCCATAGCCGGAGCCGTAGGCATCCGGGACTCGGATCATCTGTCTTTCTTATTCAGTATACGGGGATTTCCGCCGGAATACAAGTACGCTCGCTCTGAGTGGACACAATTTTCCCCCGTTCCGGTCACAACCAAACGGACCTGCGGGCACGTTCCAGCTCCTCCGGGGTGTTCAGGTTGCGGAACGGATCCGGGTCCGCCGTGGGCAGATATACCGTGTCCACCCGGTCCAGCAGCAGCCGCAGCTTATTCTCTCCCACGGCCAGCATCCCGGCCGCTTCCGGCAGGCAGGTCCTCCGGTACAGGCCGAACAGGGGCTGAGGCCGGCCGTCCAGGATGTAGACGGAGGCGTCCGCCGTGCCGATGGCCGCCAGCAGCCCATCCGCCAGGGCGGGGGTGAGGAAGGGGCAGTCCACCGCGGTGAGTAGCAGCAGCGGGGTGGGACAGGTGCGCAACCCCGCGTGGAGCCCGCCTAGAGGCCCCCGGTCCGGATAGAAGTCCGCCACAGCGGGCATCCCCTTCGGAGCCATGGCCCGCCGCTCTGGATTTCCCACCGACAGCTGTACTCCGGCTCCGTACTCCCGCCAGCGGTCCAGCGCCCGGTCCAGCAGCGTCCGACCGCCCAATTCCACCAGGGCCTTGTCCCGGCCCATGCGGGTAGACCTGCCTCCCAGCATGATCTGGACAGTTACGCTCTCATGCTCCATGGTGTCACCCTCTCTCCCCTGTTCCGGTGGAACAGGCCGCTTTAGCGGCTCTGCAAGCTCTTGCCGTTCTTAAAAAGTATAGCACACCCGCAGCGGGTGTGCTATACCAATTCTTACAGGACCTTGGACAAAAATTCGATGGTACGGGGTTCCTTGGGGGCGGCAAAAAAAGCGTGGGGTTCGTTCTGCTCCAGGATATGGCCGCCGTCCATGAACAGGACCCGGGTGCCCACCTCCCGGGCAAAGCCCATCTCATGGGTGACCACCACCATAGTCATGCCCTCCTGGGCTAACTCCTTCATGACCTCCAGCACCTCGCCCACCATCTCCGGGTCCAGAGCGGAGGTTGGCTCGTCAAAGAGCATCACCTTGGGCCGCATAGCCATGGCCCGGACGATGGCGATCCGCTGCTTCTGCCCGCCGGACAGCTGGGCGGGATAGGCGTCCGCCTTGTCCTCCAGCCCCACCCGGCGCAGCAGGGTGACGGCGGTGTCGTCTGCCTCCTGCTGGCTCATGAGCTTGGTGCGCACCGGAGCCAGGGTGATGTTTTTCCGGATGGTCATATTGGGGAACAAGTTGAAGTGCTGGAACACCATCCCCATCTGGCGGCGTACCGCGTCGATGTCCACCTTGGGGTCGGTAATGACGGTGCCGTCAAAGGTGATGGTGCCGGAGGTGGGAAGCTCCAGCAAGTTCAGGCAGCGCAGGAAGGTGGACTTGCCTGAGCCGGAGGGGCCGATGATGACCACTTTCTCCCCTTCCCGGATGTGCTCGGAGATGTTGTCCAGCACCAGATGATCCCCAAAGGATTTGGACAGGTTTTTAACGTCGATCACTTTGACGCAGCCTCCTTTCCAGCTTGCCCAGCAGCCAGGTAAAGATCATCACCAACACCAGATACATGCACGCCGCCCCGACGAGGGGAAACATCTGCTCGTAGTTGCGGTTAGCGATAGCCTGGGCGAAGTAGATCAGTTCCTGTCCGCCGATAACGCTGAGCAGGGAGGTATCCTTCAGCAGAATGATAAATTCGTTGCCCAGGGCAGGCAGAATGGCCTTAATGGCCTGTGGGATGACAATGAAGCGCATGGTGTCCAGGTAGTTTAGCCCCAGGGAGCGCCCGGCCTCCATCTGGCCAACCTCCACCGCCATCAGGCCGCCCCGGATGATCTCGGATACATAGGCCCCTGAGTTGATGCCCAGACCGAAGATGCCCACCAGGGTGTACTGTCGGCTTTTAAAGACCACAAAGGCCCAGATCAGCAGCTGGAGCATCATAGGGGTGCCCCGGATGACGGTGACATACACCTTGAAGACCGCATTGACCACCCCCAATGCGGGGTTCTTTCTCCTGCCTGGGCGCTGCTGGTCATGGGCAGTACGCACCATGGACACCGCTACACCCAAAATTACGCCCATGAGCAGAGCCAGAGCCGTGGCAACCAGAGTGACTCCCACGCCCTGAAGGTATTCCTGCCAGCGGCCGGCCTCGATGAAAGCTTGGTAAAATTTTACATAGAAGTCCTGCCACCAGGGCAGATCCTCTCCCGCTGCCATCATGGCCTTCCAGGTCTCAAATATTTGTGCGAAGTCCATGCCATTTCCCCTTTCTTTTTTCAATACTCATGACAAAAAGGGCGGCTGGCGCCGCCCTCTTTGCGGAATGCATGGTTCAGATCATTCGGCGGGGATGTACTTGTCAATAATGGACTGGATGGTGCCGTCCGCCTGCAGTTCTTCCAAAACCGTGTTGATGGCGTTGAGCAGGCTGGTGTTACCCTTGGCCACGCCGATGGCATAGTCCTCCACGGCGTATTCGGTATCCAGGATAGTCAGGCCGGGGTTCTGCTCTACAAAGGACTGGGCGGGGGCCTGGTCGATGACCACGCAGTCCACCTGGTCGTTCATCAGGGCCTGGACTGCGGTAATGCCGTTGTCAAAGGCCGCCACATGCTCACTGCCGAAGTCGTCGGTGCAGTACTGCCAGCCGGTGGTGCCGTTCTGCACGCCGATGAGCTGTTCACCCAGGTTGTCCAGAGTCACGTCGGAGCCTTCCTTGACGATGATCACCTGTACGCCGGTGGCATAGCTGTTGGAGAAGTCCATGACCGCCAGACGGTCCTCATCCACCGTGACGCCCGCCATGACCATGTCGCTCATGCCCTTCTGCGCGGCCTCCAGGGAGGCGGTGAAGTCCATGTCGTCAATATGGAGTTCCAGACCCAGCTTGTCGGCGATGGCCCCGGCGATCTCCACGTCGATGCCCTCAAAGCCGGTGCCGTTATAGCCCTCGCCGTCGCTGGTCATCTCATAGGGAGGGAAGGCGGCGTTGGTGGACATGATGAGCTTGCCCTCTTCCACGGTAGTGAACTCACCGTAGTCGCCAGTGGCGGAGCCAGCATCAGAATTGGCCGGCTCCTGAGAGTCGGCGGGCTCATTGGACGGGGTGACATCCTGGCTGGGGTTCTGGCTCTGGCTGGCATCCTGGTTGGAACAGGCGGCAAAGGCAAACACCATCATAGACATGGCCAGCAGCAGGGCCAGCAGTTTTTTAATTCCTTTCATTTCATTCAGTCTCCTCAAATTCAAATTGCCTCTTGGGCTTTTGATAGAGGGATTATACATCTTATTCAGCTTTAACGCAAGGAATTTTTTTCAAAAACCGCATTTTAGGCGGTTTTAACCACTCCCAAAAGAATGTTTATACATTTTTGTGCCCTTTTTATGCAGTTCTTCCGCCGGATACCTTTTCTCCCCGAAAAACAAGCCAAGGTCCCGCCGGATGGCGGGACCTTGGCCGTATTTCTTTTCGTGTTTCTTAGAACTCGCCCTTGCCGACGAAGTCCGCCGCGTTGTCGGCGGTGATGTAGGTCAGCTCAGTGTAGTGATAGTAGGCGGTGGAGCCGGTGGTGAAGTACTCGTAAGCAGCCTTCACAGTCTCCTTGGCGATGTTGTCCGCCCGGTTCATGACGGTCAGCTCCATCTTACCGTCGGCTACGGCCTGGATGGCGTCGTTCTGGCCGGTGAAGGAGTAGACCTTGATCTGGCCGGTCTTGCCCGCCTCGTCGATGGCATCCACGGCACCCATGGTCAGGTCGTCGTCATAGCCGATGACGATGTTAATAGCGTCGCCCTCAGCCTGGAGGTGGTTCTCCATGAAGGTCTTGGCGTCGGGACGGCTGGAGTAGGCGTAGTCGGCGGCCAGCAGGGTGTAGTTGGGAGCGGCGTCCATACCGGCCTTGAAGCCAGCTTCACGCTGGATATAGTCGTCCAGGAAGGGCACGCCGGAGATCTGGACCACAGTATAGTCCTCCTCAGTGCCGTTGGCCTCGATGATGTAGTTGGCGATGTCGGTGAAGGCCTTCTCCTGGTCGGGACCGATGCAGGCGGTGGCGTACTGACGGCCAGCCTCCGCTACGTCCAGAGCGGTCAGGAACAGGGCCACGCCCTCATCGCTGCACCGCTGGGCGATCTCCACCATGGCATCGGGAGTGCCGCCAAAGACCACCAGGGCATCCACGCCGGCGTCCAGCATCTGGTTGCAGTAGTTGGTCACGTCATCGGGGTTGGTGTTGGCGTCCAGGGACTGGACCGTAGCGCCGGCCTCCTCAGCCAGACGGGCGAACTCGGTGCCCACGCGGCCGCCCCAGGGGGCGGAAGAGTTGATGGTGACATAGCCGAAGGTCTTGCCGGACAGGTCCACACCGGACAGATCGATGTCGCCGGTGACGTTGACATAGGTCATACCGTCCTCGTTGGTCTGAACGTCACCGCCGGGAGCAGGCTCGGCGCTGTTGCTATCGTCGGGGTTGGCAGGCTCAGAGGCAGGGGGGTTGTCGCTGGGGGCCTGACTGTTGTTGTCCCCATCGGTGCCACAGGCGGCCAGCGCGAACACCATGGTCAGGGCCAGCAACAGTGCGGCAAGCTTCTTGAACTTTTTCATGTTGGTTCCATCCTTTCCTTGATCAATGTATACAACATTATTTATGACACCCGCAAAGCAGGATATCACCTTGTCAGATCCACCTTATTCGTCAGCGTTCTTGGTGCTGGTAAACCGGTCAATAATAAGCACTACGATCAGCAGAATGCCGGTAATCATGTTGACCCACTCAGTCCCCAGGAACTTGGCGGCCATCATCTGGGAAATCACCCGCATGATGAGCACGCCCAGCAGAATGTGCACGGCAGTGCCCTTACCGCCAGCCATCTTAATACCACCGATGACGCAGCAGGAGATGGGCAGAGTGGACAGGCTGTTGCCCTGGTTATACACGGCATAGCCCGCGTTGGATACCATGAAGAAGCCGGTGACCGCCGCCAGCACACCACACAGCACATAGGTCGCCCACACCGTTCTGGGTACGCTGATGCCAGCGAAGGAGGCGGCCTCCGGATTATCGCCCACTACATGCAGGCGGTTGCCAAACCGGGTCTTGTACATCCACAGGAACACCAGCACGACCAGCACCAGGAAAATGATGGCCGTCGGCGTAAGCCACCGCATCCCGCCGATCTGGGTCTTGGCGATGAGACGAATGGTATCCGTATCCTCCGCCTGGAAGGAGCTCTGGGCAAACAAGAACACAAAGCCTTGGAACGCATAGTTGGAGGCGATGGTGGCAATCAGCGGGGATACGCCGATCTTGGCCACTACAAAGCCGTTGATAAAGCCAGTAACAGCACCGCATACCAGCGCGGCCAGGATGCACAGCACCAGAGCCAGAATGGCGTTGGAGCCGTTGTACACCGCATTGAACACGATGACGGATACCACACCGGCGGATCCCGCCTGGAAGCCCACAGACAGATCGATGTTGCCCGTGATCATCACCAGGCCCAGGCCCAGACACACCGGGCCGTACATGGCCACGTAATTGATGACGTTGTAGAAGCCTTTGCTGTAATTGGGAATGAAGATAAATGCCGCCGCCAAGATCAAAATCAGGATCAGGACGGAGTTATTGTCCTTGAGCAACCGGATCTGCTGCTTTCTGCGCAGGTCGCTGGAGACCATCACTTTCTCTTCCACAGCTTGACCCCCCTTTCTTTGAGCACGTCCAGGGACAAGACCACCAGCATGATGGCCCCCATGATGACCCACTGGAGGTACTGGGACATTCTCAGCGCGGTAAAGCCGGCGGACAATACACCGTAGAACAGTACACCGATGATAGTGCCCCAGACCGAGCCCTTGCCGCCGTTAACGGCACAGCCGCCCAGCACCACGCACAGGATGACCTCCATCTCTTTTCCGGAGGCGCCCTGGGGGTTGGCGCTGAGGGAGTTAGCCATCTGAATCACAGCGGCCAGACCCACGCACAACCCGGTGATCACATAAGCGATGGTGGTATTGCGCTTATAGCGGATGCCGGAGAACCGGGCCGCAATGGGGTTGGCGCCGATGGCATACAGCTGCTGGCCGTACACCGTGCGGCTGAGCAACAGTCCCAGCACGATGGCCACCACCACGAACCATACAATCAGAATGTGGACGGGGCCAAATGAGGTCTTGCCCAGCGCCTGGAACGCGGGGCTGGCATTGGTGTCGATGACCAGCACCGTGCCCGCGGAAACCATGATGGCCAGAGCGCTGTAAATGGAGCTGGCGCCCAAGGTAGTGATAAAGGAGTTGAGTCGGACATAGCTGACCAGCACGCCGTTGAACAGGCCACACACCAGGCCCACGCCCATGGTGCCCAGCAGCGCCATCGCCACATTATTGGTGCTCATGACGATCTTGGCGCACAGGCAGCACAGGAAGGTAAGCATGTTGCCCACGGACAGGTCGATATTGCCGGTGAGCATCACCAGGGTCAGGCCAAACGCGATCACGCCGATATACACCTGCTGGCGGAGAATCAGCATCAGGTTGGCCGGACTCATAAAAATTAAGCCGCTGCCTCCGCCTGAGCGTACCTGTAAAACGATCTCAAACAGGATGAAGGCCGCCACAGTGGCAATCAAGATGGAGCTGCCATTCAGGCTCATAAACTTGCTCCACAGGGAACGGGGGTCCTTTGCCACGGTGGCGGTGTTGTTCTTCTCACTCATCGCGCAGTTCCCCCTTTCCGGCCATAAATGCCTCGCTGAAGTTCCCGCCCAGGGCGGCGGTAAGCACTTCCTCCCGGGTCAGCTGGTCGTTAATCTCCAGTTGCGCGGTCTTTTTGCCCTCAAAAATGGTAACCACGCTGTCGCACACTCCCAGGATCTCCTCGATCTCAGAGGACACCACGATGATGGCCATGCCCTGCTTGGCCAGGTCGGACAGCAGGCCGTAGATTTCCGACTTGGAACCCACATCGATGCCGCGGGTAGGCTCATCCACGATAAGCACCTTGGGACTCATCATCAGCCACTTGGCCACCACCACCTTCTGCTGGTTGCCGCCGGACAAGTTGCCCACCAACTGGGTGACGGAGGGGGCCTTGATGGAGATGGCCTTCATATACTCATCGGCGGCGGCGCGCTGGGCGCGGCGGTTGATGACCCCGATCTTTGACAGGAACGGCAGGCGAACCAGGGTCATGTTCAGCAGGATGGACAGCCGGAGGGCCAGGCCCTCCTTCTTCCGGTCCTCGGTACAGAAGCCGATGCCCGCGTCGATCGCAGCGGCGGGGTCGCCCCCTCTGAGCTTCTTACCGTCCACGGACACTTCGCCGGAGTCATACTTATCCACGCCGAAGATGGCGCGCATGATCTCGCTTCGTCCCGCGCCCACCAGGCCAAAGAAGCCCACTACTTCACCCTTGCGCACGGAGAAGGACACGTCCTGGAACACGCCCTTCCGGGTCAGGTTCTTGACCTCCAGCATAGTGTCGGTAATCTCTGCGGGTTCCTTTAAGTACAGGTTCTCCAAGGGGCGGCCGATCATGTTGGCGATCAGCTCTTCCTGGGTAAACTGGTCTTTGTCCTTACTGATGATGTTCTTACCGTCCCGGATAACGGTGATGCGGTCGGACAGGTACATGACCTCATCCAGCTTATGGCTGATGTACACGATAGCAATGTTCTTGGCCACCAGCTTTTTGATGATCTGGAAAAGGGTATCCGTCTCTGCCTCAGACAGAGACGAGGTGGGCTCGTCCATAATGATGAGCCGGGCGTTTCGGGTGAGAGCCCGGCCAATCTCGATCATCTGCTGCTGGCCCACCGACAGGTCGCCCGCCGGTGTCTTGGGGGAGATGTGCATGTCCAGCTCCGCCAGAATCTCAGCGGCGCGCTTGTACAGGGTCTTGTGATCCACCAAGCCGCCCTTCATGGGCAGGTTGCCGATGAATAGGTTCTTAGCCACGTCCAGTTGCGGTGCGATGGACAACTCCTGATACACACAGGAGACGCCCTTTGCGATGCCTTCTGTCGTGGATCTGAAGTTGACCGACTGCCCGTCGATCAGGTAGTCGCCTCCGTCCCTGGCATGGGCTCCGGTCATGACCTTGATCAATGTGGATTTTCCCGCGCCGTTCTCTCCGCACAACGAGTGGACCTCACCCTCGCGGATGTCAAACGAGACGCCGTCCAGCGCCCTGACGCCGGGGAAGATCTTCACGATGTCTTTGAGCTCGATAAATACCTTGCCTTGGCTCAAAGCGATTCCCCCTTCCTAAGATTCATTCCGAAAACAAATCGCCGCGCCTTTGCGGACCGATTTTCTTCGGACCAGCTAATAAAGGCATTATACTCCCTTTTTGTTGATTTTGCAACATTATTAGCTGGCTAATATCCTTTCTCTGGTTCTAAACGCAAAACGTATTATACTCTGTCATTGTTGGTTTTGCAATAGTTTCTTACAAATTTGGGCCCTGGTTTTTACGTGCTCTTTCTGCCTGTTCAGTCAAAAGCCAGCCCGAGATAGGCATCCTGCCCTGCGGGCCACCAAGGCGACGGCCGGTCGTAGAGCCAGCGGACCGCCCCCCACAGCACCTGCCCGCCGAATCCCTTGTCCCAGGCAGGCAACCGCAGAATATAGCGCCCCGCAGGGTGCCGGGCCGCTACCTGGGCCAGGGCGCGGTCCAGATCCACTGGAGCGCACAGCAGCTCTTTCACCATAGCGGTTTCCCCGTCCAGTTCCACCGCGGCACAGCCCGCTCCGCCGGGCAGGTCTAGCCGGTAGAGGTCGCCGCCAGTTCCCTGGGATAGATACCGCTGGAACTCCACCAAATCGTCCCCATAGTCAGCATAACACCGTCCCTTCAGCCAGTGCCGACGAAGGCTGTTATACTCCCCCGGAGTCGCGGGATCCGCCCCTCTCTCCGGGACCACCTGATCCCCAGGGACCTCTCGCCGGAGATGAGAAAAGGCAGGCACATAATCTAAGCTGTCAAAAAACCGAAATAGGGATGGTTCTGCCGGCACCAGGATGGCGCAGTCCGCCCCCTCGTTCTTCAGGTGCGCCTCGCCATATCGCATCATCTCCCGGCCAAAGCCCTGGTTTCTGGCCTCCGGGTCAGTGGCCAAGGCATACATATAACCGCATTTCAAAGCCTTTTCGTTGGGAAGACGCATGGTCATCTCCGGTGCACACAGGATGGAGCGCACCACGCTATCCTCTGCCAGCACCAACATCTGGTCATAAGGGACGCACAGGCGGTAGAACTCCGCCAAAAACGCCCCGTCGTCACCGAACACCCGGCCCCACAGGGCGGCTATCGCCTTCTCTTCTCCCGCCCTAGCTTTTCGCAGTTCCACCATACCATGTCGCCCCTTTTGTTTTATCATATCACACAAATTACAGCCTGTAAATATCCATCCTCTTGTCTGTATGTTCCAAATATTTATATCTATTTCTGCATAAGGCATACCTGTAAAAGAAAAGAGCGGCGCGGCCGCTCTTTTCTCCTGCTCATACCTCCCGGGCGCTGTACTTCTTCAACAGAATATCTGGATAGTAGGACAGCTTGGCCTTCCGCAAGCCCTCCAGGCCCATGTCGTCCTCCCGATTGAGGTATGCTACCTGGGGAAAGGTGGACCGCACCCACCGGGCCATCTCCCGGTTGATGACCGCATAGGCCCCCTGAATCTCCCCATAGGCCTTTTCAAAATGAACGTTATAGCAATCAGCGGTGGTTAGACTTCCCAAGGAAAAAGCCACCACCTGGCCCCCCGCCCGGATCAGTCCGCCGGAGATGCCCAGTTCCTCCATGTGGGACAGGGCGGTGTTCACCGCATCCCGCTCATGGCCCAGGTTAGCGTCCGCCCGGCCGGCCTCCACCTGCTCGGCGTACCACTTGGCCTCCATCTCCACGCACTCGGCCAGGTTGTCCGGGCCGATGGGCTCGAACAGCCAGTCGGGGAACTGCTCGTCAAAGCGGTGGATGTGGTTGCGCTTGGCGTGGAGCTTCTTTCCCGCCAGGTCGGCCAGCTTGTCCACCGTGTAGAGGTAGTCAAATCCGTCCCGGTCCTCCTGGAAGGTGAACCGGCCATGAAACTCCTCCTCCAGCTGTGTCTTCTGCTCCGCCGTCAGGCAGATGAGGGTCAGCGGCGCGCCGTGGTCGGCGGCATCCGCCTTGGCCGTGTCCAGGGCCGGGGCCAGGGGACCGGAGCCCATGGGGAACAAATGGCTCAGGCCGGGACCGCCCAACATCTCCACCAGCAGCCGATCCCCCACCCGGGCGATCTTCTGGGGGTAGGCGGTGGCCCACAGGTAGATGCTGGCAAAATTGTGCTCGCAGGCCCGGCTGCCCTCCCGGCTGAGCAGGTCATTGACCCACTGACGGTCAGACAACTCCGGGCGTTTGAAAATATCCATAAAACTTTCCTCTTTTATATCGTTATGCCTGCCCGTCTGGAGAGGCAGTTTTTCATATCATAGCATATTTCTAGGGGAATGACAACAGAAAACCGTTGTTTTATGCCTTCATTTCGTTGTCCCCTTTCTCCGTTTATGATATAAGGAGGATCTTACTATGGCACAGACTTTTTTGCGGTTTCGCCAGTGGCACATGCTATGCGTCCTCCCCCTGTTCCTCCTGCTCCTGGCTGGCTGCACCCAGGATGTCTATGACATGCCTCCCACTGTCCTCATAAATGGGGAAAACTATCGCCTGGCGAACGCGGTCTATGAGAAACTGCCTGAGGGTGCGGAATACCTGGGCGAGTTATCCAACTGTGTTCCGCCGAACCAAATGCCAACGGAAAACCTCCAAGCCAACGGCGATCTGGACGGGCACCAGGTCTATCGGCTTGACAGCAGCAGCATCCTGGTGGAGCACGACCGGGGCTGGCAGTGTTATGGCCTCTTCCCGGAATCCTCGCTAGCACCCCGACAAACGCAAGGCCCTCCCTGACCGGCAGGGAGGGCCTGAGACTGTCGAAAAAGTATTTTCGACAGTCTCTCGCCGGGGACAAAGCGCCATCCCCGGCGAAAGCGGCCCGCGGCAGCGCACGAACTGTCCACTGAACGTGAACAGTTCGCACGTTTGCGGGCCGAGAAGTGTTTTCGTCCACGCACATGTCGCGGCCGAAAACGGATCACAATTTCTTCGCACCTGACGGCGCGAACTCTGCGAGGCTTTTTTGACAAGCTGAAGCCCTCCCTGACCGGCAGGGAGGGCCTTTTGCTCTGTTTACTTGGCGTACTCGATGGCCTTGGTTTCCCGGACCAGATTGACCTTGATCTGTCCGGGGTATTCCAGCTCGTCCTCGATCTTCTTGGCGATCTCCCGGGCCAGCAGCACCATACGGTCCTCGCTGACCTCCTCAGGCTTGACCATGATGCGGACCTCCCGGCCGGCCTGGATGGCGTAGGCCTTATCCACGCCGGGGAAGGATGAGGTGAGTTCCTCCAGCTTTTCCAGCCGCTTGATGTAGTACTCTACATTTTCTTTCCGGGCGCCGGGACGGGCCGCAGAGATAGCGTCCGCCGCCTGGACCAGGCAGGCCACGATGGTCCTGGCCTCCACGTCGCCGTGGTGGGCCTCGATGGCGTGGACCACCGCCTCGCTCTCCTTATACTTTCGGGCCAGCTCCACGCCGATCTGCACGTGGGAGCCTTCCACCTCATGGTCAATGGACTTGCCCAGGTCGTGGAGCAGTCCGGCCCGCTTGGCCTCGGCCACGTTGGCGCCGATCTCGGCGGCCAGCAGGCCCGCCAGGTGGGACACCTCGATAGAGTGATTGAGCACGTTCTGGCCGTAGCTGGTACGGTAGTGCTGGCGGCCCAGCAGCTTGACCAGCTCCGGGTTAAGACCGTGGACGTTGGTTTCAAACACGGCACGCTCACCCTCGGCCTTGATAGTGGCGTCCACCTCCCGCTTGGCCTTTTCCACCATCTCCTCGATGCGGGTGGGGTGGATGCGGCCGTCCAGGATGAGCTTTTCCAGGGCCAGCCGGGCGATCTCCCGGCGCACCGGGTCAAAGCAGGACACGGTGATGGCCTCGGGGGTGTCGTCGATGATGAGATCCACGCCGGTCATAGTCTCCAAGGTCCGGATATTCCGGCCCTCCCGGCCGATGATGCGGCCCTTCATCTCGTCGTTGGGCAGGGGCACTACGGATACGGTGGCCTCCGCCACATGATCGGCGGCGCACCGCTGAATCGCCAGAGCGATCTGCTCCCGGGCATAGGTATCCGCCTTGTCCTTAAAGTCGGCCTGAATTTCTTTGAGCTTCACCGCCTGCTCGTGGGTGACGGCGTCGGCCAGCTGGTCGATCAGGTAGCGCTTGGCCTCATCAGTGGTCAGGCCGGAGATGCGCTCCAACACCTCCAGCTGGCTGCGCTTCATGGCGTCCAGCTCTTCCTTCTCCGCGTCCAACTCAGTGAGCTTGGCGGCCACCAGTTCCTCTTTTTTCTCCAGGTTTTCTGTCTTACGGTCCAGGTTTTCCTCTTTTTGGTTCAGGCGGTTCTCCTGGCGCTGAAGCTCACTGCGGCGGTCCTTGACCTCTTTGTCAAACTCCGTGCGCTCTTTGAGAATCTCCTCCTTGGCTTCTACGGTAGCCTCCCGCTTCTTGTTTTCGGCACTCTTGATGGCGTCGTTGATGATACGCCGCGCCTCTTCCTCCGCCGAGCCGATCTCCCGCTCGGCGAAGGCTTTCCGCCGTTGATAGCCGGCAACAATGCCTATGACCAGACAGACCACGCCTGCCGCCACCGCAATGAGAATTGCTGCATAAATGGGCAACACTGGGTTCCACACCTCCTAAGTTTGTGGTTTTTCTCTCAAAATTCCAAAATAAGACGCGATGCGCCCAAGGGCACACCGCGATAACTGAAAAACCGCCCGCCTGTGGCGCGGTATTTGAGTGTCATAGCGTCATATATCGTTTTACTCCGCTTCCGTATATATGAACCCCTGCCATGGGGTGTCTCTATTCCTCAAACAGGCAGAAAACCGCCCGGTCTTTCAAAATTATCCACCTCCTATTGTAAAGGTTGCTGTCTTTTCTGTCAAGCGGAAATGTGAACATCCTGTGAAAACGGTCAAGGCCCGGGGAGACTGCCCTCCCCGGGCCTTGACCGGTCAAACTTTCCGCGTGATTCAGCGCCCGCGGCGGACCAGCAGCGCCGCCAGGCCCGCCAGCATCCCCGCCGCCAACAGCAGGGGAAGAATTATCCGTCTCATAGGACCGCTCCTTTCCTGTGCAAGTTAGTTACTTCACGATCTTGTAATAGGTCCGGGCGGTGAGCAGGTACACCGCCCCATACACCAGGCAGAACACCAGTACCGTCCCTGCGGTGCACAGCGCCGCCACCGTCACGCCCCGGATGGCGAACAGGCTGAGCAACTGCACCACCATGTTGAAGTCGAACAGGATATGGATGGCCGCGGCCAGGATGGGCAGGAAAAACACAGTGAGCACCTGGCTGCGGATGGAGGAACGCACCTGCCGCTCCTCTAGGCCCACCTTGCGCATAATCTCGAACCGGCCCTGGTCCTCATAGCCCTCGGACACCTGCTTGTAGTAGATGATGAGGGCGGTAGCCAGAAGGAAGATGATACCCAGCAGAATACCCAGGAACAAAAAGCCCCCCGCCATGGCGTAGCCATCCACCTCCATGTCCACCCGGGTGTCCACGCTTAACATGTTGAATCCGCCCACATCCATGCTGTCACCTGTATAGTCCCACCAGGCAGCCTGCAGGCCCAAGGCCTGCTCTTGGGTGCAGTCCAGATCCATGAAGATCAGAAAGCGGTAGTCCCGGTCCGCGGTAGGCTGCTGAAAGCGGTACCAGGAGGACAGCTCCTGGCCATCGGCCACCACCAGGCACACCGGGGCGAAGGTATCATTGGTCACGGAGAAGTAAGTGAGCTCCGGTAGCTGCCCCGCCACCTCCAGGGACTTTTCCTCTCCCTCCACAGTGTGGAAGGTCAGGCAGCCCGGCTGGATCTCCCTGCCGCAGACCATAGCCTGGCCCGGCGCCAGCTCCGGGGCCGTCTGGCCGGACAGGGCGGCGTAGTCCGCCGCGGTAATAAGATAGGCCATGCGGTTGAGGGATCGGTCGCTGCTGGTGGCCAGCAGGAAGCCGCCGTACTCGTCCCGGCTGACGTTCATACTGACATATTCCACTGTCCGCAGGTCCTCCACTGCCAGGCCCTGATTCTTGGCAAAGCCTTCCGCCAGGGACACCGCGGCCTGGGGGTCGAAGGACTCCTCCTGGTTCTCTCCATAGCGCACTTCGATCTGAAAATCGGCGGGGTATTGGGCATTGATAATCTCACCGGTACCCAGGTACAGGGAAAGGGTACCCGAAATCATCACCATCACCATGGTAGATAGAATGCAGATGTTGGCCAGCCCCACGGCGTTGCGCTTCATCCGGTAGAGCATACCGGACACGCCGATGAAATGTCCGGTCTGATAATAGTAGCGCTTGTTTTTCCGCAGCAGCTTGAGCAGGGCGATGGAGCCGGCGGTGAACAGGCAGTAGGTGCCGATGATGACCAGCAGTACGGCCAGGAAATAAAAGGCGATCGCAGAATAGGGATCCACCGTGGTTAGGGCGATGGCGTATCCCGCTCCCAGAGCGGCCACCCCGATGACTGTCGTAAGCCAGCGGGTCTTGGGTTCCCGCTCCCCTACCTGGCCGCCGCGGAGCAACTCGATAGGGTTGGCAAGCCGTACCCGGCCCAGGTTGATGACCAGGGCCAACACCAGCAACGCGCCGAATACCACGGCGGTGAGAATCACGGCGGGCAGGGACAGCCCCGCCGTGAATGGAGTAGCAAATCGCAGCAGCCGCCCCAAGGCCAGAGTAGCCAGGGCGTGGAGCACCACGCCGCACACTACGCCGCCTACAATGCCGATCAGGGCGGTATAAAGGCTCTCCCAGCACTGGAGCCAGGCGATGTTTCCCTTGCCCATGCCCAGAATGTTGTAAAGGCCCAGCTCCTTTTTCCGCTGCTTCATGAGAAAGCTGTTGATATACAGCAGCAGCACCGCGGAAAAGATGCCCGCGATGAACATGCCCATGCCCATCATGACTTTCACATATTCCGCGCCCCGCATGGAGTCCACCCCTGGGTCCAACACCAGGGCGGACATGACGTAAAAGGCGGCGGACAAGCCGATGAGGGCCAACAGGTAAGGCACAAAAAACCGGCGGTTTTGGCGGATGTTCTGCCAGGCCAGCTTGGGGTAGAGTCCGTTACGCACGCTTCTCACCTCCGGCGGTCAGGCGGGTCAGGGTGTCAGAGATCAGCCGGTACATCTCCCCATCCCCCCGGCCTTCCCGGTACAGCTGGTGGTACACCGCTCCGTCCCGGATAAACAGCACCCGCCCGGCATGGCTGGCCGCGGAGGTGGAATGGGTGACCATCAGCACCGTCTGTCCCGCCCGGTTGATCGTCCCGAATAGGTCCATCAGGCTGTCAGCTGCCCGGGAGTCCAAGGCGCCGGTGGGCTCGTCGGCCAGGATGATCTCCGGCTGAGTGATAAGAGCGCGGGCCACAGCGCACCGCTGTTTCTGGCCGCCGGACACCTCATAGGGGTATTTGTCCAGCAGCCCGGTGATTCCCAGGGTATCCGCTAGGGGCGCCAGCCGTCGCTCCATCTCCGGATACTTCTTGCCCGAGAGTACCAGGGGCAGGAAAATGTTGTCCCGCAGGGAAAAGGTGTCCAGCAGGTTGAAGTCCTGGAACACAAAGCCCAGATTGTCCCGGCGGAAGGCGGCCATGTCCTTTTCCCGCACGCTGGCCAGGTCTTTTCCTGACAGTGTCACACTGCCGGCGGTGGGCCGGTCTAGGGCGGCTAGGATATTCAGAAGGGTGGTCTTGCCCGAGCCGGACTCACCCATGATGGCCACAAATTCCCCCTCCTCTACGGAAAAGGACACGTCGCTCAGGGCCTCCACCTTCTGCCCTCCGAACCGCGTGGTATAAACTTTTTTGAGATGACTGACTTCCAAAATGGACATATCATGTTCCTCCATACCGCAAACTGTATTAACTGAATTGGTACGGTTAGTATACAGCTCCCAGCTAAAGAAAGCAATGAAAAAATCATTAAGATTGTGTTAAGCGGAAACGGAGGGCTGCGGAAAATTTCCGCAACCCTCCGCTACTTGTCCGCAGCGGCGCTCGCCTGAAGCTCCATCCCCGCTTCCGCCCCGCTGTCGTTTTTCTGGAAAAATTCCTTGGCCACACGCAAAAAGAGCTGTGCTTCGCTGCTCAGCGCTCTTCCTTTTCTGACCCCCACCCCCACCTGGAATGCCACCTGCTCCGGATACAGGGGGTAAATCCGCAGCTTTGGGTCAGCCCCAAAGGCCTGCCGGGCGTAGTGGTCCGGGAATACCGCCGCTTCCAGGCCCTGCACACAGCGGTAGGCCACTATATCCTGGTTGTCCAGTGTCTCCGCTGGAAAGCCCCCTGGAATATGACGATACCCAGCCGCCCCCTCCCATATCCGGTGGGATATCGGCAGCCGCCCGCAGTCCTCCAATACCGCCCGCTTGCTCAGCCGGCGGTCCCACTCCCGCCATTGGCCGCCATACACCCGCCGCAGCAGTTCCTCTGAGGCCACAAGGCTCAGGGTATCCTGAAACAGCACGGTGCCCTCCACCTCAGGCCCAAAGGGCATATTCCCCACAATCAGATCCGCCCCCGGCGGCGGGGCCGTAAGCTCATCATAAATCGAGCTTGGATGGCGCAGCTGCACTTCAACATGGGGCGCCACTTGCTGAAAGCGGGCGATCACCGCCGGCAGAAAGGGCGGCGTCCACACCAGGCCTGTGGAAATCACCAGGCGGCAGGCCGGCTCACGCAGCCGCGCCACCTGTTGTTCTAAGTGGTCCATTGCCGCCAGCACCTCCCGGGCCGTGTCGCAGACGACAGCGCCTGCCTGCGTCAGCCGAACCGGCCTCGTCCGCTCCAGCAGAGGTGTTTGATAGTGCTGTTCCAGCCGCCGGATCTGGTCGCTGATCGCCTGCTGGGATAGGTAGCTGTCCCGGGCGGCCTGGGAAAAGCTCCCTGCTTCCGCTACGTGTAACAGGCACCGCAGATTTTCCAGGTTCACCTTCTCACCCCCATACCGCTGTTTTCAGCTTTTTTTCAGTTTAGCACGGAGACGTTTTTTTGTCATGGTCTTTCACAAGTTTTTTCTTGTTTTGGACAAAAAAACATTGTTTGCAGGTATCTCCCTAGTTTGTTATGATGACTTTAGCCAAAAGAAAGGAGCATTTCTCATGAAGAATCGTCTCAAGCGCACAATTTCAGCGGTGCTCACCTTGTCCCTGCTGATGTCTATCTGCGCCCTACCCTCACTGGCGGCCGGCGGCGAGGGAGCGGACTCCGCTCAGGGAACCTTTGAGCTGCTGAAAAACATCGCCGTCACCGACAGCCCCTATACCCCGGAGGGGGATTATTCCTTCTATCTCTACTCCCCCTCGGATCCCCACGACTTTGACTTGATGAGCGGCCAGCTCAACGCGGTCATCTTTGTCTATCCAGACCAACCTTTTGCCTCCCAGGAGGAGGCCTATGCCCGGCTAGAAGAGCTGGGCCTGATCGACATTGCCGAGAGCGCCCCGGCCTACATCATCTGCCCCAACCCCCTCAATGGAGAGAGCTATACCCAGGACGACCTGAACGTCTATTATGAATCCCAGATCTATCTGGCTGGCGGCAAGATCATCTCCTTCACCCCGCCCGCTGGCGAGTACGAGCGGCGCACTTATAACAATTTGCAGTACATCGTTGCCGAAGGCAGCGGCGCTACCTTTGTCCACAACGTCCTGTCCCAGAACGCCAGCCGGATTGCCTCCATTCTCACCTTTGGCGGCGAGATGGATGAGGGTCTGGACCAGGGCCTTGCCCTGCCCGCTTATCTGGTGTCCCCCAGCCAGACCGCCGTGGATTACTATAAGGCCGTGAATGGCACAGACAGCGAACCCGAGGCCGGCCGTTTCGTCAACAGCAGCTACACAGAAAAGCAGGTCATCGTCAAAGACGGCAGCAGCCGCTTTGATGCCGCAACAATCGCCGAGGCTTGGGGCACTCTGCTGTCCCGGATCACCCGTGCCCCCATGCAGAGCGACGTGGTGGCCAACACCTTTGATATGAGCGAATGGGTGCTCATGTCCTGGCCCAACTACAGCGAGCTGGGCCTGACCCTGAAGGAGCACACCTATCCGTACGACGGCAAGGATTATGTAGTCTATGACTACATCCCCGACTCCTACACCGGGGACGAAGCCGTCCCCTTGGTGGTGCTGCTCCATGGGTTCAGCGAGGACCCCTTGTGCCCCGCGGCCACCTGCGGCTGGGCCGATGTGGCCGCTGAGGAAGGCTTTATCCTAGTGGCCCCCGACTATCTCAACGACATTGAGAGCAAGGGCATCGCGGTGGACTGTGTCATGCAGATCGTCAAGGAGACATTGGAGACTTACAACATCGATCGTTCCCGGGTCTACCTCACCGGCTTCTCCATGGGCGGCATGAACACATTCTTCACCAGCTACCTCAACACGGAAACCTTCGCCGCCATCGCTCCAATGGCTGGCTTCCCCGCCATTGCGGAAACCATTGACACCGGCGCGGAGGAATACGATCTGCCCACCTTCTTCCTCACCGGCCTGGCCGATGACAAAAATGTCTCCTTCTACGAGGACGGCACCATCGGGGTTAATGCCATGGGCGGGAATACAGCTGCCGCTGCCCTGCGCTTCAATGGCATTGAGGTGGGCGAGCCAGACTATTCCCTCAACCCCTGGGGCTATCAGGCCGATGACAGCGACTCCTTCATCCGGCAGGGCATCCGTTACGATGTCAGCGATTTCTACGCCAACGGCTATACCAATCCCATGGTCCGTCTGGTGGGCGTGGAAAATGTGGCCCATGCCTGCTCCAACGTATATGCCTCTCTAGCCTGGGACTATATCTCCCGCTTCGCCCGGGGCGAGGACGGTTCCGTGGTGGAGCTGGTCAGCGGCTCCGGCAATCCCGCTCCGGACACTCCCTCCGACCCGGAGCCTTCCTCTACCTATGTGGTGCAAAAGGGCGACAGCCTGTGGAAAATCGCCAAGGAGCTTCTGGGCAGCGGCTCCCGCTGGAACGAGCTGTATGAGGCCAACCGGGACGTCATTCGGAACCCGAACAAAATCTATGTGGGACTAGAGCTTGCCATCCCCGGCTGAATACCAGCCATCGCAGCACAGAGCGCCCGCTTGGGATTCCAAGCGGGCGCTCTCTTCCTGCGTCTGTCAAAGCTGAATATTCTCCGGCAGGGAGTCATCCTCCTCCACCCACTCCTTCTGCACATCCACCACCCGGTATTGGGTGGGTGTGTCCCGGATGACCACCTTGGCAATGCCTGCGTTGATGATGAGGCGCCGGCACATGGAGCAGGAGGTAGAATTGGGAATCAACTCCCCTGTGGCCGGGTTGCGGCAGGCCATGTAAAGCGTGGCCCCCAACACCTCCCGCCGGGAGGCGGAGATGATAGCGTTGGCCTCCGCGTGAACGGAGCGGCACAGCTCATACCGCTGACCGGAGGGAATCTTCATGGCCTCCCGGGTACAGTAGCCTAAATCAGCGCAGTTTTTCCGGCCCCGGGGGGCACCGTTATAGCCGGTAGACACGATCTCATCATGATTGACGATGATGGCCCCATAGCATCGCCGCATACAGGTAGACCGCTCCAGCACGGTTTCCGCGATATCCAGGTAATAATTTTCCTTGTCGATGCGTCCCATGGCGCGCCTCCCTTACGTTGTGTCTGCTGTAGGCAAGTATATCAATTTTTTCTGTCCTGCGCAATGTACAAATTCACATATTGTTTACGTTTTGGGCATTGACGCTGTCATTTCCCGAGATTATCATATAGGGTAGACAGTTAGACAGCATATCCTCAAGGAGGTACAACCCCCATGATTCGACAGGCTTTGATGCGATTTATGTATGGCCGCAATGGCATCGATCAGTTGGGGACATTTATGCTCGTACTGTACCTCATCACCTGGGTTATTCAACTGATCAGCCACTGGTTTTTCCTTATCCTTCTGGAATACCTGCTCCTTATTCTGGTTCTCTTCCGTATGCTGTCCCGGAATCTGGCCAGACGCCGAGCCGAAAACACTAAATTTCTTCAGGCGGTTCGCCCTATTCGGAATTTTTGGGTCACCCGGCGCAATCGAATGAAGGATCGGGACCACCGCTATTTCAAATGTCCTAACTGCGGCCAGCAAATGCGGGTTCCCCGGGGAAAGGGGCGCATCACCGTCCATTGCCGCTCCTGCGGAGCCACATTTGAAGAGAAGAGCTGAAAACAAATACAAGCGCCGGACCCGCTGGGCCCGGCGCTTGTCTCATTTTTTCCTGTTGATGGCCACATGGTCCGGGTCCATCTTGTGGCGCAGCAGCATGAAATTCGGCATGCCGCCGGCGGCGCACACCTGCTTGACCAACACCTCAGCATAGGGGAACACCTGCTGGTAGGTGCGCACATGGATCTCCTTCTTGTCCTCATCGGTGACAGGGCCCACGATTTCAAACACCCCGATCAGCTCGACCGAGACGAAGAACTTATGGTTCTCGTCGTCACATTTGTCCTTGACGCACTGGTAAAGCTTGGCCACACAGCGGGTATTCTCCTTGTTGTAGTCCACAGAGTAGGAGAAGTTGTTCTCCAACTGCACTTGTCCGGGCTTGTCCAGCTTGTTAAAAAACTGCATATCCTGGAGCTTGTAGGAAAGCATATTAAGCTGCGTCATACAAAACGCCTCCTGTTCTTCTGAATATGGTCAGTTTACCACAGACCGGGCCGGGATGCAAGCCGCCTTCTCGCCGTTGAAATCCCGCTCTCCCCGTGATATACTGGCAAAAACCCGCCGCCGTAGCGTACAGCGATGGCGGCCGTCTATTATATTGAGGTGATGTTATGTCTGATGTGATTGCCGCCATCGCCACCGCCCCGGTTCCCTCCGCCATTGGCATCCTGCGGCTGTCCGGGCCGGGGTGCGCCGAGGTACTGGACCAGGTGTTCACACCCTTCCACGGCGTCCCCATGTCGGCCCGGCCGGACCGGCAGCTGGTGTATGGCATTCTCCACGACCGGGAGGGGCGGGCCATTGACCAGTGTTTGGCCACCCTCTCCCGCGGCCCCCACAGCTACACCGGGGAGGACACGGCGGAGCTGCAGTGCCACGGCTCTCCCACCGCCTTGGCCCTGGGGCTGGACGCCCTGTTCGCCGCCGGGGCACGCCAGGCTCAGGCCGGGGAGTTCACTCGCCGGGCC
Source organism: uncultured Eubacteriales bacterium (assembly GCA_900549885.1). Lineage (GTDB taxonomy): Bacteria > Bacillota > Clostridia > Oscillospirales > Oscillospiraceae > Enterenecus. Next base: position 610 of record URQA01000028.1, on the reverse strand, counting down.
TTTCTCAGCGGCAGGTTGGATCTGACTCAGGTGGAAGCAGTGGCCGACCTGATCCACGCCGGCTCCGCCGGGGCGGTATACCAGGCCGCCGGGCAGCTGGGGGGCGCCCTGTCCCAAGTCATCGGCCAGGTGTATGACCGTCTCACCGACCTGATGGCCCACTTCCATGCGGTTTTGGACTACCCGGACGAGGACATCGATCCCTTCGAAGCCGCCGAGATTTCCACCGCCCTCACCGATGCCGCCGGACAGCTGAACCGGCTGGCGGCTACCTACCGCCGGGGCCGCGCCATCACCGAAGGGGTCCCCTGCGCCATTGTGGGCCGGCCCAACGCGGGCAAATCCACCCTGTTCAACGCCCTGCTTGGCTATGAGCGGGCCATCGTCACTCCCATCCCCGGCACTACCCGGGACACGGTGGAGGAGCGGGTTACCCTGGGGGGCACCCTGCTGCGGCTCATCGACACCGCCGGGCTGCGGGATTCTGACGACGCCGTGGAGCAGTTGGGGGTGGAGCGCAGCCGGGCCGCCCTGGAGCGGGCGGAGTTAGCCCTGGTGCTTATCGACGGCTCCCAGCCCTGGCAGGACGAGGATCTGGCGCTGCTGAACA
>URQA01000027.1 GCA_900549885.1 uncultured Eubacteriales bacterium | reverse complement strand
TGCTTGGCATACCTGATCGCGCCGCCCAGGCTGTCTGACGCCTCGCACAGGGTGACGTCGTGCCCTCGTTTGGCCACGGTGACCGCGGCCACCATGCCCGCCGGACCGCCGCCGGCGATGAGCACCTTCCTAGGCCGGGTCAGCGGCACGGGGATCTGGCCGCGCAGCTCATTGCCGATGACCGGGTCCACCGCGCAGCGCATGTTCCGGGTGACGAACATCCCCCCCTGGCAGTTGTAGCAGCGCTGGCAGGGCCGGATGTCCTCCGGCCGGCCCTCCATCACCTTCTGGGGCAGATAGGGGTCGGCGATCAGCGCCCGGGCCATGCACACCAGGTCCGCCTGGCCGGAGGCGATGATCTGCTCCATCTTGTCCGGCTCGCTCAGCGAGCCCACCGTGGCCACCGGCGTGCTGACGTGCTTTTTGATCTCAGCGGCCAGGTACACGTTGCACCCGTGGGGCAGGAACATGGACGGGTGCATCACCGTGCCGCCGCTGGGGTGGCCGCCGCCGGTGGAGACGTGGATCAGGTCCACCTTCCCGTCCAGTACTTTGGCGATCTCTACCCCGTCGGCCAGGGTATAGCCCCCCTGCTCGTCCGCCAGCTCGGTCCCGCTCATGCGCACCTCGATGGGGAAGTCCGGACCGCAGTGGGCGCGGATCCGCCCGATGACCTCCAGCATGAAGCGGCAGCGATTCTCAAAGCTCCCGCCGTACTCGTCAACGCCGGTGGTAGCGGGGGGGGAGAGGAACTGGTGGATGAGCCAGCCGTGGCCGGCGTGGAGGGTCACCATCTGGAAACCGGCCAGCTTGGCCACCGCCGCGCCCTTGCCGTAGGCGTCGGCGATCTCATGGAGGAAGTCCACGCTCATGGGCTCCACGTCATAGCCCCCGGCGGCCCTGATGGCGCTGGGCCCGTGGGAGACGTGGTCGCTGGTGAACATGGGATTGGCCTTCCCGCCGCCGTGGTCGATCTCGATGGAGGCCACCGCCCCGTGGCGGCGGATCGCCTCAGCCAGCGGCACCAGGGCGGGCAGCACGTCGGGGTCGGTGAGCAGCACCGCCTCCGGATGGGCCAGGCCCGTGCCGTGGACGATCACATCCCCCATGGTGACGATGCAGGCGCCCCCCTTGGCCCGGAGCTCATAGTAGGCGATATTCTCCAGACTGGGATGCCCACCGGGCCCCAGGGTGGCCAGAGAAGTGGGGGCGGAGGCCATGCGGTTGCGCAGGGTGAGCGGGCCCACTTTCAGCGGGCTGCACAGGTGCGGGTATCTCGGTTTGAACATCCTATCGTCTCCTTTCAAAAAAGGGCCCGGCCCCAGCCCGATAGATTCGGACCGGGGCCGGGCAAATAGAGGAGGAAGAAAAGGGATCAGCCCAGGTTGATGGCGGCAAAGGTGCCGTCATGGGTGGCGCCCCGCACGCGGAACGCCTTCTTGCAGTCGCCGATGACGGCGCAGTCCTCTGCCAGTCCCAGCAGGGCATCCACCTCCGCCGTCCGGGCACGGTAGCCCGCGGACAGGACGATGGTGTCCCCGGTGAGGGTGGAGCGCTTGCCCTCGGCATCCTCCACGTCGATGGCACCGGGCTTGACGCCGACGCACTTGGTGGAGGTCAGACACTTGATGTGCAGCTTATCCAGCATCTGCCGGACAGCGGTGCCGTGGTGCATATTGGCCTCGGCGGCCATGGTGTCGTTCATCTCCACCACAGTCACCTCATGCCCCAGGTCAGCCAGGTAGATAGCGGTCTCCGCGCCTACCAGGCCGCCGCCGATGCACACCACCTTGTGCCCCACCTGCTCGGGATGGAGATAGCAGTCATAGCCGGTGGTGACCGCCTCAGCCGTCAGGCCGGGGATGGGCGGGAAGATGGGAGCAGCGCCGATGGCGATGAGAAGAGCATCGGGCTTACCCTCCTTCACCATGTCGGGAGTGAGCCTGGTGTTGAGCTTGACCTCAATGGGCAGCTCACCCACCCGGGCCACCAACTTCTCTTTAAGCAGGTGCAGGTCCCGCTTGAATTTCTGGTCCTTGTCCGTATAATTGAGCAGACCGCCCAGCCGCTCTCCCGCCTCGAATAGGGTGACGGTGTGGCCCCGCTCGGCGGCGGTGATGGCCGCAGTCATGCCGCCAGGGCCTCCCCCGGCGATCCAGACCGTCTTGGCTCTGGCCGCCTTGGGCTTCAGATCCTGGAAGAGCACCTCATGGCCGGAGAAGGGGTTCACGTCACAGTGGAACTGATCGGTGGGATGCATCTCCGCCAGGCAGTTGGTGCACCGCAGGCACTGGTGGATCTCATTGAGCCGCCCGGCCCGCACTTTCTTGGGCCAGTAGGGATCGGCGATGAGCGCCCGGCACATGGCCACCGCGTCCGCCTTGCCTGATGCGAGGATTTCCTCAGCCATCTCCGGGGTGTTGATGCCGCCGATGGCGGTGACGGGGATCTTGACGCCGGACTTCTTCACCGCCTCGGCGTACTTGACGTTGCAGCCGTTGGGCAGATAGGTGTTGGGGTGGGTGATGATGGCCTGGGGCATCCGGTCCAGGCCGGCGGACACATGAACCATGTCGATTTTGTCCTCGATCATCTTGACAAAGGCCACGCACTCGTCCACGGTCAGGCCGTTCTCCTGCATCTCCTCGCCGCTGACGCGGTAGTCGATGAGAAAGTCCGGGCCGACGGCCTTGCGCACCGCCTCGATAACCATAATGGGGAACCGGGCCCGATTTTCCAGACTGCCGCCGAAGCGGTCGGTGCGGTGGTTATAAGCCGGGGACAGGAACTGGCCCAGCAGCCAGCCATGGGCGCCGTGTAGGATGCACATATCCCATCCCGCCCGCTTGAGGACAGCGGCGGCCTTGGCGTAGCACTCCACCGTGTGGGCGATCATGTCCTCATCCATCTCCAGCACCGTGCAGCCGTCTGGCCGTACAAAGCCGTCCGGCCCCCAGGCGGGCCGCCCGTCCGGATTGCGGGCGGTATTACCAGGGTGGTTGAGCTCAAAGCTGGCCACAGCGCCGTTTTTCTTGATGGCGTAGGCCAGCTCCGCCAGCAGGTTCACATTCTGGTCGATGAGCTTGATGTGACGGGGAATGCCCACGCCGTTGACCTCGTCCACCGGGGTGTCGCCCATGGTGACCATGGCACAGCCGCCCTTTGCCTTTTCCTCGAAAAATTTGATCATCTGCAGACTGGGAGATCCGTCCCAGTTCGCGTAGCAAAGCATATGAGGGGATGAGAAGATTCGGTTGCGAAAAATCACATTTTTTACCCGCAGGGGCTGGAATAAATGGGGATATTGGTTCATAGTTTCTCCTTTTTCTCCGTGAAAATCAGCAGGGCCAGGCGATGGAGGACCACACCACAAAGAACAGGGCCAGGAAGGTGGTAATGAGCACAGTGCCGAAGAAGTGATACTTCCAGCCGGTCTTGACGGAGATACCGAAATAAGTGCAGTAGTTGTAGCAGCCGGCGGTCCAGGGCATGGACTCCACCGTGCAGGCGGTGGCGGACACAATACGGTGCAGGGCGCCCAGGTTGATTCCGGGGATGGCGATGAATTGCGCGCTCATGGTATTCAGGAACAGCTGCATGCCTGCAATGCCATCGGCGGTGATGAAGCAGATGATGGCCAGCACAATAAACGCCAGCAGATAGGGGCTGGTCTGGAGATTCATGGCCCAGTTGATACCCACCTCATACCAGGACATGCTGGAGATCAGAGTGCCCATGCCTCCGATGAAGCCGGTGACGATAATCATGGGGAACGCACGCTCCATGGACAGATAGAGCTCTTCCATCTTGTTGCGGCTCTTAATGGTGGCCTGCCAATACTTCCGGCAGACGATGAGCAGGAAGAAAATGGTGACGATCTGAGGGATAATGGCGGAAGGAGTGGAGGCGATCTTAAACACCTGGTTGAGCAGGATAGAGCCGCCGATCATGATGACCAGAGGAATCAGGGAAATGACGATATTGGGCATCTCATCGTCGGGACGCTCCTCCGGGGTCTTGTAGAAGTCGATCTCGGGAGTGACCTCAAAGCCGTTGCCCCTCTTGCGCTCATGGCGGACAAAGCCCTCACAGATCAAGAAGCACAGTACCTCGGCCACAGCCACGCCCACAATGGACATGACAGGCTCCTGATAGATGTTGGTGCCTAGGTACTCGGCGGGCATCAGGTTGGGCAGGCCGGGAATGCCCACCAGGGAAAATTGGACAATCTGGACCTGGCTGACGTAGGCCAGCAGAGCCACACCCCGGGGAATGTTGGACACCCGGCAGACCGCCAAGGCGATGGGCAACACGATCCACGTGTGCCCCAGAGCGCCGGAAGCACACACCAGGAAGGACACGATCATAATGACCAGCGCACCCCGCTGGCGGCCTACCAGATTCATCACAGTCTCCGCGATGCGGTTGGCGCAGCCTGTGGCGGCCAAGGCGCAGCCCACGGCGGCGCCGGACAGGGTGGTGAACAGGTAAGACTGAATAACCGTCACAGTACCGCCCAGGAAGGTGGTGAACAGGCTAGTGGTCCACTCCGCATTGATACCGAAGGCAAACACGAGGACCGCCAGCAGCACAGCATAAATCCGGGGGACCTTTGTGAAGCACAGTGCGATGAAGATGGCCAGACCGATGACGAAAATGATCAGCGAGCCTGCCGTACTTGTCAGAAATTCCATAAATACTCTCCCTTCAATATTTTGGTTGTTGCCTTTTGGCCTGTCTCTGCGTGGATCACCTCTCTTATGCTGCGAAGTTTTGTTTAAACAGCTTAATTTGATGATAAAGAAAGGGCCGTTTTTTGTATATGGAGTGTGGCCGCAGATTTGGAACATAATTTGACATCATTCGGCTTTGTGTGTACAATATTAAACACACGGCAAAATTTGCTGCTCAAAACTGTGCAAAAAAGCGATTCTCTAGGAGCTAGGAAGTGATTGGACATGAAATCGAGTCTGATTTGGGATTGTACAGGAGAAAAACCGCCTATTGGCGCGGTCCTTCGCAATAAGGCCCCCTATATCCGACACTTGGAAGAGCAGGCTGGCCTTAACGCCGGCCTGCGGCAACTTGGGATTGAGCGGCCGGAATTGGTCTTTCTGGCCGCCGACTTTCTCCGCCCGGATTACAGCGCCCTGGTACGCACCATAAAGCTCCGCTCCCCTGACAGCTTTCTCATCACCTTGGAGGCCGTGGATTCATCTGGCGCTTCCCGCCGCGCGCGCTCAGCGGGGGCCGATCTTACCCTTCCCTCCCTGTTCACGGAAAAAGAGCTTCTGGACGGTATTTTCCTGGCTGAGCTGAAGCAGACAAGTCCAGCTCCTGCGGAGCTGGACGGACGGGAGCTTGCCATTCCCTCCCCCGCGGAATTTCTTCAGGAACTGCAGCAGTCGCTGCATAAACTGCCGGAGCAGGTCTGGGAGCGCCACTGGAAGCTGCTGGAGCAGCATCTGGATATAGACGCCAATGCGGTAGGCTGGCATTTGGTCGGCCTGACTACTGTTATAGAGGATCAATTTAGAAGCCAGGACGGCTCTCCCCCCGCTGTAGACCAGGCCCGAGGAGAATGTCTGCGCGCCCTGGCCGGAGGCCCGCCCGGCCCCCTTTGGCATGCCGCCTATGAAAAGCTGTGCTCCGCCTATGTCTCCCACCTGCAGTCCGGCGGGGATGCCGCCAGCCAGCAGATCGTACGCATCCGCCAGTACATCGACGAGCACATCGAAGAGGAGCTATCCCTTAAGCGGGTGGCCCAGGCATTTTATCTGAGCACCTCCTACCTCAGCCGCCTGTTCAAGAACAAGGCCGGCATGAACTTCAGCGAGTATATTTCCATGCGGAAGATCGAGCGGGCCAAGGCCCTGCTGACAGAAACCGATCTGTCTGTGGCGGAGATCTCCCGGCAGCTCAACTATCCGGAACAAAACTCCTTTTCCCGCTTTTTCAAAAGCAAAGTGGGCATCCCGCCCCAAACCTATCGGTCCTTGAATACACGAGGCGCCCTGGATAGGCGCTCCACCGGCCCCGAACCGGTGTTGGAGGACTTCGAGATCACGGACTTCGGTCCCTGCGCCTTTACCTCAGAGGATCTGTCCTTTGCCTACTCATTCCACAGGCGTCAGTAAACAAAACTTCACCGTAAAAATGGCCGTCCCGGCAAAAGCCGGGGCGGCCCTCTTATCTTTCCACGATTTAATAATATTCAATATTTCTCCCGGCGAAGTAACCCCCATGGATACACTCCCGCAGGGAGACGGACCGACTGCACCCCCCTATTGCGGTCACTGTGGGCGCAGCCCCCGAAAACTGTTCCACCGCCTCCCGGTCGCCCTGCCTGCCATTGGCCAGGATAATGGTATCCGCCTCCAGCCGTTGTTTCTTTCCGGCCTCCGTTTCCAGCCATATCCCGCCAGGCAGCAGCTGGATCACCTGAACGCCGGGGCGCAGCTCTACTCCCTGCGCCATCAGCTTATCCATCAACGCGATCCGGGGCAGGCGGCTGTAATGGGGCATGGCAGCTGCACCCTTATCCACGATCACCACGTCCCGGCCGCTCTCCGCCAGGAAAAGCGCTGCCTCACATCCGGACACTCCCGCGCCTACCACAATGACACGTCGGCCTATCTGGTGTATTTTTTCATAGATCTCTGACACCTCCAGCGCCCCCGATGTCTCCCACCCCGGCAGCTCATCCCCGCAGGGCCGGGAGCCCATGGCCACAATTACCGCTTGAGGGGACAGCGCGGCCAGCTTTTCCGGTGTGGCCGTCACCCCTAGATAAAGGCGGATATTGCTCTGGCCGCGTACAGCCCGGTCTAGGTAGCCGATATACGCAGCAGTGTCTGCCTGCCATGCGGGCGTCAGGGTGCGGCGGATGAGACCGCCCAATTCCATCCGCTTTTCGAACAAGGTAACCGTGTGTCCGCTGGAAGCGGCGGACAGCGCCGCGGACATGCCCGCCGGGCCGCCCCCCACGACCACGATATTCAGGGATGGCTTCGGCTGGCTGGTCTGCCTATGCAGGCGAAATTCCCTGCCCGACGTTGGATTGACCGTACAGCAGACGCTGCGGGAGCGGGACATCTCGTTTAGGCAGGTCAGACAACGCAGGCATGGCCGAATCTCATCCTCCCGCTGATGCTTCGCCTTATAGGGCAAAAAGGGGTCCGCAATCAAGGCCCGCCCTAAGGCCACGGCATCTGCGCTTCCCCGCTCCAAGATAGTTTCCGCCTCTTCCGGCGACAAAATTCCCCCGACCGCCACCACCGGCAGATCGGTCGCCGCTTTGATCGCGGCGGCGTAGTGGGTAATGAGCAGATGGGGCTGATAGGGGGTAGAGTGGATAATGGTGGAGGCCCGGGAGTCCGTGTTGACAGAGGCCGTGACATGGACCAAATCCACATAGGACCGGGCCATTTGGACAAACTCAATGGTATTGGCCAGGGTGTCTCCACCTTTGATATGCTCCGCGGCGCTGACGGACAACTGGATGAGTGTATCCTCCCCTACGGTCTCCCGTACCCGCGCCAACACCTCCAGCGGGAATCGGCAGCGGTTGCGCAGGGTCCCGCCGTACTGGTCCTTCCGGGTGTTTGTCCGAGGCGAAAGAAACTGGTGAAGCAACCAGCCGTGTCCAGCCTGAATGGTGATGACGTCTACCCCGGCCAGCTTGGCCATGGCCGCAGCCTGGGCATAGCTGTCCAGTGTGTAAGCCATGAGCTCGCCGTCCATGCCTTTAATAGGCTGCCCATCCTTCCGCAGATAGTCCACAGGGCCGATGGGGCTTGGCCCTGTAATATATTGAGGGTGGGCCATGCTCCCGGCATGGTTGAGCTCCACCGAAACCATTGCGCCGTACTCATGGACTGCTCCCACCAGCTCGCACAGGGAGGGCAGGGTCCCTGGGTCGTCCAGTACAGGATGGCGATATGTTGCAGCGGCATAACGGCCGTCTACAGGGGTATCCCCCGCCGTCACCAGGGCGGCCCCTCCCCGGGCCTTTTCTGCAAAATACTCTATGGCATAGTCGGTATAGTACCCCATTCCATCCAGGTAACTGGTTTGGACTGGGGCGGAAAATATCCGGTTGCGAAAGCGCACATGCCTGATCTGAAGCGGCTGAAAGAGTCTGGGATACCTCACATGATCCACCTCCTGCCTCAAAGATACCACACCATTTTCGTTTTGTCATGGCCAACTGGAAAGAACGTCAAAAGCTGTATAAAGTCTGATAATATCTGAGAAATCTGTTCCAGAAAGTCCGCTGAGCCCTTTTCCCTCATTCCCCTCTATCTCTCCTATAGGATTCCCTCTTCAGTGAATTTCAAAAACCGCCGGGACGCTCCCAAGCGCGTTCCCGGCGGTTTCTCTTCGCTGTTTTTATTTCATGGCTGGAGCTGGAACTTCTCTATACCTGCGGCATAAGAAGCCACAGCGCTGCCTGTGAGCGCCCGCTCCAGCTTGTCCCGGCCGGAAAACACCAGGTTCCCGCTGGATGCCATTGGGAGCAGCAGCCCAGATGGGTCCATCACTGTGGCCGGGTTCTCGATGAGGATGAGCAACGGGTTTTTGACCTCCTGGGCATGGTCGGCGATACCCGCCATAAAGGGGAGGGCCAGCAGGCTGTCTCCGATGTACTCATACAGGCCCACTCCCTCAGGCAGAACGCTGCCGTCCGCCGTCCAAAGTGGCATCTGAGCGGACAGAAATTCCTGCATCTCTTGGGAAACGCTCTCCAGCTCCACCGCCCGCAGTTTCCCTGGGTCACCGAAGCGGGCCACCCAGGCCGGGTCGGTGAGCACCAAGCAGCTATATTCTCCCAACTCCTCCGGAGAAATGACGATCTGGCTGTCCACGATGAGAGAGATAAGGATCTCATTCTCCATCTGTTTCAGCAGTTCGCCTCCAGACTGAGCTAGGTTCGGGTCGTCGCACACGGTGTCAATGTCGGAAAAAACCAACCGGATCATCCCAGATAAGTCGTATTCCCCGTCGGATGCCCCGGCCAACCGGCCCGGACCACCTGAGGCAAACAGGGCGGCCAAGCCGACAACCAGCACGGCGCATCCTGCGATCAGGATTTTCCATCCACGCTTCATATCGTCTGTACCCCCTATCGAATCTCCAAATGATTTGTCTCCACCGCCTCGCTCCCATCCGGAGCGGCGGGCATGGGCACAGTAGGCAGCACAATGGTCATCTTGGTGCCCACGTTCTGCCGGGACACCACGTCGAACCAGCCGCCGTGGCGCTCCACAATCCATTTCGCGATGGACAGGCCCAGACCCGATCCCCCGGTCTGCCGGGTGCGGGACTCGTCCGCCCGGAAGAACCGGTCAAAGATATGGGGCAGGGCCTCCGGCGAGATGCCGATGCCCTCGTCGGTGACGGACAAATGGGCCATACCCTCCTTCTCCTCCACTGACAGGGTGATAGCCCCGCCGTTAGGGGTGTACTTGATGGCGTTGTCCACTAAAATCCGGATGGCCTGCTTGGTCAGGCCCAGGTCGCAGTTGACGAACACCGGCCCCTCCCAGTGGGCCTCCATGGGGTGGGTCTGATCGATAACCTGACTGTCCCGCATCACCTGTCCGGCCACCGCCGTCAGATCAAATACCTCCGGCTCCACCACCAGAGAGTCGTTGTCTCCCCGGGCCAGAAACAGCAGCTGTTCCACCAGCTCTTTCATGGACTGGGCCTCCTGGGTAATGGCGTCAATGGACTCCTGCATGGCCTCCGGATCGTCCTTACCCCAGCGGTTCAATAGGTTGGCGTACCCCTGGATCACCGAGATGGGGGTGCGCAGCTCATGGGATGCGTCGGACACGAAGCGCATCTGGGCCCGGTAGGACTGGTCAATGCGGTCCAGCATGGCGTTGATGGCCTGGGCCAGATTTTTCAGCTCCTTCTGGGTACCGTCCACCGGCAGACGGGCATCCAGGTGGGCGTCGTCGATTTCCCCCAGCCGGGCGGCCAGTTTTTGCAGCTCCTCGGGACTCATATTGGGCACGTTGCCCAGCCGGCTGGCCGCGGCGGCCAGGTCCTGGATGGGCCGGAGCACTTTACGGATCGTCCCCGCGTTCTTAAAAAGGTTGGAGATCAGGGAGATCACCTGGCAGATCAACAGTACCTGGACGGCAAAGGTGATTACCCGCACCTGGGTGTCCAGGTCCAGGGAAATCGCATAGGGCTGTCCATCTTTGATCAGCTCCACGGTGTAGGTGGGTCTGCCTTCTCCCCAGCGCAGGTTGAACAGCAAGGTGCCCCCGCCGCCAGACAGAGAGCGCAGCCCTTCCCGGGTGTTGTCCGGCAGGGGCAGCCAGCTCCAGTCCCAGCCCTGGATGTCCCGGTCCAGGGCTGTGACGGTATAGTCCCCGGCCTGCATCCATTCAGTAGCCTCCGCTGATGGTACTCCCCGCTGGTCTACCAGGGCGGCCACGTCGGCGCACCGCCCCTCTGCCCATACCACTACCCCGCCCAGACACAGCACGGTCAGCAACAGGTCCATACAGAAATAGATACCCGCCAACCGCACCAACAGCCGGGCATTCAGCCGGGCCACCAGGGAGGAATGTTGATTTTGTTGTTTCTGCTGTTCCACGGTCCTCGCCCCTGTCTCAAGCCGCCAGAAAGGCTTATCCTTTCAGCCGACACTGCTGTTTTTCTATGTGATTGCGTCGATGATATCCAGCAGCAGTTCCAGCGCCTCTCCCACCAGGTCTCCCCAGTCCAGCCGGTACCGCTCGTCCTCCTGCCTCTCCCACCAATGTTCCCGCCGCCGCTCGTCCCGGAGGGCGTTTCTCTCCGGGCCCTCCCAGTTGGGGGCCTTCCACCACTCCATGGCTCCGCCCCCTTGCCTCACAGGCTGTCCACCACCTGGGCCAGCGTATCCAGAAAGGATTCTTCGCCCACTGTATTGAGCTTGAAGAACATCGCCTGGCTCCCGCCGGCGGTGATGGCGGTCAGATGAAGCCGGTCTCCATCTCCCACCAGGGTCAGGCTCATGGCCACCCGATTGCCGCCAAACCAGCTGTACCGCTCATACATTCGCACCGCGCAGTACACGTTTCCTATTCTGAAATCGCTGCCGTCCTCGTAGGTGGCGGAGATGTTGCTGTCCAGTACTCCACTGTGAAGCCGGTCCAACACTTGACTAAAGTTTCCCGTCAAATTCCGTTCCAACATGGCCATGTCCGCTTCCTCCTTTTCCTGTGCTGTCAGCCAGCCAGGCCAGCACCGGCTCCAGGTACTTCTCGTCCACAAAGTCCGCCCCTTCCCGGAACACCTGGTGCATATATGCCTCTTTCTCATCCTTAGGCGGTTCTTTTGTCACCTTCTTGGTCATCATCCACATCATGGGCCGGTAGATGCCGGGGAGCTTCTCCGGGGAATATCCGCCCCGCAGATAGAACAAAGGCGTATTCCCCAGGCGCTCCCCGATGCCCGCGTCCCGGGCCATTTCCTCCGGGGACATGCCCACGGCACACACGCCCCGGACGTTCCATTTTCTCCGGGCGCGGGCCAGGTCCTTCACGCCTCCGGCAAACAGCCAGCCCAGATATAACACCCTTGTACCCCGGACGGGAGGTATGCCTCCCCGCAGGTCATGGACGGGCAGGCCGGTGCGCTCACCCAGCATCTGGGCATACCGTCGGGTGAAGCCGGTGGCAGAGGTATACACAATGGCGTTGACCTTCATACAATCAGTCCTCCCGGATGACATAGCCAACGCCCCGGACGGTGTGGATAAGCTTGATGTGGAACCGCTCATCGATCTTGGAGCGCAGGAAACGGATATACACGTCCACCGTGTTGGTCTCCCCCACGAAATCAAAGCCCCACACGTTGTCCAGCAGCACCTCCCGGGTGACCACCTTCTCCTTGTTTTCCAGCAGGTAGCGCAGCAGGTCGAACTCCCGTCGGGTCAGCTCCACCTCTTGGCCGTTCACCGACACCTCGTGGCGGTCCACATCCATGGTCAACGGTCCGGCCATGAGCTTGCCCACCTGACCGGGCACCTCAGCGGCCCCCTCGGCCTTGTTTCGCAGGGCGGCCCGGATACGGGCCAGCAACTCCTCAATGGCGAAGGGCTTGGTGATATAGTCATCCGCCCCCGCGTCCAGCCCGGCCACCTTATCCATCACCGTGTCCCGGGCGGTGAGCATGATGACGGGTACCAAGCTTTCCCGCCGCAGGCGGCGGAGCACTTCCATGCCGTTGAGGGCGGGCAGCATGATGTCCAACAGGATCAGATCGTAATCTCCCGCTTGAGCCATGTCCAGCCCTGTGCGGCCGTCGGCGGCCTTGTCCACCTGGTAGCCCTCGTACTTCAGCTCCAGCTCCACCATACGGGCCAGCTTCTCCTCGTCCTCCACCAACAGAATTTTGTCCGTCATGTCGTCTCCCTCTTCTTTCACTTCTTTTGGCGTTTGTTCTTCCGGTCGCGCCGGAATTGGCCCACTGCGTCGCTGACCACATCGCCGATCTGGTCCATAACTTGGTTGACCTTGTCGCCCCACCCCTCAGTACCCTTGCCGCTGATGTGGATGGTATATCCGAAGCACAACCCCAGCAGGGCCAGGCCAAACACCGCATAGGGAGCCACCAGGCAAAGAATGAGCGCCACAATCAAAGGGATCATGCAGGTCATCCTGCCTCCCTTCCAGATCTCCAGCGAAATGGCCAGGCAGTGGGTCAGCAGGCTTTTCAAGGCCCGGCGTACTTCTCGCCAGTTCACCGCTCTGCGGCCCACCGGGCCATCCGGCTCGGGCCCTGCGCCCCGGGTGGAGTAGTCCCCCCCTGTGGGGCCAGTCTTGCCCTGCTGTTCCAGCAGGATCACCGCGTCCAGCACGTTTCCCCCTGCCGCCTCCAGCGCCGCCTTGGCCTCCTCGTAAGAGGCGCCAGTACAGCTGCGCACCTTTTCCACCTGCTCCAGCGTGATGTCCATAGGACGCACACCCCCAAGCTTTCATTTCTAAGCTGAGTATAGTCCCTTTCCGCAGCTATTGGAATTTAGCCTTCCTTAAAATTTCATTAAAAGGTGCGTGGTTTCCCCTCCTCATTGTACCAGAAAATCCGCCTCTGTACAGGCTTCCTTTTTCTTTGGCGTACTGCCCTGGCCCGCCTCCTCCGTGTGGTCGATCAGGCACATGCAGTTCAAGGATCGCCCGGTTCTATGGTCCTTGGCCAGCTTAGCTGTGTCTGTGGGAAAAATCTCCTGTTCCAAGGGCTCCAGCGTTGTTCTCAGCAAATGTCACAAATTTGGAGGACAAACTTTGTGGAGGGAAAAAGCGCTCCTTCTTCACCGTATCCCTTGACTTTTGTGGGCAATCTGCTAAACTAAGAATAGTAGTTAGCTGGCAAACTTTGTTTGCGGCGCTGAACGTCCACAAAATTTTCTGCGAAAGGAAGTTTTACCATGGCTCAGTACAAGATCCAGCGCGCCAAGGGCGTGGAAGGCTCTACCATCTACACCTATACCGCTCCCGGCCACAACGAGTGTGTCCCCACCCGTCTGCATGATCCCGCCGACGTGGACGGCGGCAAGATGATTCAGGGCATCACTTACTTCATTCCCGGCGGCGGCTGCGATTACGGCGCCAACCCCTTGGAGTCCATTTATTACATTCTGGAGGGCGAGATGACCCTCAAGACCGAGGACGGCGAGACCGTGCTCCACGCTGGAGATTCTTTCCACTGCTGCGGCGGATGCCCCAAGTCCGTCACCAACACCGGCACCACTGTGTGCAAGATGCTGGTCACCCTGCTCCCGCCCCAGGCTTAACCTTCGTGAAGCCCGGGTGAGCTGGAGCCGCTTTCCGTCAGAGGCTTGGCCGCTGGCCGGAGTGCGGTAAGCACGGAGGACCCGTTTTCACATGTTTTGAAATCATTTGTAAAAGGAGTAATGAGTTATGCCTAAGGTTTTTGCTGGCAATTATGCCGACATTTTTGACATCAAGGGCAAGAAGGCCGTCGTCGTCGGCGGTGCCGGCGGTTTCGGCAAGGAGATCGCCAAGGCGTTTGCCCAGCGCGGCGTGGACGTGCTGATCTCCTCCCGCCGGGAGGATGCTCTGAAGGCCGCCTGCGAGGACATCAAGGCCGGCGCCGCTGCCGGCGTGAAGGTCACCTATTTTGCGGGCGATGCGGGCGATGAGGAGACCGTCAAGAAGATGGTGGAGTACACCGTCAGCCCCGAGGGCCTGGGCGGCGTGGACATCTTGGTCAACTCTCAGGGCTACAACAAGAAGATGTGGTCTTGGGAGATCGACACCAAGGTGTGGAACGGTATGCTGAACACCAACATCACCTCCCTGATGTTCACCTGCAAGTACTTCGGCAACTGGATGAAGGAGCACAACACCGAGGATGGCGTTGTGGCCGATCCCTCTACCTTTGAGGCTGGCAAGGCCACTCCCTGCGCCGGCTACGGCAAGATCATCAACATCGGCTCCGTCCGCGGCATCCGCGCCGTGGCCAACGGCGGCAACGGCAACGTCCCCTACAACACCACCAAGGGCGCTGTGGAGATGCTGACCAAGGCTTTCGCCGCAGACCTGCGTCCTAACATCCAGGTCAACCTGGTTGGCCCCACCATCACCTACACCCCGATGATGGTTGGCCTGCTGCCCCCCGATGAGACTGTTCGTAACAACATCGCTGCCAATGAGCCCGCCATGCGTATCGGCTACGAGTCTGATATCGTGGGCACTGTCATGTACCTGGCTTCTCCCGCTTCCGACTTCGTCACCGCCAACTCCATCTATCCCGATGGCGGTCTGGTGGCTACGTCCTGATTTCTCCGTCGAAGCAGGCCAGCTTATCCAAAAAAGACCTTCCGCTAAGCGGGAGGTCTTTTTTTATTCCCGGGCCTCCCAGCTTCTCCGGCCTGCACAGCCGAAAGGACGGTAACCATCAAAGATCTGGTTTTCTGCTGCATCCCGGAAGCTCCGCTCCAGGGGGTTACGCCCTGTGTCCATGCCCTCCCTCTGAGCAAAAAACCTTTTCGTGTTTAGTCCCGTAGGCAGCAGCCTTCCACTGTATAAAATGACCGAACCGGCCGCCTTGACAATGTAAAAATCACCTCTTTCACCAGATTTTCTCCCTTTACACAGACTTTACAAAGTATACAATGCGGACTTTACATTTCTTTTGTACACTCAAATCGTCCCCCAGAGAACGGGGCATCCTAATGTTCGAGAATATGATCATGAAATGGAGAGAATCGAAAATGAAAAAGCTCATCGCATTATTGATGGCGTCGGTCTTGGCGCTGTCCTTAGCCGCTTGCAGCAACAGCGGGAACAACAACAGCCAAGCCCCTGAGAACAACAGCCAGACACCTGCCAGCCAGCCCGCGGACAACAGCACCGCCCCCAGCCAATCCGCTGACCAAGAGATTTCTGGCACCGTGAACACCAACGGCTCCACCTCTATGGATGAGGTCATGGGCTTCCTGAAGGAGGCTTTTGAGGAGCTACACGACGGCGTGACCATCCAGTACACCGGCTCTGGCTCCGGCGCCGGCATCACTGGTGCCCAGGAAGGTACCTGCGACATCGGCCTCGCCTCTCGTGATCTGAAGGATAGCGAGACTGGCGTCAAGCAAGTCACCGTGGCTAAGGACGGTATCGCCATCATCGTCAATCCCGCCAACCCCGTGGCCGACCTGAGCATCGAGCAGATCGCCGCCTTGGCTACCGGCGAGATCACCAACTGGTCCGAGGTGGGCGGCAACGACGCCCAGGTGGTGTTTATGGGCCGTGAGGCCGGTTCCGGCACCCGGGACGGCTTCGAGTCTATCACTGGCACTGAGGACCTGTGCAAGTACCAAAATGAGTACACCTCCACTGGCGAAGTGGTGGCCGGTGTGGCTGCCAACCCCAATGCCATCGGCTATGCCTCCCTGTCCGCTGTCACCGGCGATGACACTGTGAAGGTCCTCACCGTGGGCGGTGTGGCTCCCTCCGAGGAGACCGTCCTGGACGGCACCTACACCATTCAGCGCAACTTCAACTTCATCGTGAGCGACAGCAAGGAGCTCTCCCCCGCCGCCCAAGCCTTTATCGACTGGGCCACCTCTGCCGACGCCTCCCAGCTGATCAAAGACGCCGGCGCCGTGCCCCTTGTGTAATGCGCCCATAAGCGTTCATCGCTCCAGTGCCCCCTCGGGTCCGAGGGGGCACTGGGCATGAGCATATGACTTTTAGGAAAGGCCGGTATCTGCCATGAAACAAAAGCTCCGACCGTTGGAGACTGCCATGAACGTGGTGTTCCTCATCTGCGGCTTCATCGCCATCGCGTTCGTCCTCTTCATCAGCATCTACCTGATCGTCTCCGGCATTCCCGCCATCCGTGAGATCGGCTTGGTGGACTTTCTGTTTGGCACCGAGTGGGCCTCCACCGCTTCGGAGCCCAAGTTTGGTATCCTCCCCTTCATCCTCACTTCCGTCTACGGCACCTGCGGCGCCATCCTCATCGGCGTGCCTATCGGCTTTATGACTGCGGTGTTCCTATCCAAAGTAGCCTCCCCCCGGCTGGTGTCCATCGTCCGCCCGGCGGTGGACCTGCTGGCGGGCATCCCTTCGGTGGTGTACGGCCTGATCGGCATGATGGTGCTGGTGCCTGCAGTACGGGTGGCCTTCAACTTGCCCGACGGCGCCAGTCTGTTCTGCGCTATCATCGTGCTGGCCGTCATGATCCTCCCCTCCATCATCTCGGTCTCCGAGACCGCCCTGAACGCGGTGCCCAAGGAGTATGAGGAGGCCAGCCTGGCCCTGGGCGCCACCCACATCGAGACGGTGTTTCGGGTGTCCGTCCCAGCGGCATCCAGCGGCATCGCCGCGGCAGTGGTGCTGGGCATCGGCCGGGCCATCGGCGAGGCCATGGCCATCATCATGGTGGCGGGCAACGTGGCTAATATGCCTGGACTGTTCGAATCTGTCCGCTTCCTGACCACCGCCGTGGCCAGCGAGATGGCCTATTCCTCCGGCCTGCAGCGCCAGGCCCTATTCTCCATCGCCCTGGTGCTGTTTATCTTCATCATGCTCATCAATATTGCGCTCAATACGCTTCTCAAACGGAAGAAGGGGTGATATAATATGGTAGAAATGAAGCCCCTTTCCGGCAGGCGCAAGGCCTATGACCGGATCCTGCGGATCCTCCTGTACTTCTGCGCGCTGTTGGTGTGCGCCCTACTGGTGTTCATCATCGGTTACGTCTTTGTGCGGGGCCTGCCCCATGTGAGTTGGTCCTTCCTGACTACCGAAACCAGCTATATCAAGGACACCATCGGCATTTTGCCCCACATCACCAACACCGTCTACCTGGTGGTGGGCACCCTGCTCATCACCCTGCCCCTGGGGGTGGGGGCGGCGGTATACCTTACTGAGTACGCCAAGAACAAGAAGCTGGTGGCCGCCATCGAATTCGCCACCGAGACCCTCACCGGCATCCCCTCCATCATCTTCGGCCTGGTGGGCATGTTGTTTTTCTGCGAAGTGCTGGGCCTGGGCGCTTCGCTGACCGCCGGCTGCCTGACCTTAGTAATGGTGACCATCCCCACCATCATACGCACCACTCAGGAGTCTCTCAAGACCGTCCCCCAGTCCTACCGGGAGGCCGCTCTGGGCCTGGGCGCCGGCAAGTGGCACATGGTGCGTACCGTGGTGCTGCCCTCCTCCGTCGACGGCATCGTCACCGGCTGCATCCTCGCCGTGGGCCGCATTGTGGGCGAGTCCGCCGCCCTGCTGTTCACCGCCGGCATGGGCGTGGGCATGAACGACTTCTTCCGCTCGGTGGGCGACTTCTTCCATGCCTCCGGGTCCTCCCTCACTGTAGCCCTGTATGTGTACGCCCGAGAGCGGGCCGAGTTCGACGTGGCTTTTGCCATCGCCGCCATCCTGATG
The DNA here is from genome assembly GCA_900549885.1 of uncultured Eubacteriales bacterium. GTDB lineage: Bacteria > Bacillota > Clostridia > Oscillospirales > Oscillospiraceae > Enterenecus. Next base: position 6,229 of record URQA01000027.1, on the reverse strand, counting down.
CTGCTCACCCTGGCCATCAACTTGGCCGCCAAGCTGGTGGGCAAGAGATTAAAGAAAAAATAAGGAGCCTTACCATGGACGAAACTACTATCCTCTCCGTCAAGGGCCTGGACCTGTGGTACGGCACCGCCCAGGCGCTGAAGAACGTCAGCATCGACATCCCTGAAAAGAAGGTCACTGCCCTCATCGGCCCCTCCGGCTGCGGCAAGTCCACCTTCCTCAAGACTCTGGACCGGATGAACGACTTGGTCCCCGGCATCAAGATCACCGGCTCCCTGGAATACCGGGGCCAGGACATCTACGCCCCCACGGTAGACGTGACTTGGCTGCGTAGGCAGATCGGCATGGTGTTTCAGAAGCCCAACCCCTTCCCCATGTCCATCTACGACAACATCGCCTATGGCCCCCGCACCCACGGCATCCGAGGCAAGAAGGAGCTGGACGAAATCGTGGAGCGCTCCCTGCGGGGGGCGGCTATCTGGGACGAGGTGAAAGATCGGCTGAAAAAGTCCGCCTTGGGCCTGTCCGGCGGCCAGCAGCAGCGTATCTGCATCGCCCGGGCCTTGGCTGTAGAGCCAGACATCCTACTCATGGATGAGGCTACCTCTGCCTTGGATCCCATCTCCACATCCAAAATTGAGGACCTGATCGCCGATCTGAAAAACCGCTATACGATTATCATCGTCACCCACAATATGCAGCAGGCCGCCCGCGTGTCCGATAAGTGCGCTTTTTTTCTGCTGGGCGAGCTGATCGAGTATGGGGACACTACCCAACTCTTCTCCGTGCCCAAGGATAAGCGCACAGAGGACTATATCACTGGACGGTTCGGCTAAAAGGAGGAAATGCCACATGAGAAAAACCTTTGATGCGGAGCTTCTGGAGCTTAGCCGGGAGTTGACGTCCATGGCCGCCACCGCCCGGGACGCCATTGACCTGGTCACCTCCTCCCTGTCCACTGCAGACGCCGCTGGGGCCAAGGCCACCATCGAGATGACCGCTTCCCTGGACCAGCAGGAACGCACTATTGAAAACCACTGCATGTCTCTGCTCATGCGGCAGCAGCCGGTGGCCCGGGACCTGCGCACCATCTCCACAGCACTGAAAATGGTCACTGATTTGCAGCGTATCGGCGACCAGGCCGCCAACATCGCGGAGATCGCCCTGTTGCTGGCCGACGGAAAAAAGACGGATGTGCCTGAGGACATCGCCACCATGAGCCGCCAAGCCGGCCTGATGGTCCACCAAGCCATTGCCGCCTACGCTGATCGGGATGAGAACACCGCCCACGCTGTGGTGAACCTAGATGACGTGGTGGACGAACTGTTTGTCAAGGTCAAAAACGAGTTGACTGAGCGCATTGTTCACCAGGAGGACCACTCCGGTCGGGCAGTTGACCTCATCATCATCGCCAAGTATCTGGAGCGTATTGCCGACCATGCAGTGAACATCGCCAAGTGGGCCATTTTCTGTGTCACCGGCGAGCTGTCCTGACTGTATTGGCACTTTCTCCGACTCCCAACTGCGGGACCCTCCTTAGGGTCCCGCTGATTTCAAAATAAAAAGGAGCGCCGCCGATGGCACTGAAGATTGCCCTGGTGGAAGATGATTCCTCCATTCGAGCCATGTTGGAATACTATTTCAAGTCGCTGGGCCACGAAATCGCCGCCTTTGAGAGCGGAGAGGATTTTTTTGCAGCCTCTCCCAAGGCGGATCTAGCTCTGCTGGATGTGATGCTGCCCGGAATGGACGGGCTAGAGATTCTCCGCCGCCTCCGGGCAGATCCGGAGACCGCCAAGCTGCCCATCATTATGCTCACCGCCCGCCAGAGCGAGATGGACAAGGTGGCTGGGCTGGACGCCGGGGCGGACGACTATATCACCAAACCTTTCGGCGTCATGGAGCTCCAGGCCCGGGTGAACGCGGTGCTGCGCCGCCTGGGCCGGACCGATCCCGTGCTACGCTATCGGGACCTGGTCATCGACACCGCCGGGCGTACCGTCACCCGGGATGGCCAGCCCATCGCCCTGACCTTTAAGGAATTCGAGTTGCTGCGTCTACTGGTCAGCCGCCGGGGCACGGTCCTGACCCGGGATGAAATTCTCTCCTCCGTCTGGGACTACGACTTCGTGGGGGAAACCAGGACCGTAGATATGCACATCAAGGCCCTGCGTCAAAAGCTGGGCGAGGGCTATATCACCACGGTACGCTCCGTGGGCTACAAAATGGAGTGAATCGGGTATGAAACGGAAACTGACGATCTACATATTCCTTATCGCCGCCCTGTCTGTCGTCATCTCCTCGGCGGTTGGAGTGTGGTCTTTCCACCAGCGAGAGGTCGAGGATGCCCGCCAAACCCTCACAGAGCTGTTGTCCCTCATGGATGCGGAGGGGGGCACCACCGACGTGTCCGGCCTGCTGAAGCAGTTTTCCCAGGCTGCCCCGGACAAGCGGCTGACTCTCATCGCCCCTGACGGAACCGTGCTGGGGGATACTGAGAAGGATATCTACGAAGATCACTCTGACCGCCCTGAGGTGGAGCAGGCCCTAGCGGATGGCTCTGGTGAGAATATCCGCCGTTCGTCCAGCAATGGGGTCACCTACCTCTATGAAGCTCAAGTTTTCGACGATGGTGTAATTGCCCGGGCGGCTATGCCTCTGTCCTCCGTTAATACCTTGGCCCTCCAGGCCACCGCTGGACTGCTGGCGGCCGCTGTGTTATCTCTGTGCCTGGCCTGGGTCCTGGCCCGGAGACTAGCTGCCAACACCGCCAAACCGGTGGAAGATGCGGAAGTGGCGGTTCGCCAAGTGGACGAAACCCTCCAGTCTGCCCGCAGTGAGTTCACCGCTAACGTCACCCATGAGCTCAAGACCCCTCTGACTTCCATCAAAGGCTTCACCGACATGATGGCCTCCGGCCTGGTGAAGGACCCGGAGGACCAGAAGCGGTTCCTCACCATGATCTCGGTAGAGGTGGACCGACTGACCAAGCTGGTGGATGACATTCTCCAAGTCACCGAGCTGGAAACGGTAGCCGCCGTCCTGCCCGGGGAACAGTGCTCCCTGACCGATGTGGCCCGGGACACGGCCAAATTTCTAGAACCCGTGGCCCAGAAGGCTGACGTCACCCTATCCGTCTCCGGTGAGGAGGTGGTGGGGGCCATCGGCGCGGACCGCTTCCGGGAGGTAGCCCTCAACTTAATGGAGAATGCCGTCAAGTACAACAAAAGCGGCGGACAGGTGTCCGTCACTCTGACCCGGGAGGGGAACCAGGCGGTATTCACTGTGGCAGACACCGGCATTGGCATTCCTCCGGACTGCCAGAACCGGGTATTCGAACGATTCTACCGGGTGGATAAGGGCCGTAGCCGGGCCGCTGGCGGTACCGGATTGGGACTGGCTATCGTCAAGCACATCGTAGCTCTCTACGGCGGCCAGATCAAGCTGGTCAGCACGGTGGGCTCCGGTACCACTGTCACAGTCTATCTGCCCTTGGCCTAACCCCGAACAAAACCAGTACGCCTCCGCAATCAGATTGCGGAGGCGTACTGGTTTCTTTTCACGCTCACACCTGTTCCAATTCCCGCTCCCTGGCCCGGAGAATTTTGGGAAACCGGACAGCAAACGTCACTGCGCAGATAAGTGCCGCTGCCACATCCGCCACTGGCTCAGCCACCAGCACACCGAACACCTGGTTCTGGAAAAAGTGAGGCAAAATAAAGATCAACGGAATCAGCAGGATAACCTTGCGCAGCAGGGCCATGAACAAGGACACCTTAGCCTGACCCAAAGCCACAAAGGTCTGCTGACAGGCCATCTGCACCCAAAACACGCACCATCCCATCAAGTAGATGCGCAAGGCCCAGGCCGCTAACGCTGTCAACTCCGGCTGGTCGTTGAAAATGGACACCCACACCTGTGGGAAAAGCTCTGACAGGCCCCAGATCACCAAGGCATAGATGCCGCTGGTGATCAGCAGCAGCCGGTAGGCCTTCTTCACCCGGTCCAAATTACCCGCCCCGTAGTTATAGCTGACAATGGGCTGCGCGCCTTGAGCCAGTCCCTGAAGCGGCAAGTAGACCACCTGCATCACCGAAGAACAAATGGTCATGGCGCCCACTGCGGTATCTCCGCCATAGGTCCGCAGAGAGGAATTGAAGGAGATAGACACTAAGCTCTCCGTAGACTGCATGATAAAGGGGGACACCCCCAGAGCCACGATAGGACCCAGCACCTCTTTTTTCAGACGGAGGTATTTTCGCCGGATACGCAGCAGGGACCTCTTCCCGGTAAGGAAGCACACCACCCATACCGCCGACGCAGTCTGGGCGATAATGGTGGCCAACGCCGCCCCCCGAACCCCCATATCAAACACAAAGATGAACAGTGGGTCCAGGGCAATATTGATGGCCGCACCGATCACCACCGTCAGCATGGCGAAAGTGGAAAATCCCTGGGCGGTGACAAAGGAGTTCAGCCCCAGCGCCAGCAGCACGGAGATCGACCCCCACAAGTAAATGGAAAGGTAATCCGAGGCATATCCAATGGTGTTCTCCGTAGCGCCGAAGGCCAATAGCAGCGGCTCCTTCCAGATTTGAAAGACCGCCGTAGCCACCACAGCCAGCGCAATCAGCAACGCTGTGGAGCTGCCCAGAATAGAATTTGCCCGCTCGTTGTCCCCCTCGCCCATGGCGATGGCCGCCCGGGGACCACCCCCCTGGCCTCCCAGGGCCGCCAGGGCGGAGATGAACATGATGATGGGGAAGCAGACTCCCAGTCCGGTGAGGGCCATATCTCCCTCCGCTCCCATATGGCCGATATAGATCCGGTCCACAATGTTATACAGGGCATTGACGATCTGGGCCACAATAGACGGCAGGGCCAGCCGTACCATCAGCGGCCCCAAGCGGTCCTTGCCCAGGTCGTTGGAATGCGCGCGTGCCAATGGAATCACTCCTAACAATTTAGCTGGTAAAGATAGTATAGCACACCCTGTCTGAAAAAGCAAAACCTCGGGAAAAAATCCCGCCTTGCGGAGATTGCTCTATTTTGGTACAATCGTTTCAAGCGAAACATGGGCGGGGAGGGACCTTTATGGTCATTCATATGACAAGACAGCAGCTGTATACCCGGGGCGGCATTCTGGATGAGCTGATGGACACCGGCTTTTCCGCCGCCGGCCTGGTGGACGCCGCCGGACGGCTCATCCGCTACTCCGTCCCTACCCTGCGGGATCTGGGCAAGACCCAGGAGGAATGCGTGGGCCGTCCCATCGAGGAGTTGGACCCCGACACCCATCTGGGGCAGGTGGCACGCACCGGGGTGCCTGAAGCGGGGCGGTTGGTGCTCATGCGGGGGAAATACCACATCGTCACGGAGCTTCCCATCTACGAGGGCACAGATCGCATCGGAGGCATGGGCATGCTGGTGAGCCTGGATACCAACAAGCTCAAGCGGGCCCTGGGTAAGCTGTCCGAGGGTTCGACCCAGAGCGCGGCCCTGTACGACAGTCTGGCCCGCGCCTCCGGCTCATACACCTTCAACGACTTCATCGGGGAGCACCCCCTGGTGCGGGAGCTGCTGGACCGCTGCCGTCAGGCGGCCTCCACCCGCTACCCGGTGCTCATCACCGGGGAGACGGGCACCGGCAAGGAAATTCTGGCCGGCGCCATCCACTCCACCGCTTTTCCCAGCGGCAGCGCCCCCTATGTGAAGATCAACTGCACCGCCATCCCGGACAACCTGCTGGAATCGGAGCTGTTCGGCCACGAAAAGGGCGCCTTCACCGGGGCGGTCACCGCCAAGAAGGGTAAGTTCGAGTTGGCAGGGGGCGGCTCCATCCTGCTGGACGAGATTGGAGAGATGGATCTGCGCATGCAGTCCAAGCTACTGCGGGTGTTGGAGGAGAAGGAGTTCGAACGGCTGGGGGGCAGCCGGATGCAGGTGATGGACACCCGGGTGATGGCCTCCACCAATGCCGACCTCCACGCTTTGGCCGACGCGGGACGGTTTCGCTCCGACCTGTACTACCGCCTGTCCACCATCGAGATCAGCGTACCGCCTCTCAGGGAACGGGCCTCAGATATTCCCCGGCTGGTGGATCACTTCGTCCAGCGGGAAGGACTGGCGGTGCGCTTCTCCCCGGCGGCCATGGACCAACTTCTGGCCTACCGCTGGCCGGGCAACGTGCGGCAGCTGCGCAACGTGGTGCTCCGGCTGGGCATCGGCG
>URQA01000026.1 GCA_900549885.1 uncultured Eubacteriales bacterium | reverse complement strand
CGCTCACCAGGCGGACCGCCTCGTCCTGGCCCACCACCCGCTGGTGGAGGATGTCTTCCAGGTGCAGCAGCTTCTCCCGCTCACCCTCCATGAGCTTTGCCACAGGGATGCCTGTCCACCGCTCCACAATCCGGGCGATCTCCTCCTCGGTGACCTTGTCCCGGAGCAGGTTGTCCTCCTTGGACCGGGCGGCATAGCCCTCCTGCTCTTCCAGCTGCTTCTTCAGGCCAGGGATGGTGCCGTACTGAAGCTGGGCCGCCTTTTCCAGGTCGTACTCCCGCTGGGCCTTTTCCAGCTGGGCGTTGGCCGCCTCCAGGTCCTCCCGGAGCTTCTGCACCTTGCCGATGGCGTTCTTCTCGTTCTCCCACTTGGCCTTGCCGGCGTTGAACTCATCCCGCAGCTCAGCCAGCTCCTTCTGGATGTCCGCCAGCCGGGCCTTGGACAGCTCGTCATCCTCCTTCTTCAAGGCGGCCTCCTCAATCTCGCATTGGATAATCTTCCGGGAGATCACGTCCAGCTCAGTGGGCATGGAGTCCATCTCCGTGCGGATGAGAGCGCAGGCCTCGTCAATGAGGTCGATGGCCTTGTCGGGCAGGAAACGGTCGGTGATATAGCGGTCGGAGAGGGTGGCGGCGGCCACGATGGCCCCGTCGGTGATCTTGACGCCATGGAACACCTCATAGCGCTCCTTCAGGCCACGTAAAATGGCGATGGCGTCCTCCACCGTGGGCTCATTCACCATAACGGGCTGGAACCGCCGCTCCAGAGCGGCGTCCTTCTCGATATACTGGCGGTACTCATTGAGGGTGGTTGCGCCGATGCAGTGCAGCTCTCCCCGGGCCAGCATGGGCTTTAAGAGGTTGCCCGCGTCCATAGCGCCCTCGGTTTTGCCTGCGCCCACAATGGTGTGGAGTTCATCGATGAACAGAATAATCTGCCCTTCAGACTTCTTCACCTCATTGAGCACAGCCTTCAGCCGCTCCTCAAATTCGCCCCGGTACTTGGCGCCAGCCACCAGGGAGCCCATATCCAGGGCAAAGATGGTCTTGTCCTTCAAACCCGCGGGTACGTCCCCTTTGACAATCCGCTGGGCCAGCCCTTCGGCGATGGCGGTTTTGCCCACGCCTGGCTCGCCGATGAGCACGGGGTTATTCTTGCTCTTTCGGGACAGTATGCGAATGACATTCCGGATCTCGTCATCCCGTCCGATCACCGGGTCCAGCTTGTTGGCCCGAGCCTGTTCCACCAGGTCGGTGCCGTATTTTTTCAGGGCCTCGTAGGTTTCCTCCGGGTTGTCGGTGGTCACCCGCTGGTTCCCCCGCAGGGCGGCCAGGGACTGCATCACCCGGTCCTTGTCCACGTTGTAGGTCTTGAACAGGGACTTCAAGCTGCTCTCGGCGGTGTCGATCAGGGCCAGCAGGATGTGCTCCACCGACACATACTCGTCCTTCATGCCGGAGGCGATGGACACGGCGGTGTTCAGCGCCTTGTCCACCCCACTGGAGATATACACCTTGTCCGCCTCCCGGCCGGCGCCGGACACCTTGGGCAGCTTCTCCACCTCGTGACGGGCAGCGGCCTGGAATGACTCCACCGTCAGCCCCATGTTGGTGAGCAGCTGGGGGATGAATCCCCCCTCCTGCCCGATGAGGGCGCACAGCAGATGGGGCTGCTCAATCTGCTGGTTGCCGTATTCCACAGCCAGGGACTGGGCGGCCTGGATGGCCTCCAGGGATTTCTGGGTAAATTGATTCATGTTCATGGTATCTCCACACTCCTCTCGGGCCGGGTATCCCCGGCCCCGAACTGTTGTTTGAGTTTAGTATACCTCTTTTCTGGGTTTTTTCATGAACTCATTGTAAACAATTAGCACTCTTGTGTCAAGAGTGCTAAATTCACACTTCCCGTCATTTTGCATAGTGACAATGCTGCCGGAATGTAGTATGATGACCCGTATTGATTCGACAAAAAGGAGCGTTCCCATGAAAATCGCCATTCTCGGAGACCGGAAGCGGTACGAGGCGTATCTCCCCCCCTTCGTCCACGACCTGCCGGTGGAGCTGACCTTTTTCTCCCCCTCTGCCCCGTCCCGCCAGATCCTGGCCCAGTCCCCCGATGCCCAAGTCATCCTGGCCGACGCCATCGCCCCGGTGGGGGCGGAGCTGATCCACGGCCTGCCCCGGCTCCAACTCATCCACTCCGACGGGGTGGGGTACAACGCCATCGACCTGGATGCCGCCCGGAGGCGGGGGGTCTATGTGTGCAACTGCAAGGGCTGCAACGCCGACGCGGTGGCCGAAATCGCTGTGATGCTCATGCTCATGGTCACCCGCCGGGCCGTGCAGGGCTACCGGGCAGTGATCGAGGGCCGCCAGATGGCTTATAAGGAAGCCGTCATGGCCGCGGCAGTACCTGAGTTTGCCGACCACTCTGTGGGCCTGGTGGGCCTTGGGGATATTGCCAAGGCCACCGCCCGGCGGCTGGCCCCTTTCGGCAACCGACTGTATTATTACACTCCCCACCGCCGCTCCCCCCAAGAGGAGAGGGAGTGGAACATCACCTATCTGCCCTTGGACGAGTTGGTCGGAACCTGTGACATTCTCTCCCTCCACTGCCCCGTCACGCCGGAGACGGAGGGGATGCTCAACCAGGCGCTCCTGTCCAAAATGCACCCCGGCTCCTACCTGGTGAACACCAGCCGGGGCCAGTTGGTGGACAACCAGGCCGTCCGGGACGCCCTGCTGTCCGGGCATCTGGCTGGAGCGGGCTTCGACACCCTTTGGCCTGAGCCCACCCCCGCCGACCCCCCCCTGGTGGACCTGCCCCCACAGGTGCGGGACCGGGTTGCCTACCTGCCCCACATCGGGGGCAACACCGGCCCCGCCTTCCGGCGAGCCTACGCCGCCGTATGGGACAATGTCCGCCGGGTGCTGGACGGCGAGCGGCCGGCCAACATCGTCAACGGCCTGTGACTCTTTCCTGATTCCGGAATGATCGAGAGGTGAAATTCCCCCATGACCAGGACCAACGACCTGGGCCGGGACGCCCTGCTGCCGCTGGTACTGCGGCTGGCTGTCCCCACCATGCTGGCCCAGTTCGTCAGCGTGCTCTATTCGATTGTTGACCGCATCTTTATCGGCAACATCCCGGAGATCGGCTCTATCGCCCTGGCGGGAGTCGGGGTGTGCGGCCCCATCGTCACCCTCATCTCCTCTTTCGCAACCCTGGTGGGGCTGGGCGGTTCTCCCCATGTGGCCATGCGCATGGGCGCGGGGGACCGGGCCGGGGCGCACCAGTTGCTGGCCAACTGCTTTCTCCTGCTCGCCGGCCTGGCCGCGGCTCTCACCGCCCTGTTTCTCCTGTTCCGGGAGCCGCTGCTCATGCTCTTCGGCGCCAGCGCCCAGTCCTTCCCCTACGCCAACACCTATATGACCATCTACACCGCCGGCTCCTTCTTCGCCATGATGGCCGCCGGGATGAACAGCTTTCTCATCTGTCAGGGCCGCTCCGGCCTGGGCATGGGAACGGTGGCGGTGGGGGCGGTGATGAATATCGCGCTGGACCCCATCTTCATCTTCGGCTTCGGCTGGGGGGTGGCCGGGGCCGCCTGGGCCACCGTGCTGTCCCAGGCGGCATCCTGCGTCTTTGTGCTGGCCATGCTCCGCCACAGGTCCATGCCCATCCGTCTGGAGCCGGACAAGCTGTCCCCGGCGCTCATGGGCAAGGTGCTACTCTTTGGCCTGACCCCCTTCCTCACCATCTCCCTGGACAGCGTCATTCTCATCGTGCTCAACGCCGTGCTCCAGTCCCGGGGCGGTCCCGGCACAGGGGATACGCTGGTGTCCTGCAACACCATCGTGCAGAGCTATATGCTCCTGATCACCATGCCCATGGGGGGCATCACCGGCGGGTGCCAGCCCATTGTCAGCTACAACTATGGCGCGGGCAACACCGCCCGCATCCGGAAGGCCATCCGGTACGTGCTGCTGCTGTGCCTGGCCTTTACCGCGGGGATGACGGTTATCACCTTCACCCTCTCCCCTCTGTTCGTCCGCCTGTTCACCAGCGACCAAGCCCTCGTCCCCCTGACGGTGAAGTACATCCGCCGGTTCTGTCTGTGCGCCGTCCCTCTGGCCGCTCAGTACACTGCGGTGGACATGTCCACCGCTCTGGGCCGGGTGCGCCACTCCCTGTTCTGCTCGGTGAACCGGAAGGTCTGGTTCACTGCGCTCACCCTGGCCCTGCCCGTCCTGCTGGGGGCGGCGGACGCCGCCTTCTGGGCCGAGCCCATTGTAGACCTGGGCTGCGCGGCGATCACCTCCTGCCTGGTGTTCACCACCCTGCCGGACTTTCTCCGCCGCCGGGAGCTGGAGCAGACGTTATCCTAACCCACAACGCAGAAAGGGACTGCGCGTTCATTCCGTGCAGTCCCTTTCTGGTTTTTCTCAGCCGGTCCGGTGCTCTCCCTGACGGTCCTCGTACCGCTCCACCAGGTCGGCCAGAGTGGTGCGGTCCACCACCTGGGACACCGCCCGGTGGATCTCCCGCCACAGCTCCACGGTGACGCACTCACCGCACCGCTCACAGAAATCCGCGTCAGTGGCGCACTCCACCGGGGCCAGATCTCCCTCCAGAGGGCGCAGGATCTCCCCCACGGTATACTCCTCCGGCCGCCGGGTGAGCAGATACCCCCCTCCGGCCCCCCGCATGGAACGGACCAGCCCCGCTTTGGACAGGGGCGTGACGATCTGCTCCAGATATTTGTCGCTGAGTTGCTGCCGCCGGGACACATCCTTGAGGGAGACGGGAAGCCCGTCCCCGCCATGGACCGCCAGGTCCAGCATCAGCCGCAGGGCATACCTGCCTTTGGTGGATATCTTCACAGTCATCACCTCAGTATTTGTTCTATCATAAAAATACCACATATTCAGTAGGATTTCAAGAGCCTGTCAATTTCCTTTCTTTGTCCTATTTTGAGAAAATTTTAAGGAATCTTTATTTGACCTGAGCTTCTGGGAATGATAGACTGGAAGCAACACATGACCGGGGAGTGTGGTCCATGGATAAAAAGCTGTTCAAACATCTTATTTTGCTCATCACCTACGCGGTGGTGCTGGTGGTGGTCATCGTCAAGATCGACACGGTGGCCGGGTGGCTGAGCGCGATTCTCTCCGCCTTTCAGCCTCTGTTCATCGGCTTTGCTGTGGCCTTTGTTCTGAACCGTCCGTGTAACTTCTTCGCCCGGCTGTATGAAGGCCACCTGCCCGGCAGGACCCGGCAGGCTGCGCGGCCTCTGGCGGTGGTCACCGCCTATGTAATCCTGCTGGCCATCCTGGCAGTGCTCATCTCCCTAGTAGTGCCCGAGCTGATCAACAGCTTGCAGACCTTTGTCAACAACATGGGCACCTATGCCGCCAATCTTCAGGGGTTGTACGACTGGGTGGTGCAGACCCTGGACCTGGAAGCTCTGGCCGACCTAAATCTGTCCGCCATCATCAACGACACGCTGAACAAGGTCCTCTCTGGCGTACTGGACGCCCTGACTACCACCGTTCCCCACCTCATTTCCATGACCGGAGTGGTAGTCTCCGCTGTGGTTACCGGCGTGCTGGCCCTGGTGTTCTCTATTTACATGCTCATCGGCGGGCCCCGGCTCACCGCCCAGTGCCGCCGCCTGGCAATCACTTACCTGCCAGGCCGGGTGGCCGATCCTCTGCTGTCTGTCACCCGTCTGACGGCGGATACCTTCACCCGCTATGTCTCCGGCCAGCTCACTGAGGCGTGCATCCTAGGTGTTCTGTGCTTTTTGGGCATGTGCCTGTTTCAGTTTGACTATGCCCCCCTCATCTCTGTCATCATCGGCGTGTCTGCCCTGATTCCGGTGGCCGGCGCCTACATCGGCGCGGCAGTGGCGGTGTTGCTGCTGGTGATGATCGAGCCTATGCAGGCGGTGTGGTTTCTCATCTTCCTGGTGGTCCTCCAGCAACTGGAGGGCAACATTATCTACCCCCGGGTGGTAGGCACCAGCCTGGGCCTGCCCGGCATCTGGGTGCTGGCGGCGGTCACTGTGGGCAGCAGCCTGCTGGGCTTTGTGGGCCTAGTCATCAGCGTACCTGTCACGGCTGTGCTCTACACCCTGCTAAAAGGGGACTTGGCACGGCGGGGGGCGGCTGCTTCCGGTGCGGACACGGCTGGCGGCGAAAACGGCGGAAAGGGATCTGGCAGCCCCTCCTGATTGCCGTCTGCCAGGCAGGCCCCCAACTGTTTTGTCCCTGCAATAAAAAGAGGACCGGCTATGCCGGTCCTCTTTATTACCCTTGGCTGTACCGGGCCAGAAACTGCCTGGTCCTGGCCTGCTGGGGATTTTCGATGACTTCCTTGGCGCTTCCCTGCTCCACGATAACCCCCTCGTCCATAAAGATGACCTGGTCGGCCACATCCCGTGCAAAGGCCATCTCATGGGTGACAATAATCATAGTGGTCTTTTGCTCAGCCAGAGTGCGGATGACCCGCAGCACCTCGCTGGTAAGCTCTGGGTCCAAGGCGGAGGTGGGTTCGTCAAAACACAGGATATCCGGTCCCAGCGCCAGAGCCCGGGCGATGGCCACCCGCTGCTGCTGTCCACCGGACAATTGACCGGGATAGAAGTCCGCCCGCTCGGCCAATCCCATCTGGGCCAGCAACTCCCGGCCTTCCGCCTCAATCCGCCCCAGGTTCTCTTTTTTATGCGCCTTGAAATCGTGCTGCTCCCGGGCCAGCAGCTCTTTGGCCAGGGTCACGTTTTTCAGTGCGGTATACTGGGGGAACAGGTTGAAGGACTGAAACACCAGCCCGAAATGAAGTCGTTTTTTCCGCACTTCGCTCTCCCGCTGAGTGGCGGGGTCGGCGGCGTCGAAGACGACCGAGCCGTTAACCGAGATAGTCCCCTGATCCGGTGTCTCCAGAAAATTCAAGCACCGCAGCAGAGTTGTTTTACCGCTGCCCGATGAGCCGATGATGGCCAAGGTCTGTCCCCGCTCAAGGGAAAAGCTGATGTCCTCCAGCACCCGGGTGGTGCCGAAGTGCTTTTCCATATGCTGTACATCCAGGACCGACATGGTATGTCCTCCCTCTCTCACTGGAAGTAGTCCAGCTTTTTCTCGATTCGGTTAAACAGAATGGTCAACAGACCGTTGAACACCAAAAAATAGACGCCAGTGAAAAACAGCGGCCAGATGAGGCCCGAATAGCCGTGGGAGCTCTTCATAAAGGCGTACCCCGCCCAGATGACCTCCTGCAGGGAGACAATGCGGGCGATGGAGGTATCCTTGACTAACGTAATAATCTCATTGGACATAGGCGGGACGATGCGTTTGATCATCTGCAGCAGTGTGACCTTAAAAAAGATCTGCTGCTTGGTCATGCCCAGCACCAGCCCCGCTTCCTGCTGTCCCCGGGGCACGCCTTGGATACCACCCCGATAGATCTCAGAAAAATAACAGGCGTAGTTGATGATGAAGGCCACGGCGGAGGCCACGAACCGTCCAGACTCCCCGCCGGGCCAGGGGCTTCTGTCCATTACCATGCCAGGGACATAGAAGATGATGTAAAGCTGGAGGATGAGGGGGGTGCCCCGGATGACCCACACCACCGTCCGGGTCAGCCAGCGCAGGGGGGCAAAGCGGCTCATGGAGCCAAAGGACACCACCAGGCCCAGAGGGGCCGCACACACCAGCGTTACGGCAAACAGCTTCAGCGTCTGAACAAACCCTTGGTTCAACGCCTGAACCACCGTCCAGAACAGAGTCATATCCATAGGTACCACTCCCTTGCGGATGTTCTCCGTCTTTTCTCCTTACAGCCTTGACCGCAGGGGGCTCAGCGCCCCCTGCGGTCAAGGCCATATCTCGTCAAATAGTGCCGATCACTGCTCGATGAGTTTGTCGGCAATGTTGTATTTGTCAGCGATCTTCTGCATCTCGCCGCTGGCATACTGCTCTTGGAAGAACTGATTCAGTTCCGCCGCCAGGTCAGATCCCTTGCGGAAGCCCACGCCGTACTCCTCGCTGTTGAGCTGAACGGTATAGGCTAGGTCTTCATAGCTGGTGCCCTCGCCGGTCATGGCCGCAGCCATAAGATAATCGACCACCGCCGCATCGGATGTGCCGGCGGCCACCTCCATCAGTGCGGTAGCCTGGTCCTGGACAGGAGTGTAGGAATAGCCCAGCCGGTCCAGTTCCTCCTGTCCGGCAGAGCCGTTTTCCACGGCAAACTGCAGGTCAGCCAGGCTCTCCTCGGTCTGATAGTCGCCGGCCTTGTCAGCAGGTACGATGACCACCTGTCCGTTGCTGAAATAGGGGTTGGAGCACTCCATGGCCGTCAGCACGTCCTCAGTGAGGGTCATGCCGTTCCACACCACGTCCACAGTCTTGCCCTCCAGCTCCATCACCTTGCTGTCCCAGTCAGCAATGACCTGGAACTGGGCCTCCACGCCCAGGCTCTCAGCAAAGGCTCTGGCCATATCCGCATCAAACCCAATCCAGTTGCCGTCGGCATCGGTGTAGTCCATGGGTTCAAACTCCGTGATGCCCACCACTAAGGTGCCCTTTTCCTGGATATAGGCCAGGTCGCTGTCCCCGGAGTTGTCGGACTCTTTCCCGTCCTGACCGGAACAAGCAGCTAGGCCCAGGGCCATAGACAGGGCCAGCAACAGTGCAAGTATCTTTTTCATTCCAATGTCCTCCTTGTGGGTCAGCCATCGGCGGACCCGTCATCCTCATTACTTTAGCATAGTAGCACAACACTCCAATAATGTAAATAGTTTTCTGCCCCGGCACTTCGTTTTCATGCACAATGACAAAATTCACACCCTTGCCACTGGATTTCTTTCATGCTACAATAAATCTATCTTATTTGTGTAACTAACGTTTTGGAGGGTATTTTACTATGGCTTATAAGATTCTCGCAATTAATCCCGGCTCTACCTCCACCAAGATCGCCCTGTTCGAGGGCGACCAGGAGATCTTTAAAAAGAACGTGGTCCATGAGGCTGTCGATCTGGCCAAGTACGCTACGGTGGCCGACCAATTGGATTACCGGGTAAACACCATTTTGTCCGTCTGCTCCGAGCAGGGGGTAGACCTGGCCAGCTGTGACGCCTTTGTGGGCCGCGGCGGCGGTCTGAACTCCTGCCCCGGCGGGACTTACGAGGTCAACGAGACCATGCTGGCCCACGCCAAACGCGGCGGCGGCAACCACCCCGCTTCCCTGGGCTGCCAGATCGCCCAGAAATTTGCCAGCCAGTATGGCAAGCGGGCTTTCATCGTCAACGCCCCCGATACCGACGAGTTCCAGGACGTGGCCCGGGTCACCGGCCTGCACGACGTGTTCCGCACCGTGTCCATCCACGCCCTGAACCAAAAGGAAACCGCCATCCGGGTGGCCAAGGACCTGGGCAAGACCTATGAGACGGCCAATTTCATCGTCTGCCACATCGGCGGCGGCGTATCCATCACCGCCCACTGCCAGGGCAAGATGATCGACTCCAACGGCATCATCAACGGCGAGGGGCCCATGGCCCCCACCCGCTCCGGCGCCCTGCCTGCGGTGGACCTGATGGATCTGTGCTACTCTGGCAAGTGGACCCGGGACGAGATGTACAAGCGCATCACCAAGTCCGGCGGCTTTGTGGACCACCTTGGCACCTCTGACGCCATCGAGGTCAACGAGATGATCGCCAAGGGTGACAAGTACGCCAAGCTCATCTATGACGCTTTCCAATACCAGATCGCCAAGGAGATCGGCGCCATGGCCGTGGTGCTCAAGGGTAAGGTGGACGCCATCGTCCTCACCGGCGGCATCTCCCACGACAAGGGCCTGGTGGCCAATCTCACCGAGCAGGTGGGCTGGATCGCCCCCATCGAAGTCCGGGCCGGCGAGTTTGAAATGGAGGCCCTGGCCGCCGGCGGCTGCCGCGTCCTGGCCGGCGAGGAGCAGGCCAAGGTATACACCGGCGAGAAGGTGTTCACCAATTTCGACTATCTCAAGCAGTAACATGTTCAGCCCAATGCGGAGTGGGAGCCAGGCGGCTCCCACTCCCTTATCTTAAATCAATCTCAAAGGAGGACCATCCCAATGAGCTACAAAATTTTCGCCCTGAATCCCGGCTCTACATCCACTAAAATCGCCATGTTCGAGGATGACAAGCCCGTTTTTATCACCAAGGCAGTCCATACCGCCGAGGAACTGGCCAAGTATCCTAAAATTGCCGACCAGCTGCCCTACCGCCGTCAGACCATTCTGGACGCGGTGGCCGCCCAGGGCGCCACTCTGGAGGGGGTGGACTGCTTTGTGGCCCGTTGCGGCGGACTCCAGCCCTGCGAGGGGGGCGTATACGCCGTCACCGACAAGGTGGTAGCCGACTGCTTCTCCGGCTACACCGTCCATCCAGCCATCCTAGGCGGCAAGCTGGCGCAGTCCTTTGCGGAAGAATTCGGCGGCACCGCCCTGCTGCTCAATCCCCCAGACACGGATGAATTCCAGGATGTGGCCCGGGTCACCGGTCTTCACGATGTCTACCGCACCAGCAACGTGCACATGCTCAACCAAAAGGAGACCGCCATCCGGGCTGCAGCGGAACTGGGCAAAAAGTACGAGGACTGTAATTTCGTAGTGGCCCATATTGGTGGTGGAGTATCCGTCACCGCCCACCGGAAGGGCAAAGCGGTAGACTCCAACTCCATCATCATGGGGGAAGGCCCCATGACCCCCACTCGGGCCGGCGCCCTGCCCGCCATCCCCTTCATGGACCTGTGCTACTCCGGCAAGTGGACCCGGGATCAGATGTATGACCGGCTGATCAAGTCCGGCGGCTTTGTGGACCTTCTGGGTACCTCCGAGGCCACCGACGTCACCGCCATGATCGACAGCGGCAACAAGTATGCCGAGCTGGTGTACGACGCCTTCATCTACCAGATTGGCAAGGAGATCGGCGCCATGGCCGCGGTGCTCCACTTTGACGTGGACGCCATCCTGCTGGGGGGCGGCATCGTCCACGACAAGCGTGTGGTAGACGGGCTGACTCAAATGTGTGGCAAAATCGCTCCCATCCGCGCTTATCCTGGTGAGTTTGAGATGGAAGCCCTGGCCGCCGGCGCTCTCCGGGCGCTCCGGGGCGAGGAGCCCATCAAGACCTACACCGGGGTCAACGTGTTCCAGGGCTTCGACCACCTCAAGCCCTGAGCTTATTCTCTTGTCTCCATCCCAGGGCCCCTGTGCGCGCTTGCGCCCGGGGGTCCTGTCCTTACTATCTTTCTGAAAGGAGACGCGCTATGCGCATCGTCATTCTGGACGGCTCCGCCGCCAACCCCGGTGACCTGTCTTGGACCCCCATCGCCCAGTTGGGAGAGCTGGTGGTCCATGATTTTACCCAACCGGAGCAGACCATCCCCCGGCTCCAGGGGGCCCAGGTGGCCCTGACCAACAAGACCGTGCTGAACGAGGCGGTGTTCGCCGCCTGCCCGGATCTGCGGTATGTGGGGGTGCTGGCCACGGGGTACAATGTGGTGGATCTGGCCGCCGCCCGGGTCCGGGGCATTCTGGTGACTAACATCCCCGCCTACTCCACCGATTCAGTGGCCCAGTTCGTCTTTGCCCTGCTGCTGGAGCTGTGCTCCAAGGTGGCCCTCCACGACCAGGCGGTGCGGGACGGGGAGTGGGCCCGGGCCAACCAGTTTTGTTTCTGGAAGGCCCCCCTCGTGGAGCTGGCGGGCAAGACTATGGGGCTGGTGGGCTATGGGAACATCGGCTCCGCCGTGGCCAGGATTGCCCTGGCCTTTGGGATGCAAGTCCTGGCCTGCACCCCCCACCCGGAGAAAGCGGCCTCCCTGTCCGGCGTGGCCTTTGCCAGCTTGGATGAGGTGCTCGCTCAGTCCGACGTGGTCAGCCTTCACTGCCCCCTGTTTGACTCCACCCGCCGCCTTATCCGGGCGGAAACCATCGCAACAATGAAGGATGGAGCCATTCTCATCAACACCTCCCGGGGCCCTGTGGTGGACGAGGCTGACTTGGCCGCCGCCCTGACATCTGGCAAGCTGTCCGCCGCGGCGGTGGATGTGCTCTGCCAGGAACCCCCGGCGGACGGCAGCCCCCTCATTGGCCTTTCAAACTGTATCGTCACCCCACACATCGCCTGGGCGCCTCGTGAGGCCCGGCTTCGCCTGCTGGACGTGGCGGCGGCCAACCTGCGGGGGTGGCTGGCGGGGGAACCGCAAAACGTGGTTTCGTAGCTGTGTGAAGCCTTGGTCTAAGGGTTTCGCCCCTCGTCTCCCTTTGTGCCTGCAGAACATAGGGTTCTGCAAGGCGAACCCTTGTAGAAGGAGCGCCTTCCCGCCTCATTTCTTTCCCATGACGTAGTTGGTCAGCCATACGCCCCGGCGCTCCACCTGCTGCTCCCGCAACACCCGGTAGCCCCGCCCCTCGAAAAAGGGCCGGGCGGTGATGGAGGCGTGGGTGGTGATGGGCCCGGATGCCGCCCTCTCTAGGGCGCCGCACAGGGCGGTGGCGATTCCCTCCCCCTGGTGGTCTCGGTGAACGTACAGCCGGTCCAGATAGCCCCGCTCCACGTCCAAATCCCCAAATCCCACAATCTGCTCCCCTTCCACGGCCACCAGGGTGTGGTGGGCCTGGAAGGAGCGGTCCCACTCCGCCAGATCCACCTCCCCTGTGGCCCAGGCACACAGCTGCTCCGGGGTGTAGTCCCGGGCGTTCACCGTATGCACCGTGTTATAAAAAAGCTCTGCCATGGCGGCGCAGTCCGCCGGAGCATAGGGCCTGAGTTCCATATTTTCATCTCCTTTTTCCCCAGAGCGAGTTTCCGCTCTGGTCATCTGTCCAAAACTATGATATACTACTTTCCGTCAAATGACAAATCCCTGACCTTCAAGGAGTGTTCGATATGGAAATTTCCCTCAAGGCCCTGGTGCTGGCCGCCGGCAAGGGCACCCGCCTGCACACCGAGGGGGTGGACCTGCCCAAGGTGCTACGGCAGGCCGCGGGCCGGCCCCTGCTGGCCTATGTGCTGGACGCCCTTTCCTTTCTCCCCGCCCAGGACACCATCCTGGTGGTGGGCTGGATGAAGGACCAGGTGACCGCCGCCTTCCCCGGCTATCCCTACGCCGTCCAGGAGATTCAGAAGGGCACCGGCCACGCTGTCCAGTGCGCCGCCCATCTGCTCACTGACCCCGACGGCCATGTGCTGGTGTGCTATGGCGACACTCCGCTCATGCGCGCCGAGACCTACCGCTCCCTCATCGACCTCCACCTGCGGGATGGCAACGCCTGCACCCTGCTGTCCTCCCACCTGGAGGAGGGGGGCAACTACGGCCGGGTCATCCGGGGGGCGGACGGCTCCTTCTCCCAGGTAGTAGAGGCCAAGGACTGCACCCCGGAGCAGGCCGCCGTCGCCGAGGTCAACGTGGGCGTCTACGTGTTCCGGGTGCGGGAGCTGCTGGCCGCCCTGGACCAGCTCACCACCGACAACGCCCAGGGGGAGCTGTACATCACCGACGCCCCCGCCCTCATCCAGGCCGCCGGGGGCCGGGTGGGCGTGTGCGACACCTGTTCGGCCCAGGAGATGCTGGGGGTGAACACGGTGGAGCAGCTGGCGGAAGTGGAGCGGGTTATCCGCGCCAGGGCCGGCCACTGACCGGACCACACTGAAACTGAAAGGACAGATCCCCATGAAACTATTTTTAAGTGCCGATATGGAGGGCACCTGCGGTGTGGTCTCCTGGCCGGAAACCGAGCGGGCGACCCCCATGGACTATGCCCCCATCCAGAAGCAGATGACCCGGGAGGTGGCCGCCGCCTGCCGGGGGGCCCTGTCCGCAGGGGCGGAAGAGGTGCTGGTGAAGGATGCCCACGACTCCGCCCGGAACATTGACCCCGCCGGCCTGCCCCGGGGCACCCGGCTCAACCGGGCCTGGTCCGGCGACCCGCTGTCCATGATGAGCGGGCTGGACCGGGAGAAATTTGACGCGGTGTTCTTCACCGGCTATCACGCCTGGGCGGGCTGCCCGGGCAACCCCCTGTCCCACACCATGAACGGCCGCAACGACCACGTCACCCTCAACGGCCAGATGTGCAGCGAGTTTCTCATCAACGCCTACACCGCTGGCTACTACGGCGTGCCCGTGGCCCTGCTCACTGGAGACAAAGCCCTGTGCGACTACGCAAAGTCCCTCATCCCCGCCATCACCACCGTCCCCGTATTGGAGGGGATCGGGGGCGGCGCCACCTGTATCCATCCCGACGAGGCGGTGGAGCGCATCGAGGCCGCTGCCGCTGAAGCGGTACGAAAGGCCGGCCAGTGCCAGGTGCCCATGCCGGAGCATTTCCACATGGAGGTGGATTTCTTCAAGCACCACGTGGCCTACGCCAAGAGCTTTTACCCCGGCGCGGTGCTAAAGAACGACAAATACGTCTGCTTCGACAGCGGCGACTGGTATGAGGTCCTCCGCTTCTGCCACTTCGTCCTCAGCGACGGTTGAGGAGGGCGCCCATGGACCATATGGACCAGGAGCTGCGGCTGGCCGTCCTCATCGACGCGGACAACGCCCCCCGCACTGCCCTGCGGGAGATCATGGCGGAGGTGGCGGTGTACGGCACCCCCACCATCAAGCGCATCTACGGGGACTGGACCACTCCCAACATGGCCAGCTGGAAGACCCTGTTGCTGGAGCACGCCATCACCCCCTTCCAGCAGTACAGCTACACCACTGGCAAAAACGCCACCGACTCGGCCATGATTATCGACGCCATGGACATCCTCTACTCCGGCAACTGCGACGGCTTTGTGCTGGTCAGCAGCGACAGCGACTTCACCCGCCTGGCCACCCGGCTGCGAGAGGCGGGGATGAAGGTATACGGCATGGGGGAGAAAAAGACCCCTAAGCCCTTCATCGTAGCCTGCGACAAGTTTGTGTATATCGAGTCGCTGAAGGCCGCTGAGGCCGCGGTGCCCGCCCCCAAATCCAGCGGAAAGAAGAAGGCTGCCGCCCACGCCGAGCCGGAGCCGGAACCCAAACCCCTCACGGTACAGGCGCTCATCGCCCAGTCGGTGGAGGATCTGGCCGACGAGGATGGCTACGCCTACCTGGGGGACGTGGGCACCCTGCTGCTGAAAAAGCAGCCCGACTTCGACTCCCGGAATTACGGCTTCTCCAAGCTGTCCCGGTTCATCGCCTCCCTGGACTGCTTTGAGATCGACGAGCGGAAGAACGCCAACTACGGCGGGACGCAGGTGTTTTTGCGCAACAAGAAGTAGGCCAAAGGCTGGCGCCTTTGGGGACGGAGCCTCTAAAAA
Organism: uncultured Eubacteriales bacterium; assembly: GCA_900549885.1. Taxonomy (GTDB): domain Bacteria; phylum Bacillota; class Clostridia; order Oscillospirales; family Oscillospiraceae; genus Enterenecus. Next base: position 8,964 of record URQA01000026.1, on the reverse strand, counting down.
CCATTTCTTTTGACAGCGCCAAAAGAAACGGTTTTTGAAATCCAAAGAAAAGCGCTGACTGGCCCTTCGGTGCGCCATTCTCTTGACCGGCGCATGAAGTCAGGACACACGAAGCGCCGTTTTCCGCTGCCGCTGATGCCGACGAAAGCGGTACGTACTACGGCTCTTGAACGTGCGCCTGACATGGTGGGCAGGGGGGCAGAATAGAATAGAGCGGCGTTCTCCATCCGGTGCTGGGGTAAGCTGACACACTCTCCCCCTAATTATCGCTGCCGCTCCATAGCAGCGGTCCTGTCATGCGGACGCTTTACCGGGCCACGCCTGACGGGGAGTTTAATTGCAGGCCCGCACGCCCAGCTCCAGCCCCATGGCCAGGCCCTGGCAGAAAAACATCACCCGCTCGTAGTCCCGGACTCCCTGCACGTTTCCGATGTAGATCTCGAACTGCTTGCGGGCAGGGTCGTCCAGGGCCTCCATCAACTGCTTTTCCTGTCTGGTGCTGTACTCAAGACACTCTTGGTAATCCTTGACGATATCCTCGTCATGGAGCCACCGGGTCAGGTCCTGCCGGTTCTGGGCATAGTTGTACAGCGCGTCGTAGATTGATTCCATAGGTTTTCCCTCCGATACACAATTAACTGTATATCCATTATAATACACACTTTTCTGTGTGTCAAGGAGTGCTTTCATGTTTTCTGAACGGATTCGCATGTTACGAGGAGAAAAACATTTGACCCAGGCGGAAGTCGCCCGGGAGGTGGGACTTTCTGCCCGGGGCTATCAGGACCTGGAGTTAGGGGCTACACCTCGTGGAGACACTCTTTTGGCCATTGCGGAGTTTTACGGGGTGTCGATCGACTGGCTGATGGGCCGCACGGACACACGGGACGTCAACCGCTAAAGGCCCCGCTCCCACGAACTGACCCATCCACCCTCATCCAAGGAAACAGAAGGAGGTCGTTTTATGAGCAAGCAGATCATCACCGTCAGCCGGGAGTTCGGAAGCGGCGGCCGCACCGTGGGCAAGCGGGTGGCCGAGCTGCTGGGCGTGCCCTACTACGACAAGGAGCTGGTCAAACAGGTGGCCGTGGCCACTGGCTTTGACGAGAAATTTGTGGAGCAGCAGGGGGAGGACGCTTCTCCCTGGAAAAACCTGTTCTCCTATGCCTTTGCGGGCATGGGCAGCCGCCACCCCATGAACGGCCTGTCTGCCGACGACTTTCTGTGGGTCATCCAGTGCAAGGTCATTCTGGACTTGGCGGACAAGGGGCCCTGCGTCATCGTGGGCCGCTGCGCGGACTATATTCTCCGGGAGCGGGAGGACTGCCTGAAGGTCTTTGTCCACGCCAACGTGCCCTTCCGGGCCGAGCGCATCGTTCGGCTCTACGGCGAGTCGGAGGTGGAACCGGAGAAGCGCCTGGAGACCAAGGACAAGCGCCGCCGGGCCTATTACAAGCACTATACCGGCCGGGACTGGGGTTCCTACACCAACTACGACCTGGCGCTGAATACCGCCGTGGTCGGCATCGAACGGGCGGCCCAGTTTATTACGGAGGTGGCCAGGAGTCCCTTTGCCGGCTCTCCCACCGACCATCCCTGACCCGAAGCGGAACAGAAAAACCGCCCCGCCGGAATCTTCCGGCGGGGCGGGTTTTATTCTGTCATTATGTTTCGTCCTCAATCAGGCCGTAGCCGCCATTGTTGCGGCGGTAGACCACGGAAAAGGCACCGCCGTCCTCATTCTTGAAGGCGTAGAAGGTATGGCCCAGCAGGTCCATCTGGAGGATGGCCTCATCCACCGTCATGGGCTTGATAGGGAACTTCTTGGTGCGCACCACCTCAAACTCGCTTTCCTCCACCACGTCGGGCACCAGGGTGGACGCCTCATCGTCGGGCACGGTGCGTTCAAAGGCATCTTGGCGCAGGCGCTTCTCCAGGCGGGTCTTGTGCTTGCGCAGCTGCCGCTCCATGGAGGTCACCGCCGCGTCGATGGACGCGAACAGGTCGGATGTGCTCTCCGCCACCCGCAGGACCATGCCGCCGGAGCGGATGGTCAGCTCCACTTTATTGCGGTCTTTTTCTACGGAGAACACCAGACTGGCCTCCGGTTCGGTCTTAAAATAGCGCTCCAGCTTGCCCACTTTTTTCTCCGCGTAACTCTGAACGCGGTTGGACAGGTTGACCTTCTTGCCTGTAAACGTAAACTTCATACGTTCAGCTCCTTTCGTCCCGCTTCAGGGCGGGCATTGGGGACAGGTCCTCCCATCCCCTTGGGAGCATTGTATCACATTTCCCTGTCTATTACCATATCTTCTCAACAGATTTCACAAAAAGTTTCCACTTTCCCTCCGTCACAGGTCCAAAAAGGCCCGGAAGGAATACAGCGTCATCCCCCGGCGCAGATAAAACCGCAGCAGCGGACCCTGATCCCGGTTTGCCCCGCTTAACATCAACCGCTTGATGCCTTCTCTCCGCAGTTCTTCCTCCACATGGTCCAGCAGACGGCCCCCCAGGCCGCAATTTCGAAATGCCCGGTCTACATACAGTTCTTCCAGCTCAAACCATTGCTCCCCCGCCCGCTGGATGCTGCTGTCCCGGGCGGCAGTTTCCACCTGTCCGGCGGCGTAGGAGACCACTCGGCCGCCCAACTCCGCTACCCAGCAGCGATAGTCCTCCAGCTCCTTTTCCCCGTCTGGAGCATAGCCATAGGTAATGTTTTCCTCGGCCCAGGCCCGGGACAAGGCCAGCACTGCGGACCTGTCCTCTGGCTCCATGGGGCGAAAAGCCACCCTCTCTTGTCCTGTCATACTGCTCGCTCCTCCGAAGAACTTTCGTCGCCGTCCGGAGCGGACAGCCGCTCCATCACCCAAACCGCGCTGTTCTGTCCAGTCAGCGTCTCTCCTTTCCGCAGGTCCCGGAAGCCCATGGCCTCCCAGAAGCGATGGCCAGTCTCATTGTTCTCCAGGCAGGCCAGGCGCAGGCTGTCCATCCCGCCGTCATAGGCCGCCCCAGGCAGGGCGGACATCAGCCGCTTTCCGAGGCCCTGGCCCTGCAAGCTCTTCTTCACCAGGAAAAAGCCCACCCACAGGGTCCGCTCCCTGGGGTAGCCCTCCACCCAATCCAGCACCGCCTCCGGCGTTCCCTCCCGCCAGAAGGCCACATAGTGCTTCTGCTCCATGATGCACCGGGGCGGCAGGGCGGACAGGTCGGCCCGGAGGCTATCCAGGCTGGGCAGCTTTCCGTCCAGGGCAAAGTAGTCAGGGTCGCTCTCCAGCAAGGACAGCACCGCAGGCAGGTCCCCCTCCTCCAACGGCCGGATGTCGTAGTCCGGCAGCCGGCAGCGCAGCCCCTCTAGTACAGGCACGTCAGGCAGCTCCACCTTGGTAGCTACACAGCGGTTAATCGGGGTGCCCAGCTGGTAAAACTTCTCCTCGTAGTCAGTCATAACACCTTGGACACCGTTGGCGTGGAGGTCCCGGGTAATCTCGGACAACTGGTAGCCCGCCTTGGGGAACTGGAACAGGGACCACTCGAACAGGTCGTGGTTATCTGTTTTGAACTCGATGCGCCCTCCGTCCCGGAGCACCTTTCGGTAACCCCGCAGAAACGTCTCATAGGTCAGGCGGCGGCGGGCGTGCTTCACCGACGGCCAGGGGTCGCAGAAGTTGATGTACAACAGGTCTACCTCGTCCGGGGCAAAGTAGTCGCTGAGGCAGGCGGCGTCGCCGTCAATAAAAAATACGTTGGTCAGCCCCATATCTCTGCACCGCTCCATGGCGATGACCATGGCGTCGGGTACCCGCTCCACCGCCACATACAGGTCCTCCGGATGGGCTGCGGCGGTCTGGGCGGTAAAGCGCCCCTTGCCGCACCCAAGCTCCAGCCGGAGCAGCCGCGCACTGGGCATCTTTTCCCGCCAGGCGCCCCGCATCTGCACCGGGTCCTTGACCCACAGCGCCGCACAGACCTCCATCCGTGCTTCCAAGTTCTTTTTCTTTCTCATCCGCATGGTATTCTGATCTCCTTATATAACTTCAAAAATCAGTATACTATAAACTATTGCAAAGAACAAGAAAATCGGCTATAATAATATAGACATTGTTTTTATTTAAAATCTGTGTAGGTATTGCCGGGTTTGAGTATCAGTCGGTTTTCCGCCCGTGATAGATATTTTTGTCTTTTGCACTCATAGATGTATCCATTCATGGTCTGAATCAAAAAAGTCCACAAAGAATGTTGGGGCGATATGGACGGAGCGTACTTGATAGCTTGTGCTTGCTGGAAGTACGTATAATCTGTCAAAGATTATATCAACGCCTACAAACACGAAAAACTTGCTTTTTCTTTCTCCGCATGGTATCATGCAGAAAAACTGAATATCCGGGTGTAGCGCAGTTGGTAGCGCGCTTGCTTTGGGAGGATAGACGAGCCATCCATTCCCCCGAAAGTGAGATCCCGGAAGTCCTTGGGACAGCAGCATGCAACGGAAATCCCTCGGTTGAAAAACTCCCGCAAAATTGGGCTTGACCACAGCGTCGCCCACAGACACGAAAAACTTGCTTTTTCCTTCTCCGCATGGTATCATGCAGAAAAACTGAATATCCGGGTGTAGCGCAGTTGGTAGCGCACGTGATTTGGGTTCACGGGGCCGAGCGTTCGAATCGCTCCACTCGGACCAAAAGCCCCCCAGGAGCGATGTTTCTGGGGGGCTATTTTTGTTTCTTCAGGGCTAATTTTGACAAGAATTATAGAAACTTATTCTATTTTCAATTTTTGGGGAAAACTCTGACCGCTTCTCCTCAAAGCCTCTGAACTGGTATCTGAATCTGGCTATTGAGTCTACCGACGAATATAGTTGGCAAACCGACAATAAATACATCTTTATTTTATAGAGTTATGTTGAAAACCTTACAGGAAGGGCATATAATACATAGAGAAAGTTCTAATATAATTGTCTACAGAATTTCAGTGTTATTTTGCATAGCTTTAGCCATGATGTAGGCAACATGTAATAATGATGCTACAACGAAGGGGAGGAGTATCTTTATGTCGAAGCAAAGCAAACTGACTGGTGCAGATTATCTTCTTCTATTGCTGTATTTAGATGATTGTAGTGCAATAAATGGTGCAATTAGAATCACAAAAATGATGTTTTTGTTTAATAAAGAAATTGCTCCTCTACTTAGAAAGAAAGGCGTTTCCATTTCGGAAGATGATCTCCCTAAGTTTTCTGCATACAATTATGGACCGTTTTCCAAGGATGTTTATGAACAGGTAGAGTTATTTCAAAGCATAGGATTTATTAAGGTAAAAAATCTATATGCAAATGAAGAAATGTCTGAAGTTGATGATTGGGAAGAAAGCGCATTTGAAACTGAGTTTTCTGAGGGAACATCACCGTACTTGAGTAATCAGGATGGGAAATTTATGCAGTATAAACTTTTGAGCCTCGGAAAGAAGTATGTTGAAAGCGAAATAATGCCGCAACTAACGAATGAACAGTTATCTGTTTTAACAGCGTACAAGAAACGGATAGTTCATACATCTCCGAAAATGATTTTAAGGTATGTATATACAAAATATCCTGAAATGACAGAGAACTCTCTTATTAAAGATGAGGTATTGGGGAAATGAGTATATACTCGTTTTCGGAAGCTGAATTAAGAGCCTATTTTGTAGAAAATATAGCCAGCAGAAATGATGTCAGTATCTATATGGAAGTCCCCGTTTTTTGTCGTTCTGTTGATTTAGTTATACAAGAAAAACAAAATGCGGAAATTTATGCGATAGAATTCAAATTGCATGACTGGAAGCGGGCAATACAACAGGCACAAAGTGTCGGACTTTGTTTTGATTATCTATATATTTGTTTGCCCAGGCCAAAGACGGACTCTTCCGCAAATAAAATTAGCGATGCATGCCTAACAAATGGTATTGGACTTATTTTCTACGACACAGAACGCAACAAATTTTTCAAGATAGTTGAAGCCCCAAAAATTGCTGATGTTTGGGAAAAGGAACGATGCCGTATTGTCAACTATTTGGAGGCTAAGAGAGATGAAGCAACAGAATTTAAAAATTCTTAGATATAATACGGGCACAGATAAAAAGGCGTTTGTGCGGTTTAAAAATTTCTTCGATGCAGCAATTTTTAATGCAACTATAGTTGCCTATAGCGGGGCTTCAGTTGCTGATTTGATTTCAATGCACAGCCGGAGATATATTATTGATCCACAGACTCATATTTTTCAACAAGAGGTATCTGCATATACTACCGAAAACAAAAAAGGCCAAGCTCCAGCAATAAAAAAATCGGTAACTAAGTATTTAGAGAGAATGCCTATTGCACTGGCAGAAAAGATTCTCAAATTACACCAAAAACCTGAACCTGAACTCATTGCTCAAAACCTCGATGCATTGGTAGAGCATGTATATGCTTTTCAAACAGAATTTGTAAACACATTTATTGAACAAAAGGAATATGATAAATATTTAAAATTTGTTAATATGGGGCCAAGGCCCAGGTTTGTTATTGCCCCATATTTCATGATAAAATCTGGAGATTCTAACGCTGAAAAGCAGATGTGGCTACAATATAATAAAGTTTCTTTGGAAAGAACAATTAGCCTGAATACGCAAAAGGTAGCCAAGGAAGAAATTGCTGCTCAATTGGTTCTTGAAAAGGGTGTACTTTCCGAAGATTTTATTAAAATGGTTATGTCCGTATATAATCTTGCTGGGTACGAATATATCTTCATTTGGATTGATGATTTTAATGCTTTTGATGCTCAGGTTATTCACAATGAATTGTTTTTTAAGTTAATCAAAACATTGAATAAAATAGGCAAAAAACCTATTATGGCGTATGGTGGCTACGAGTCTATAATTCTTTGTAATGAAAACAGCCCTGCTCGTTTGTACGGTGTCGCGCAGTCTGTAGGGTACGGTGAATATCGTGCAATCACGCCTGTTGGTGGTGGTATGCCTATAAACAAATATTATTTTCTCCCGACTCATCGCAGAATGCGTTTTGATGATGTTGCACGTATTTTATCAGAACATGGTTATTTTAGCACAGACAAAAGTGATAGAGATCATGCACTTGACTATTATAGGGATATCTGCAATTGTGATATTTGTCACGATGTTATACGAAACGATATAAATGGCTTTTCCGCGTATAATGATTCTATCCCTTATACGGTGAAAACAAGGAATGGAACGCTATCTAAAAATCGACCAACTGCAGATGCAACTCTAATTGCTGCAATTCATTTTTTGAACTGTAAAGTTTTTGAGTGGACCTATATCGAGAATAAAGATTTTTCAACGATCTTGGATAACTTGAAAAGTTGCTATGCTCAGTATCAACCTAAATATGCTGGCCGAATAAAAAAATGGTGTGAGATTTATGGCGAACAAACGGATTAAGAGGGTTATTATTGCAGGAGCAGGTTTTTCTGCTCCTGCAAAACTACCTATTCAAAGTCGAATTATCGATAGAATGGCAGAAATTCCGGAAATGGACTTTTTATCTGGAAAAATGCCTGAAGAAAGCTTGACTTTTCTTGATGCTTTTATCACAGTTGGTTTATTTCTTTTAGATAATTATGCCAAGAAAGACTATACTGAGTATCGTTTGAAGTATCAAAAATTAATCGAAGATGATCAGGCATATGAAACTTTCTTTAAAATGCAAGAAACTGACCTCGAAGCATTATGGCCAAAAGAAACCGCTGAAACATTAAGCGGTATTTTTTCAGATGAAGGCACTCATAATAAGCATAAGAGCAATTATTATTCGGAAGTATATTCTCTTCGTGAGGATATACGGAAAGCAATTCAAGATGAAAAAATTAATGTTAATTTGGAAGATGTATTTACTGCGTTTGATAAGTCAGCAGTTGCGCGGGAACATCTACATGGCTATACATATGTCCAGATGGATAAAATTCGTTATTCTATTATGCGTTTATTTATCTATTACTTCTCAAAAAGCGTTCTTGAGCATGATTTTTCGCATAAAGATTATCAGGCATTCTTTAACTACCTAAAAAAACATAGGACAATTGAGCCTCCAACAATAATCACAACGAACTGGGATACTTTAATTGAAAACTATTGCAATAAATATTCAGTCAGATATAGTTATGGATTTTCACACCCTTATACGTCCGACTCTATTACACACAAAGCCCCAGACTACGATCTACTACTTCTTAAAATTCATGGGTCCGCAAACTGGCTTCGCTGTTTGAATTGTGGTTCGATCTCTATTTTCGAAAAAAACCTTGCAGCAACCTCGCTTTTTGAGGATAATCGCACAGAAAAGTGCTCAGTGTGCGGACAAGAAAAAACACCTCATGGCGCATCAATGCAACCGGAATTAATAACACCTACGATGATGAAATCTCTTTCGAATCAATTATATACAAATCTGTGGTCGAGTGCAGCACAAGAATTGCGTAACGCTACACATATCATTTTTGTTGGGTATTCCCTACCAATTGCCGATTTTGAGTTTCATTATATGTTGCAAAAAAATGTGGCCAACTCTGCGGAGATTGACGTTATTTTGACACCAAACAGCAATCCAGCTTTAGTTCCTGAGCATTTGAGAGATTTATTGCCCGCAAAGCGTTACTTAGATACTTTTCCGAAAAACAAGGTTTCGTTTTATTATGAAGGATTCGGACCATATTTCGAATAGAGGAATAAACACTTTTTATATCTTTTACCAGTTTGAACTTATTCCAATCTCTCGCCTGATTTTATCATAATACCGTCTCACCGTGTTTTTGTCTACCTGTACCGCTTTAGCAATGGCGCTCTTACTGGTGACCTCCGGATGCTCCCGCATATAGGCGGCGATGGTTTTCTTCTTCTCACTGATCCCGTCTGGGATAGCCTCCAGGTTTCCGCTCTCCTTGATGGCCTTGATCTCCGCCTTCATCTGCTCGATCA
>URQA01000025.1 GCA_900549885.1 uncultured Eubacteriales bacterium | reverse complement strand
GCCGTGCAGTTCAATTTGAACTGCACGGCGCTTTTTTGTTTTGTGAAACCCAGTGTTGACACACCTAGATTATCGAGGTAAAATATACCTAGATCATCAAGGTATGAAGAGGCGCGCCATACTGAAATGGAACTGCGAATGCCGAAGCGCCTGCGGCAAATATGACGTCTCCACACATCATCAAAGGAGGATGAACCATGAAGGTAGACAAGAGCCTGCTGTCCGGCAGTACCACGCTGCTGGTGCTGTCCCTGCTGAAAACCGGGGACATGTACGGTTATGAGATGATCGCCGAGCTGTCCCGGCGCAGCGACAAAACCTTTGAACTGAAGGAGGGCACCCTGTACCCCATTCTCCACGGGCTGGAACAGGAGAAATGCGTCCGCTCCTACGAGAAGGAGGCCCCCACAGGCCGGGTACGGAAGTATTACCACATCACCAAGAAGGGCCTGAAGCGACTGGAGGAAAAGCGGGAAGAATGGCGCTTCTTCACAGAAAAGGTGAACGGAGTGGTATACGGCGATGCCCCCGCCCTGGCGTGAGGTGGGGCCATGGACAACATCAGCTGGAAGAGCTGGGCGTTCCAGGCCTGCGCCCACATCCGCTTCAAGCCGGACCGGGCGGCGGTGGAGGAAGAGCTGCTGGCCCACCTGGAGGACAAGGCGGAGGCCATCCTGCGGGAGAAAGACCTAACCGTGTACGAGGCGGAACAGCAGGCCCTGGCCTCCATGGGGGACCCGGACGAGGTGGGGCGGCAGCTGGCCGCCGTCCATAAGCCCTGGCTGGGCTACCTGTGGCTGTGGTCCCGGCGGGTGCTGATCGTATGCGTCGTGGCGGCGGTGTGGCTGTCCCTGGGGTTCTCCCAGCGGGTGGGCTTTGGGGAGAGCGACCTGCGCTGGTGGCTGGACTTTCCCGGCTATGACGGATACCGGGAACATTACACCATCACGGAGCTGTCGCCAGAGTGCCGGGACGAGAGCGACGGCTATACCTTCACCGTGCCCGCTGCCGCGGTGTGGGCTAACGAGGCGTTCGTGGCCAGGGAGGAATACGAGGGCGAGGTCTATGAGTACGCTGTGGAGGAGAACACCGCCCTGTACCTGACCGTGCGGGCCACCAGCCTGCTGCCCTCCACGGAGAGGTGCGCCGCGTTCCGGGACTTCTACGCCGTGGACGACCTGGGGAACTACTATTGGAGTTCTAATGACCCAGAGGTGATCTACACCTGGCAGACCCAGCGTTCCCTGACCGGCAATGCCCACGCCACCGGCCTGTGGACCAGCGAATATGAGGCGTCGATCAGCGAGGTGGACCGGTCGGCCAGCTGGATCGAGCTGCGCTATGACCGGGACGGCAGGGACGTGCGCCTGCGCATCGACCTGACAGGAGGGGAGAGCTGATGATGGAGAAGCTGCGGCGGGGCAGAGAGAGCCTGGGGGCGGCATGGCGGCGGCTGTGGGACAAGGTGACGGCCAAGATCCCCCGCCTGTCCCGGCCCTGGCGGGTGGCCCGCAACCTGGTGTGCATCGTCTTTGGGGCATATCTCATCTGGCTGCTGCTGGGGGGCCATCTCCTGACGAAGGAGTGGGCCTTCCGCCAGGCGGAGCGGCAGGCCATGGTGGGCCCGTCGGAGATCCTGCTGGAGCGGCGGGACGGGGATATGGTCACGATCATGGGCAGGACGGGATACGGGTACTTTTTCGGCCTGTTCGCCCAAAATGCGGATCCGCTGTATGGCTGGTACCTCAGGAGGACGCTTTATGTGGAGCGGCAGGAGGACGTGACCTTCACCGTGGCCAGGCCCGACTGGGGCGTTTTTGATGTGAGTTATGTGGACCTGCTCCTGCTCTGCGACGACCCGGCAGTGAGCCGGGGAGAGGCGGAGCTCACCCTCGCGGGCAGCGGGAGCCTGAACGGGCGGCGGTACGACTTCGACCAGACCTACACGGTGGAGCTCCTGCCAGAGGGGGAGGGAGTGCTGTCGGGAAGGGTCGAGGCGCGCTCGGAGGATGACGGGAGTTGGGAGAGCCTTCTGGAGCGGGTCATGCTGGGGAACATCTACGACAACACGGTCCCGGTGACCATCCGGCTGTATGACGGCGGGGGCGCACTGCTGCTGGAGCGGTCCATCCAGTACAGATATCCCGACATTTGACCTGGGGAGATCTGATAGATCCCTCTTCCATTTTTTCCTCTGCTGTGCGATAATAGAGCCATCAAGATCCCATAAGGAGGCTCCCGCCATGAAGCAGAGCAAGGCGTACCGTCCGGAAAACCTTCACTACCTGAAAATGCTGGCCCGGCAGTACCCAAACGTCCAGGCCGCCAGCACGGAGATCATCAACCTGCAGGCTATTTTGAACCTGCCCAAGGGCACGGAGCACTTCATCTCCGACGTCCACGGGGAGTACGAGGCGTTTTTACATATCCTCAACTCCGCCTCCGGCGTGGTGCGGGAAAAGCTGGACGACCTGTTCGGCACCAGCCTGTCCCGGGCCGAGCGGGACACCCTGGCCACCCTCATCTACTACCCAAAGGAGAAGCTGGAGGAGATCAGCCAGACGGTGGACGACCTGCGGGAGTGGTACCGCATTACCTTCCACCGACTCATCGAGGTGTGCCGGCTGGTCAGCTCCAAGTATACCCGCTCCAAGGTGCGCAAGGCCATGCCGCCGGAGTACGCCTACATCATCGACGAGATGCTCCACACCCACTACGAGGACAACGACAAGCGGGACTACTACGAGAACATCATCAACACCATCATCGACCTGGACCGGGCGCCCAATTTCCTGGTGCAGCTGTGCGAGCTCATCAAGCGCCTGGCGGTGGATCACCTCCACCTGGTGGGGGACATCTTCGACCGGGGGCCTGGGGCGGACATCATCTTGGATTCCCTGATGGACTACCACAGCGTGGACATCCAGTGGGGCAACCACGATATTCTTTGGATGGGGGCGGCCTCCGGCTCCCGGACGCTGGTAGCCACAGTGCTGGCCAACTCCCTGCGGTACAACAACCTGGAGGTCATCGAGATGGGCTACGGCATCTCCCTGCGGCCCCTGTCGGTGTTTGCCAACGAGGTCTATAAGGACTGCGACGTCAAGCAGTTCGCCGTCAAGCTCTCCAACGGCGACGAGGCCCGGTACAGCGAGAAGGACAAACTGCTCGCCGCCCGGATGCACAAGGCCATCACCATCATCCTGTTCAAGCTGGAGGGGCAGAAGATCCTCCGCAACCCCAGCTTCGGCATGGACGACCGGCTGCTGCTGGACAAGATCGACTATGAGAAGGGCACCGTGCGCATCGGGGAGGCCGACTACCCCATGGAAGACCTGGACTTCCCCACCGTGGACTCCAAGGACCCCTACGCCCTCACCCCGGAGGAGGACAAGCTCATCAGCCAGCTCACCCGCTCCTTCCTGTACAGCCAGAAGCTCCAGCGGCATGTGCGCTTTTTGTACTCCAAGGGCAGCCTGTACAAGGTGTTCAACGGCAACGTGCTCTTCCACGGCTGCATCCCCATGACGGAGGACGGGGAATTTTTGAAGCTGTCCATCGGCTGCAAGGAGCTGTCCGGCAAGGCGTTTTTGGACTACGCCGACCTCACCGCCCGCCGGGCCTATTACAGCAAGCCCGGCTCTGACGAGCGGCAGTTTGGCATGGACTTTTTGTGGTGGCTGTGGGCCGGGCGGAACAGCCCCATCTTCGGCCGGGACCGGATGACCACCTTCGAGCGGCGCTTCATCAAGGACGAGGACACCTGGACCGAGCCCAAGAACGCCTATTACCGCCTGTACAACGACCCCCAGGTGTGTGACCGCATCCTAAACGAATTCGGATTGGAGGGGGAGCATTGCCACATCATCAACGGCCACATCCCCGTCAAGTCCAAGAAGGGGGAGAGCCCCATCAAGGGGGGCGGCAAGCTGCTGGTCATCGACGGCGGCTTCTGCAAGGCATACCAAAAGACCACGGGCATCGCGGGCTATACTTTGATCTACAACTCCAACTGCCTGCGCCTGGTGTCTCACGAGCCTTTTGCCGGACGGGCGGACGCCATCCGGGGCAACCGGGACATTGCCTCCACCTCGGTGATCTTCGAGCGCATGGAGCACCGCATGAAGATCGCGGAGACCGACGTGGGCCGCCAGCTCCAGGAGCAGATCGACGATCTGATGTCCCTGGTGGCCGCCTTCCGCAGCGGCGCCATCGTGGAAGACCACAAGGCATAGCCTGGGAAAAGGCGCGGTGTGTGTGCCGCAAATGATACAGGCTTTTTAGAGAACTGAGGCCGGACCCCCAATGGGGATCCGGCCGATTTGTTTCTTTACACTGGAGAACATCGGCGGTATAATATTGCCAGCGGCTCAGGCCGTATAGAAATGACAGAAAGGACGGATATACATGAGGAAGAAGATGGAGCGCGCCGGGAGGGTGTGCGCCTGAACCCAAACCCTCCAAACCAAATTTGGAGGAAACTATTTTATGCAGATGAAATACAAAGACGTGCTCCTCCGGGACTACCGGGAGAGCGATATCGACGATGAGGTGCGCTGGAACACGGTGGACACCCAATGGGGCCTCTGGGACGCCCCTTGGGAGAAGGAGGACTATTTTCGTACCTTTGATCCGGAGGCATACCGCCAGCGGCGGCTGGATTGGCTGCGAACCAAGGCCCCCAAGGGGGAGGAACTGCGCTGGTTTTTGGAGATCGACACCGCCCAGGGGGTGCACATCGGCACCGTGAGCGCCTATCTAATGACGGAGGACTTCCAGTGGCGGGAACACGGGCCGGACGAGGTGCCGGGGCCGGACACGCCGGTGGCCTTGGGGCTGGCCGTCTGCGACAGTACTTACTGGTCCAGCGGCTGGGGGACCAAGGCCCTCACCGCCTGGGTCCGCTACTGGCTGGACCGGGGCTGCCGGGAGCTGTATACGCAGACCTGGTCGGGCAATACCCGCATGATCGGTCTGGCCAACAAGCTTGGCTTTGTGGAATATCTGCGCAAGCCCGGCATCCGCCAGGTCCGAGGCGGCACCTATGACGGGCTGACCTTCCGCCTGGACGTGGAGCGATGGGAGCGGCTGTCGGTCTATCTGCCCAAAGCGGAGGACTTCTGGTTCCGTCAGGCCATGGAGGCCGACCCAGACACCATGGCCTACAATGCGGGCTGGGAGGTCAATTTCTCCGGTTACCACCCGGATACCGGCTGCATCGACCTGCCGCCGGAGGGCTGGCAGGCTGAGCACGACCGCCTGGTGGGCCATGAGCCAGAGCAGTTCTACGGCTATCTCCAGCGAGGGATGGACGGGGCCTTTGTGGGAGAGGTCAACTTCCAGCCCGCTGGGCCGGACGTCTGGAGCATGGGGGTACTGTTGTACGCCCCCCACCGGGGAAAGGGATACGGCCGCAAGGCCCTGGAGCTGTTGCTGGAGCGGGCCTTTGTCACAGACAAGGTGCCAAAGCTGCAAAACAGTTTCGAGGAGGGCCGGGAGGCGGCTATGGCCATCCATCTGGCCGCGGGCTTCCGGCAGGTGGGAACCGAGCGGAGCCGGCGATTTGGCCGGGAAGTTGAGGTCTCCATCTTGGAGCTGACCCGGGAGGAGTATCTGGCCCGGCGGTATCAAATCCTCCCTGTGGACGAGCCCGATCAGCGCGCGGCCATCGCCGCCGACATCCTGGCCGATCTGCCGGACTGGTTTGGTCTGCCGGACAGCACGGCGGAGTATGTGAAGGACAGCCGGGACTTGCCCTTCTGGGCTGCCCGCCAGGGTGGGGAGAACCTAGGCTTTCTGGCCCTGAAACAGACGGGGCCGAGGGCGGCGGAACTCTACGTGATGGGAGTGCGCCCGGCCTACCATCACCTGGGGCTGGGCCGGAAGCTCTTTGAGGCGGCGTATCAGTACGCCAGGAAGCGAGGCTATGCCTTTTTGCAGGTCAAGACGGTCCAGGAGGGACACTACCCGGAGTATGACCGGACCTGCGCCTTTTACCGCGCCCTGGGCTTCACTGAGCTGGAGTGTCTGCCTACTGTGTGGGATGCGTGGAACCCGTGCCAGATTTTCATTATGAGCGTGACGTAATAACAGACAGCGCCGCCTAGGGCGGCGCTGTCTGTTTGTCCCTGGTTAGACAGGGGCGAAAAGGGGAAAATGCCGGAGACCTGACTTCTGTCCAAGCCCCCGGCGGAGATAAATTGATGCGATGGACTCCGGTTACACATCGTCTGCAAGTTCAGGTGCATGTCTATGGAAGCGAACCATACCAGTGCGATCTAATGCTACCATTACCACGGGAATGACCACCAACTGGAGGATGATACCGGGGATGGCTTGGACAAATCCCTCGGCCAGGAAAATTTCCAGACTGAAGGGCACCTGAACCACGCCGATCATGACCATGCGGACTGCGGCCCATACCACGCGTCCAACTACCATGGCGACGAGCAAAGAACGGTACAGCGCTATGACACATTGCCAGCGAGAACGGCCATATAGGAATCCGACGATACCGCCATAGGCCGCCAGCTCAAAGGCCATGGGAACAGCAGAGATCAGGGGCGGCATAGCGAACAGAAGATGCCGCAGCAGCGGCAAGACCAAGCCCACCGCCAGCCCGTAGGGCCAGCCGCAGATCAGGCCGCAGAGAAAAACCGGCAGGTGCATGGGCAGCAGCATGTTGCCGATCTGGGGAATCTGTCCGGTGAAGAAGGGCAGGATGATACCCAAGGCCAGAAACATGGCGGCCAGGACCAGGTTGTAGACAGGCCGCTTGCGAGTCAGGGATGTGCTGTTTTGCTTCATGGGGAAAACTCCTTTTCAAAAAGTGTTATCTGCGCTACCTTCTGGTACTGCAGAGCCTTCCTGGCTCTTTTTGCGGAGTTTAAAAAACGCCAGAACGCCGGCCTTCAGGCCAGGAGATACCCGCCCGTGCGGGGGCTGCGGGGAGAATCTCGGACGGCGGACGGGCGGAACGCCCGACAAATTTATCATATATGTTCCCGGTCCATCCGTCAAGGAGGAAAGAAATTCCCCCCTAAGGGTGAAGCAGGAGCGGAGGTGGCAGGTGCTTGAGGAGAAAAAGGCCCTTGTGGCCAGTGCGGTCACAAGGGCCTTTCCCATACAGAGATGATTCTTATTGGGCGCTGACCACCCGGACCTTACCTCCGGTGGAATC
Source organism: uncultured Eubacteriales bacterium (assembly GCA_900549885.1). GTDB lineage: Bacteria > Bacillota > Clostridia > Oscillospirales > Oscillospiraceae > Enterenecus. The sequence continues at coordinate 17,244 of URQA01000025.1, read as the reverse complement.
TACATACAGAGTCAGGGTGGGGGAGAAGGTACGGGCTTCCAGCAGGGTCTCGAACCACTGGTTCTCCACTGCGTAGGCGTAGTCGCCCAGCTCGGGGTCCCAATACCACCAGCCGTGGGAGGCTGCAGCGTTATAGCACAGCACATCGTCCGCCACCTCGTAGGTCCGGCTGCCCACCTGGACATAGGTCACGCCGTCCACGATATAGAAGTCGGCGGAGCGGGCGTTGGGCACGGCAGTGAGCAAAGAGTTGACAGTGGCGTACTCCGTGCCCGTATTTGGGTCGGTAAAGACGCGGATTGTACCGAAGCCGGTGGGAGCGTACATGCCGTCCGGCAGGTCGTATACCGTGCTCTTGCCCGGGACTACGAATCTCAGCTGAGGGATTTCCTTCTTTTCGGTGAGGACATTGCCCTCTGTGTCAAGCCGGTTGCCTTCAGCGTTCACCAGGAAGCCCTCGGCATCCCGGATCTCTCCGGTCTCCTCGTTGGTGGTAAAGGGCTCCTTGCCTTTGACGGGCACTTCCACCGTTTTGCTGGCGGGTTCGATGCGGCCGTAAGTATAGGTGTCCCCAGTGTAATCCCGGAGGAGGATGAGGTCCACATAGCCCGCGCTGTCGGTGTGGTAGCCGCTGATCCGGGAAGAGGGAACGCTGGAGGGCAGGGAGGAGAGGGATACGGAGGCCAGACCATTGGCTCCCTGCTCGTAGATCATGACGCCATAGCTGACCGGGAGTCGGCCCAAGGTCATGCGTACGGTGTCAAAGTCACCCGAGCCGTGGGACAGGGACACAGGCCGCAGGGACAGGTCGCCCCAGCCGCCGGATACAGACACCAGCTGGCCGTCCATGCCGGCAGCGGAGGCGCCCACCTTCAAGGTGACATTGGTGCCGATAAGCTTGAGGCTGTCGCCGCTGACCACGCCCATGGCATTGCCCGCAACGCCCCGCTGGACCGCCCCGGCCACCTGGCCATCAGAAGTGAACAGCAGGATCACCGTCTGGCCAAGGGAGAATTGAGCCAGGCTATCCATGGCCCCGGCCATCACCGGGAAGGTATTGCCGCCCGCGGCAGTGATGAGGGAGGGGGCCAGAGGGGAGGGAGAAGCGTTTTCATACACGCAGGTCAGGCGGGTGTCGCAGATGTTCAGCACCTTGGAAATGGGGTCGTAGGTGGCCACGTCGTAGGGCTGTATGTCCCCAAGGGAAATGGCGGCGCCGTTTTTGCGGATGGTGTAGCCGGTCTCCCCGCCAGTGATGGAGAAGAAGGTGGCGGCACTGGCACGGCCCTCCACCACCACAAAGCCGCTGTCGGTGGCGGTACGGGCACAGAACATACCCACCACCTGACCGTCATCTAGGTAGATGGTCACCGCTTGACCGGGCAACAGGCTGGGCAGCATCTCCTTATAGGTGCTCACCTGGCCGTTGGTACCAGTATACACCGGGGTATCGTCAGCAAAGGTGTACCGGCTGCCGTTGGCGGTGTGCAGATAGTTGCCCTGGACCCGGGTGATGGTGGTGGTGACGCTGTCGGTGTTATTGGTGAGCAGGGTGATAAACTGGCCGTTTTTATCCAGCAATATGTCGCCCCGCTGGCCCTGGAGGCTGCTATCCACCGTGCCCACGGGGCGGTATGGCCCGCCTTGGGTAGTGGTAACCCAGCCGGACTGGCCGTTGATGGTGGCATTGGTGGACAGGATGATGACGTCCTCCACCAAAGTACCCAAGGCCTGGGCGTAGGGTTTCTCTCCGCCTTTGGGGGTGATGGCCAACATCCGGCTGAACAGGACGGCCGCCTGGCCCCGGGTGACAGCAGCGGAGGGAACGGCGATGTTCAGCCCCCTGTCCAGCCCCAGTTCAGTGGCGGTACGGATGGCGCCGGTGGGCCAGGAGGCGTTAGCCTCGGCGGAGTAGCCCAGAATGCGCAGCATCAGGGTGACCGCCTCCTGATAGGAGATGGCCCGGTCAGGCTCAAACTTTCCATTGCCGGTGCCCAACATGAGGCGGGTCTTGTTTTCCTCGTCAATGACCATGGTGGCGGCGAGATTTACATAACCCCGGCCCCAGTGGGTGCTGGCCACGTCGGTGAAGATGGTACGGTTCATCTGGGCCTTGGCCTCCTCGCCCCGGCCCATGATCTCAATGGCCATTTTGCAGAACTGCACCCGTGTGAGGTTGTCCATGGGCTGAAACAGGCCCTTGTCCCCGCCGTCTACTACTCCCAGGGCATACAGGGTGTCCGCCGCGCGGGCCATCTCGGGGTCGGTGACATCGGGGAAATAGCCGGCACTGGCCGGCAGTGCCAGGACCGCCAGGCTGGCACAGGCCAGCAGGGCGGCCAGCAGTCGTTTCCATTGCATAAATTGCTTGCTCCTCTCTTGATATGTTTAATCCGCCCGCAGTGCTTCCACCGGCTGCAGACCGGAGGCTTTGACTGCGGGGTAGAGCCCAAAGATGACGCCCAGCACCACGGAAAAGGCGAAGGCACCGATGGTGATGGCGGTGCCGGGCCACAAAATCATGCCGCCCAGCAAAAATTTTCCGGCGATCAGAGTGCCCAGATAGCCGATGAAGATGCCAATGAGGCCCCCGATGCCGCAGATCACCGCCGCTTCGATGAGGAACTGGACGATGATGCTCTTGCGCTCCGCGCCGATGGCTTTGCGGATGCCGATCTCCCGGGTGCGCTCGGTAACGGTGACCAGCATGATGTTCATGATGCCGATGCCGCCCACCAGCAGGGAGATGGCGGCGATGCCGCCCAACACCATGGCCTGCATGGTATTCTGGTTTTGCAGCGCGTCAGCGGAGCTATTGTCGCTGTATACCTGGCAGTAGCCGTTTTGATCGTTGATGAACCCGGTGAGGTAGGCCGTCAGCTTAGTCATGGCCTGGACAGTGGCCTGAGCGCTTCTGGCTTTGACGATGTAGCTGTCGATCTGCTGGTTGTTGTTCAGCGTGCGGTTAAAGGTGTAGGGGATGACAATGATATTGTCTAGGTCCTCCCGGCCTTCCAGATCCATGGGCTCATACCAGCCTACCACCAGGAAGGACTGGCCGTTGATCTGGATAGTCTCTCCCACCGGGTCCACAAAGTCGAACAGCTGCTCCTTGGCCCCGCTGCCCAGTACGCACACCCGGTTGGTCTTATCTACGTCCAGGAAGGACAACTCCCGGCCGCCCCCCAGCGTATAGTTGTTGCACACCCCATACTGGTCAGAGCCTAGCTTGACGCTGATGCGCTTGGACCAGTCGTCGTAGTTGTCAGTGGAAAAGGTTTTGGCGCCATATTTGATGGTCATGGTCTGATAGCTTTCGATGTTGGGGGTAATGCCCAATACCAGGTCCTGCATTCCCAGGCAGTATTCATACAACAGCTCGGAGATATCCCCCGAGGTGTTATAGTATTGATAGGCGTAGACTTGGATCTTGTTGTCCCCCATCTTTTCGAAGTACTCCATGTTTTTCCGGTTCTGTCCCTGGACCACCGATACCATGATGACCACCGAAGCCACGCCAATGATGATGCCCAGCATGGTCAGGAAGGAGCGGGTCTTTTTCGAGGCAATGGATTTGAAGGCCATTTTGAAGGCCTGCGCCAGATTCATAGCCAATCCACCTCCTGGGGTGCATCCGAGATGATTTTTCCGTCGCTCAGCCGCACCACCCGGGGAGCAGTGGCGGCGATGGAGTCGTCGTGAGTGATGAGCAGGATGGTGGTTCCCTCCCGGTAGAGCTGCTGGAGGATCTCCAGCACGTGCCGACCAGTCTTGGAGTCCAGCGCGCCAGTGGGTTCGTCGGCCATGATAATGGGCGGATGGGTGGCGATGGCCCGGGCGATGGCCACCCGCTGCTGCTGGCCACCGGACATCTGGCTGGGATGATGGTGAGCCCGGCCGTCCATCCCCACCCGGGCCAAGGCGGCCATGGCTATGTCAGCACGGTCCCAGATGGGAGTGCCCCGGTAGATGAGGGGGAGGATGACGTTGTCCAGGGCGTCCAGCTCCTGGAGTAGGTTATACCCTTGGAAGATAAAGCCGATCTCTTGGTTACGGATGCGGGCCAGCTGCTTGTCTGACAGGGAGGTGACGTCGGTGCCATCCAGAAAATACTGCCCGTAGGTGGGCACATCTAGACAGCCGAGCACGTTCATCAGTGTGGACTTGCCTGATCCGGAGGCCCCCACGATGGCCACGAACTCTCCGTTATCGATCTGAAGGGAGACCCCGTCCAGCGCCCGCACCTCGCTCTCCTGACCCTCGTTATAGATCTTATAGAGGTCTTTGATGTCGATGAGCATAACGCCACCTTACCCTAACACGATGCCGCCGCTGCTGCTGTCGCTGCCCTCGGTGACGGTATAGTTGATGAACACCTGATCGCCGTCGTTGACACCGGAGACGATTTCCACTGATTTCGTGTCGTTGATGCCTGTCTCCACCAGGACGGGGTAGTAACCGTCCTCCTCTGTGGGCACGCCGGTGATGGAGGGATCTAGCTCCACCGTGTTGTCCGGCCGCTCATCTCGGTAGACAAAGACCACCGTTTGCTTGTTTCCTTGGGCGTCTAGGACAGATTTTACCGCCGTGGTGGGTACCAGTACGCAGTCAGCCGACTGGCTGGTGACAAAGGAATAGTCCAGCCAGGACCCGGCGTACAAAGTACCGGCGGAGTTATCTACCTCTAAGGTGACGGGGAAGGTGGACATGCCCTGGCCCACCTCGCCCTGGGTGCTGATGTTGGTGACGGTACCCATGTAGGTATTGCCGTTGTAGTCGTTAAGGGTAATGAGGTCCCCCAATTTGACAAAGCCGATATTCTGGTTGTCCAAGGTGATGCTCACCACCATAGTGGTGGTATTGGAGATGGTAACCACTGCGTCTCCTGCCTTTACCTCGCCGCCCTCGACTAGAGTGCAGGAGACGATGGAGCCGTCAATGGGGGCCACGGCGTTCAAGGCAGCCATATCTGCCTGAGCTTTTTCCAGGGCTTCCCGGGCGGTGGTTATCTGCTCGTCCAGGGATTCTCCGCTCATGGTCAGCAGCACGTCGCCAGAGGACACATTGGCGTAGTTATGCAGATTGCTGCGCACCAAGGGACCTCCGGCTTTGGTGGTGAGAACCTGGGTCTGGTAATAGTCGGTGGTGCCGCTGTCATAGGGGTAGATGGGGGTGCCGTCGGCGGCGGTGAGCCAGGCCGAAGCAGCCATGCCGGCGGTGAGAGTACCAGGGTTGTCAAAGGACAGCACTACCTCAAAATAGACGCCCCCTTCGGGGGTGATGTAACTAACCTTGTTGATTTCCTCCACCTTGCCGGTGGAGGTGGTGTACATCATAGAGGGAATGGAGATTTCAGCGGTCTGTCCCTTCTGAATCATCCCATCATAGGCATAGCTGAAATAAAGGGACACCTTGAGCTTTTTATCATTAACCAGTGTGGCTACAGTAGAACCTTCCCCTACGATGTCGCCGTCATGAAACTCCGTAACCTCCACGAGCTTGCCGGAGAAAGGGGCCCGGAGGGTGAGGCTGGCCTGCTTTTCATTCAGGGCGTTCATCTGCTCCTGTGCGGCGGCCAGCGCGTCTTGTGCGGTCTGGCTGTATATAGTGAACAGCGGCTGTCCAGCGGTGACGGTGTCACCCACGGCGGCCAACAGCTCCTGCACCGTGCCGTTGGCGGGAACCGTGATGGTGGCGCTTTCCTTGGCGGAGGCGCTGCCGCTGCCTTGGGCGGTGCTTTGAATGGAGCCGATGGAGGCGTATTCAAAGTAAATGTCCCCCTGGCTGTCCGCCTTGCGGAACACCAGGAACCACATGCCGAATATGATGCCCCCCAGGATAGCGGCGGCAACCACGATAGCGATGACGCGCCGGATGAGCTTCTTTCGGGAGGGCTTGCGGGGCGCCAACCTGGTGGGAGGCATGGTCTGGGTAGGGGCGGGGGTCTGAAGTTCCGTCATGGTACTGCTCCTCCTGTTTGTGATATGGGCGGGGGCTTGTCCCCGTCAGAGGCAGAATGCCTGTCGCTGAATGCCGCTCAGAGTGTCCCGGAAAAGGGGCGGGACACAAAACGGCCAGTTTAACTGGCTTTAGTGTAGTGGGTGGGTCACTGGAAAACAACAACATTTTGGTGACAAAAGTTTTAAGGTTTTATTAAGGTTTGTAACTATTTGTAATAGACGCAGGGGGAAGGGAAAAAGTTCCGCTGCTGCGGAAAAAATGAGCGGGCCGGACTGTCGAACAGTCTGGCCCGCTGGGCGGAAGGGAGAGTGTTCTGCTCAAAGCAAGTAGATCAAACGCTGTGGGACACGGCGTAGGCCGAGCGCATGGCCTGCTCCACGGTGGCGCTCTTGCGGCAGTCGCCCACCAGGGCGAAGCGGTCGGCGCTGCCGTAGAAGGACAGAGCCTCGTCGGTCAGCGGCTTCATGCCCAGAGACACCACCACGCTGTCGCAGGGGATGGCGTGCTCCGCGCCCTCCTGGTCCTTATAGGTGACGCAGTCATCCTGGATTCCGGTGACGGTGGCGTTGAGCTGCCAGTGGAAGGTGGGTAGGGCCAGCCAGGCCTCCTCAAACATGGAGTAGTAGTGGATCATGGTGGACTCGGCCGCCAGCTTGCCCTGCATCTCCAGCACGGTGACGTTGTGGCCCTTTTTGGCCAGATTCATACCGGCCTCCACGCCCACCTCGCCGCCGCCAATAACCACCACGTTCTGTCCTACGGTCTCGGGATGAATCATGGACTGGGTGGCCACCATGACATGGGGCTTGTCGATGCCCGGGATGGGGGGCAGGGAGGGAGTGGCGCCCAGGGCGGGGATGACCATGTCAAAGCCCTCGGCCCTGACCATCTCAGGGGTGGCGCGGGTGTTCAGCCGGACGTCGATGTCCCGCTTCTCCACCTGGCGGATGAGATACTTGCGGAAATCGTTGAGGGTCCATTTGAAGTCCACATACTCAGCGTGCTTGATGGCGCCGCCCAGTTTCTCGTCGGCCTCGAACAGGGTGACCTTGTGGCCCCGGTCGCACAGCTCCATGGCGGTCTTCATGCCTGCCGGGCCGCCGCCGATGACGGCGATTTTCATGGAGGGCAGAGGTTTGGACTCCAGGATGTCCAGCCGGTGTTCGATGCCCACCTTGGGGTTGACGGAGCACACAGACACAAAGGGGTCGTGGGGACCCCGTCCGTGGCACTTGTTGCACCGCAGGCAGGGAACCAAGTCCTCATCCCGGCCCTCCTGGAGCAGCTGCCCGTAGTCGGGGTTGGAGATGAAGGCCCGGGCGGCGGAGACGATGTCCACCTTGCCCTCGGCCACCGCCTGGTCCACATCGTCAAAGTAGTGGAAGCCGCCCACGCAGGCAATCTTCATGTTCAGGCCGCTCTTCTTGGCGTGCTCGGCGTACTTCAGGAAGGGAGTGTGCTGGAGCTCAAAGGGGATGGGATGGTTGGGGTCGGCCACCCCCGCTCGGAACTGGACGACGTCCACATAGGGCTCGGCCATCTTCAGAAACTCAATGCCCTCGTCCATGTCATAGCCTCCCTCGGGCTCCTCCCCGGAGAAGAGGATCTCCACGATCATATCCCGGCCGGCGGCCTCCCGTACGGCCTTGAGACACTGGAGAGGGAACTTGGCCCGGTTTTCCAGGCTGCCGCCGTACTCGTCCTGGCGCTTGTTGGTCAGGGGGGAGAGAAACTGGGTGGGCAGCTGGCCCCGGTAGCACAGGTGGATGGACACCATGTCAAAGCCCAGGAACTTCAGCACCTTCACCTGCTGGGCATAGCTCTTGGCGATGAAGTCCATGTGCTCCGAAGTGCAGTTATATACGGCGGGCATCATCATCTTGGTGAACATATCCACCTGGTTGTGGGGGTCCAGGTCCTGGGTGATAGGCTTGGATGCGGCGATGTCCCCTACCTTCAGCACCTCCACGGAGCCGTCCTCCTTCTCCAGGGGGTAGCCGGAGGGGGGACCCACAAAGATGCCCATGCAGGCGATGGAGTTGTGGTAATGGATGGCGTCCACCATCTGCATCAGGTAGTTCTGACTGGCTGGATCGTACAGGTCAAAGTCGGGGAAGTGGGTGAAGTCCGCCTCCATAGGGACCCGGGTGCCCCGGGAAAAATTGTTGATGCCCATGCAGGTAACGATGGCGGCTCCCGACTTGGCTTTATTGGCGTAATGGGTGATGACGGAGTCGGCGGGGTAGGACTCCGGGCCCTGGAGGAAATGGGGCAGGGAGTTAGATGCCTCCAGCCGGTTTTTCAGCACCTTGCCCCGGATGACCAGGGGGGACAACACGTGGGGATACTTGACGCTCATGGTATTCTCTCCTTCCAAACGCATGACACGAAACGACATTGCTTCTTGCAGTATAGCACAGAAAATAGGAGACAGGCCATGTGCACAGCAAACAATGCTGAGTCGCTGAAACATGCGCAGTGCACAGAGAGGGACGGAAAGAAATGGTTGCAAAAAGACGGGGTGGGCAGTAAAATAGAACATAGATAATAGAGAAAGGGGAGACCACCATGAACTATGACCGCGCCGCGCTGAAATACGAGGTAAAAGAGGATATGCGCCTGATCCGGCCCCGTCCGCTGCTGGCTACGCTGATCTTCCTGTTGGTGAGCGCCGCCCTGACAGGCCTGATCCAGTGGCTGCAGAGCTGGATGACCGCCGGGGGGATACAGGAGCTTATGGACCTGATGGGACTGGTTGAGATGGCGGAGTACGGCCTGATCAGCGACGAGGAGTTGGTGCAGGCCGTGGTGGAGCTGTTCGGGAGCGTTGGCTCCGTGGCGGGCATCAGTATGCTCTTTGCCCTGCTCTCATCTTTAATTACCTGGACGCTGAGCTTCGGCTACCAGGGCTACTGTCTGGATATGGTCCGCCGGAAGGATCCCAGCTATGGTCGTCTGGCCTGCGCCCTTCCCCAACTGGGCTGGGTCCTGCTCACCGGATTTTTGGTGACGGTGTTTACCTTTCTGTGGACGCTGCTCATGACGTTAGGAGCTGTTGTGGTCATATTCCTGGCCACTTTGCTGTTTGGAAACTCCTTTTTGACCAGCTTGATCGCCTTTGCTGCCCTTCTGGCGCTGGCAGCCGGGGTGATAGCCATCAGTCTGCGCTACTCCATGGCCAACTACATCCTGCTGGACGAGAGGGTGGACGCCCTGGAGGCCATCAGCCGGTCCAAGGCCATGATGCGGGGACGCAAGTGGCACCTGTTTGTGCTGGAGCTGTCCTTCATCGGCTGGTATCTGCTGGTGTATCTCATCGTAGTGGTGGTGGTTTGGATTGGGATGACGGTGCTGGGCGGTATCTGGTTTTCCGGCTTGGGAATGGCGATTCCAACCGGAGCCTTTGCTGGTATGATTGTGGTGGTGCTGGCGGCCTTTTTGTGCGCGGTTCCGCTGCTGATCTGGCTCCAGCCCTATTTCACCGGTGCCCACGCCAAGTTCTACGACTGGAGCCGCCAGGCCGACCAGAACAGCGGCGTCTGGGAGGGGCGGTACGATGACCACGTCCCCGTCCGCCCCCAGTATGAGTCCCCCCAACCACCTCAGCCCCCGCTCCCCCCGGAGGAGTCCCAGCAGCCCAAACCTGAGCCCCAGCCGGAGCCTGGACCTGAACCGGAGCCTCCGGCCAGCGCCCCGGACCGGCCCAGCTACGAATGACCACACGGATAAGGAGAACCCTATGAGTAAAATTCAGATGAAAACGCCCCTGGTGGAGATGGACGGGGACGAGATGACCCGCATCCTCTGGCAGCAGATTAAGGAAGAGTTGCTGGAGCCTTACATCGACCTGAAAACGGAATACTATGACCTGGGTCTGCCCAACCGAGAGGCCACCAGCGACCAGGTCACCGTGGAGGCGGCCCAAGCCACAAAAAAATATGGCGTGGCCGTCAAGTGTGCCACGATCACTCCCAATGCCCAGCGGGTGGAGGAGTACAAGCTGTCCCAGATGTGGAAATCCCCCAACGGCACCATCCGGGCCATCCTGGACGGCACAGTGTTTCGCGCTCCCATCATGGTCAATGGCATCTCGCCTGTGGTGAAAAACTGGGAGAAGCCCATCACCATCGCCCGCCACGCTTTCGGCGACGTGTACAAGGCCACGGAGTACCGGGTACCCGGTCCGGGTAAGGCGGAGCTGGTGTTCACCGACGCCGACGGCACCCAGCATCGCCAGACCATCCAGGATTTTGACGGCCCCGGTGTGCTTCAGGGCCAGTTCAACTTGGATAGGTCCATCACCTCGTTTGCCCGCTCCTGTTTTCAGTACGCCCTAGACACCCGGCAGGACCTGTGGTTTTCCACCAAGGACACCATTTCCAAGCGGTATGACCACACCTTTAAGGACATCTTCGCGGACCTGTACGAGAAGGAATATAAGGCCAAATTTGAGCAGGCGGGCGTCACCTATTTTTACACCCTGATTGACGACGCGGTGGCCCGGGTCATCCGCTCGAAGGGCGGCTTTATCTGGGCCTGCAAGAACTATGACGGCGATGTGATGAGCGATATGGTGTCCACCGCCTTTGGCTCCCTGGCCATGATGACCAGCGTGCTGGTTTCCCCGGATGGAAACTACGAGTACGAGGCCGCCCACGGCACCGTCACCCGGCACTACTACCAGTACCTGGAGGGCAAGGAGACCTCCACCAACCCCATCGCCACCCTCTTCGCCTGGACCGGCGCCCTGCGGAAGCGGGGGGAGCTGGACAAGATCCCCGCCCTGATGGACTTCGCGGACGACCTGGAGGCCGCCTCCATCGCTGTCATCGAGGGGGGCACCATGACAAAGGATTTGGTGGGCCTGTGGGATGGGGAGATCCCCGCCAGGGGTGTCACCTCCCTGGAGTTCATCCGGGCCATCCGAACCGAGCTGGAGAAAATGCTGTAATTCAAATCGCGGGAGCGTTCCCGAAACCGTCTTCCCTCGTACGAGGGAGGACGGTTTTTTTGAAATAAAGAAAAATGCATTGACTAAAATAAATTTCAGTGATATAATCTGCACAGAATCAAAAATAGAGGAGGACGATTTCTTATGAACATTATCCAGACAAAAGGGGCGCCCGCCGCCATTGGACCCTATTCCCAGGGGATTTCCACCGGAAAGCTTCTGTTTACCTCCGGCCAGCTTCCGGTGAATCCCGCCGACGGGGCCATGCCCGAAGGCATCGCCGCCCAGGCAGAGTGGAGCTGCAAAAATGTGGGCGCTATTCTGGAGGCTGCTGGCTCCGGTTTTGAAAAGGTGGTCAAGACCACCTGCTTTCTGGCCGACATTGCCGACTTTGCCGCTTTCAACGAGGTATATGCCAGGTATTTTACCTCCAAGCCTGCCCGCTCCTGTGTGGCGGTGAAGGATCTGCCCAAGGGAGCCCTGTGTGAGATTGAGGCGGTTGCCGAACTGGACTGACAGCCGCTTATATATGATTGGGGACCGGAATTTGCCGTAAAGCAGAAGAGAAAGGAGTATGGAATATGAGCGTCCAGGATAAGATCAGCAAAAAGTTCCGGGGAATTCAGGGGGGACTGTTTGAAAAAGTCTCCAAAGCCGATGTGGGAACGGCATTGAACGACCTCATTGCCAACGGCGCGGCTCTGATGTGCTGGGCCGACCCCTTCTATCCCGACCCGGCGATCCCGGAGCACGTGAAAAGGGCTACTCTGGCGGGGCTGGAGGACGGGACATCCGCCCATTACACCATGCCCATCGGCAACATGGAGCTGAAAATGGAACTGGCGAAAAAGCTCAAGGCATTCAACCACCTGGATGTGGACCCGGAGCGCAACATAATTATTACACCCGGTTCAGATGCCGGCCTGATGTTTGCAATGATGCCCTTCATTGACCCAGGCGATGAGGTCATGGTGCCCGACCCCAGCTATCCAAACAACTTCCTGAACGCCAGAATCCTCGGCGGTGTAACGGTGCCGGTCCCCCTGCGGGAGGAGAACGGATACCAACTGGAGATCGAGGAGTTCGAAAAACGCCTGACGCCAAACACCAAAATGATTGTCCTTACCAACCCCAACAACCCCACCACTACCGTTATGCGCAGAGAGAGTCTGGAGAAGCTGGCCCAATTTGCAGTTAAGAACGACCTGATTGTGGTGTGCGACCAAGCGTTTGAGGACTCGGTGTACGACGGGGTGGAGTTTGTCACCCTTGCGTCCCTGCCAGGCATGTGGGAACGCACCGTCACGGTATGCTCCATCTCCAAGGGAATGGCGCTCAGCGGCTACCGGGTGGCTTACATCGTGGCGGACGACCACATCATGGATGTGTACTATGGCAGCGCCGTAAGCGTGATCGGAGCCACCAACACCGCCTCTCAACTGGGAGCCATTGCTGCGTTGAAGGATGCCTCTTTCCTGGAGGAGTACAACCGCATCTTTGACCGCCGCCGCAAAATCGTTTATGAGATCTTCAACTCCATTCCCGGTGTGTCCATGGCCATGCCGGAGAGCACCTTCCTCTGCTGGGTGAATGTGTCCCGGCTCGGCACCGCCGATGAGGTCAACGCCTACATCATCAAGGAGGCCAACGTGGTGGTGAACGCCGGCACCCCGTACGGCGCACAAGGGGAGGGACACCTGCGGATTGTATTCGGAGCCTTCCGGGAGGACGCGCAGATGGTGGCGGCGCTGGAGCGTGTCAAAGCCGCACTCATGAAGCTGGGAAAGGAGAAGGGGGTTTCCTGAGCAATGGAAGAGAGAAAGAGATATCCGGTTGAGTTCCGGGGCGGACAGTGGTGGTCCGTTGTACCCATGCTTATTTTCCTGGTATTCTGTGTGGTCTATTTTGTGGGCTACAAGGTCTTTGATATGAACGCCCTGGCGGTGGGCGGCTTCCTGGGGCTGCTGATAGGCGCGCTGTTTTGCAAAACCTATGGTGCCTACTGGGATGCGGTGCTGCGTGGAATCGGAAGCTCCACCTCCGTAAGTATTGTGGTGATCCTGCTGGTCATTGGTATGTTTACCAAGCTGATGGCCATCAGCGGGGTATCCCAGGGCTTTGTCTGGATGGCACACATGGTCGGTATGCCGGGCAGCATCTTTACGGCCTTTACATTCCTGGCCGCCTGTCTGATTACCACGGCTACCGGCTCCTCCATCGGGACCCTGACCACGGTGTTTCCCATCCTGTATCCGGCGGGAATCCTGCTGGGCAGCCACCCCGCAATCCTGGCGGGCGCGATCCTCTCCGGTGCAATTTTCGGCGATAACCTGGCCCCCATCTCTGATGTGACCATTGCATCCACAACCAACCAACGGTTCCGAACCAAGGAGGGTTATGCCGATATCGCCGGCACGGTGGGTTACCGACTGAAATACGCCCTGATCGCCGGCGGCATCGCGTTGGTACTCTTCGCCGTATTCGGCGGCGGCAGCGGCGCAGTCATGGAAGGGGCGGATGAGATCCTTCAGGCCAACATGGATCCCAAGGGCCTCATCATGCTCATCCCAGTGGCCGTCCTCCTGTTTGTGTCGATCCGCACCCGCGATATCTTCAAGGCCGTCACGGCGGGCCTCGTCTCGGGCATTGCCGTGGGCCTGCTCTCCGGCACCTTCGGTCCCTCTGACATCCTGGGGGTGGAGAACGGCGCGGCCACCGGCTTTATCTATAACGGCTTTACCGGCATGATCGGTATCTGCCTGTTCTGCATGGCCCTGTTCGGCGCCATGGGCGTACTCAACGAGAGCGGCACGATGGAGCGCATGATTCAAGGCATCTGCAACAGCCGGTTTGCGCGCACGGCCCGCGGGGCTGAGCTGCTCATTGGGCTGGGCTCCATGCTTACCACCCTGTTGGTGGGAGGTGTGACCAGCGCCTCGGTACTTACCTTCGGCTCCGTGGCTGATGAGCTGGGCGCCAGACACCAGATTCACCCCTACCGGCGCGCCAATTTCCTGACAGGCTACGCCAACACCTTCCCCGCAATCCTCCCTTTTATCAGCGCCTTCATCTTCATCTCGGCCTCGTCCATTGAGCCGCTGCTGGAGGAGTACTCCTATCTGCCTGCGGTGACCCCGCTGCAGATTTTCAGTGGGGCGTTCTATCCCATGGTCCTCTTTGTTGTGCTGACCATATCGATCCTGACCGGGTGGGACCGGATTTATGAGGGCCCGGACGGCGCGATTCTCCACAAAAAGCCCTGATTATAAAAAAGGCTGGAACCAAACCGGTTCCAGCCTTTTTCAGCCGTGATTGAGATTGCGTACATGCATATAAACCGTGTTCTTGGAGATACCCATGAGGCCAGCGACCTTGACGACCGCATCTTTCAGGTTGAAGATTCCCCTCTGGTAAAGGATACTGACAATCTCTTTGTTTTTGTTGGCGTTTGAAATGGCGCTGTCGTTCTGAACCTTTTGGCTGGCTTCGGTCACCGCCTGGACAATCAGTTCATCCACATTCTCTACATAGCTCTCCTCCACGGGAGAATCCGGAGTCTGTGCGGCGGGCGGAGTCATATTCTGCAGAAATTGAAACACCGAGGTGTTCATGTAAAAGTTGATGCACAGCAGGCCGATAGCCATGCGGCTATGATTGCGAATTACAATGGTGGCCGATTTAAGGGGTTCGCCTTTCTGGTTTCGGTTAAAGTAAGTGATGCAGTTTGTGTCGGGCCGTTCCTCGATTTTTGCCAGCATGGACAGAGCCAGGTCTGTGATGGGGAAGCCCTCGCGTCGGCCAGTATAGTGACCGTTTATAATTTTGATTACGGAATGGTCCAAATCGTGAAGGCTGTGCAATACGATCTCGTATCCATCCCCAAGGTAAGCAGCCAGACCATCCAGCACCGATTTATAAGAGTCCAGAATTCTAAAATCAGTCTCGGTAAACATTACATTGCGCTCTTTCACCGTGTATCCCTACCTGTTTCGTGGATTAAATCAGTTTTCAGTATACCATAGGAATGGAAAAATTTCCACAGGGAATCCGATAAATCAGAAGACCTGTCGAAACAGAACACGGTTTGAGAGCAAAGAAACATCCCGCTCAGGGGTTTCGAGTCCGTATGCTCTGTGCTGTGCTAACCGCCGGAGAACTTTGCTGTACTTTTTTGTATGGTTTTTTCTGGTTGTGGATATGCTTACGGTATCCATAAAACAGGAGGGATTTTTATGTCCGCTGATTTTGCACAAAGTGAAACCAGACTCAATCTCATGCGGGCCTTTGCCGGCGAGAGTCAGGCCCGCAACCGCTACACCTTCGCAGCCGGACTGGCCCGAAGGAAGAACCTGTATGTACTGGAGAGCGTGTTCACCTTCACCGCGGACCAGGAACGGGCCCACGCCAAGGTGTTCTACAACCTGCTGGAGCAGGTGTCCGGTCAGAACCTTCAGGTGGACGGCACCTACCCCGTAGAGCTGTTTCCCGACATTCTGGACCACCTTCGCTCGGCCCAGCACAATGAGTACCAGGAGTGGGACCACGACTACGCGGGCTTTTCCAGAACCGCCCAGGAGGAGGGGTTCCCGGAGATTGCCCACATTTTCTCCATGATTGCCGGAATTGAAAAGACCCATGGCGACCGCTTCGGCAAGTTTGCTGAGCTGCTGGAGCAGGACAAGCTGTTTGTGTCCGATGTTCAGGTCAAGTGGATGTGCCTCAACTGCGGCCAAATTATCGACGCCACCATGGCTCCCGCCGTGTGCCCCGTCTGCAAGCATCCACAGGGCTACTTTATCCGCTGGGAGATGGCGCCCTTCGAATAACTGCAAACCCCATACCCAGGCCCTCACCGCCCGTAGAAGACGGTGGGGGCCTGGGTATGTCCATGAAGAAATGAGGATGGTAGGAGAAGGAAACCTGCCGGTTCTCAATATGGCTTTGTAGAATTTATACTAGACTTATAGGTTTTTATTGACACGACAGAAGTAGGTTGCTATGATTTAGACAGTTCCTGCCATGGAGTGTATGTGGCGGAGAGAGATACAGAGGAGGTTGTTTCATGTTCAAACGCTTTACCAATGGCTGCGTGCAGGTTGTGAACCGGTGGCTTCCGGATCCATTCCTGTTCGCCATCATCCTGACCATCGTGGTCTTTATCGCTGCCATGATCGGTACGCAGCAGGGTCCCCTGGAATTGGTGTGGTCCTGGGGGGGCCAGGGCGAAGTCAAGGATGGCTTCTGGAGCCTGCTGTCCTTCGCCATGCAGATGGCCCTGGTGCTGGTGCTGGGCTCCGCCATGGCCTCCGCCAAGGCGTGCAAGAAGGCGCTGGCAGCGATTGCCACCTTGGCTCACGACAAAAAGAGCGCAATCCTGGTTACCACCTTCGTGTCCACCATCTGCTGCTGGCTCAACTGGGGCTTTGGCCTGATTGCCGGCGCCCTGCTGGCCAAGGCTGTGGCCCGCCGGGTACGGGATGTGGATTATCCCCTGCTGATTGCCTCCGCCTATTCCGGCTTTGTGATCTGGCACGCCGGCCTTTCCGGTTCCATTCCTCTTCAGCTCTCCAGCACCACCGAGATTCTGGGGGTGGCCTATCAGGCTCCCACCACGGCTACCATCCTTCATCCTATGAACCTCATCATGTGCCTTGTCATTCTGGTGCTGATGCCCTTTGTCAACTATGCCATGCATCCTGATGCCGCACACACCATCGTCGTGGACCCCGCCCTCCTCGTGGACGAGGAAGAGAAATCGTATGTCGTTGACACCCCTGCCGCCAAAATCGAGCACAACAAGATCCTGTGGGTCATCACGCTGGTGCTCGGTTTTGCCTACATCGTCTATTACTTTGTAAATAATGGCTTCAACCTGGGGCTCAATATCGTCAACATGATTTTCATGTTCTTGGGCATCCTGCTCCACGGCGACCTGCGGAAATATGTAGACGCCATCGGAGAGGCCGCCTCCGGTGCCGCCGGTATCCTGCTCCAGTTCCCCTTCTATGCCGGCATCATGGGCCTGATGGTGGCCGCCAACAGCGACGGCGTTTCTTTGGCCTCCATTATTGCCAACTTCTTCACCAACATCTCCAATAACGTCACCTTCCCCATGCTCACCTTCCTGTCCGCCGGCATCGTAAACTTCTTTGTCCCCTCCGGCGGCGGCCAGTGGGCTGTGCAGGCTCCCATCGTGATGCCCGCTGCCACCGAAATGGGCATCGATTATGGCCGTGCCGCCATGGCCATTGCCTGGGGCGATCAGTGGACCAATATGATCCAGCCTTTCTGGGCCCTGCCTGCCCTGGGGATCGCCGGGCTGTCCGCCCGCA